>DASYNT010000256.1:0-10300 GCA_036008405.1 Xanthobacteraceae bacterium
CGATGTCATCGGAATCGTTGGCGAAGACGGCAGACGGGGCGACGACCAATGCATCGGCGCGGCGTTCGGCAAACATGGCGAAGGCGGATTCGTAGTCATGGTCGCCGCCGACTTCCGCGACCACGACCTGCCAGCCGAGCGGATCGGCCGCCGCCCGTATTTCGCCTTTGAGGTCCTCGATTTCCCGCGCCAGTGCGGCGGCGGCACCATAGGCCTGCGGGTCTTCGCCGAGATAGCCGACGCGTCTCGCCCGGGGCATGATTTCGCGCAGGAGCGCGAGCTTCCTGCTCATGAGCCCCGCGGTGGGAAAGGTCGCGCCGGTGGCGTTGCCGCCGGGATGGTCCAGGCTGGCGGCAAGGCCGAGCTTGACGGGATCGGAACCGATCACGAAGACGATCGGGATCGTCGCGGTCGCGCGTTTCGCCGCAACGGCCGCGCGGGCGTCGCCGCCCACCACGATGAGCGCCACCCCACGGCTGACGAGATCGTCCGCCAGCGCCGCCAGCTGGTCGGGCCGGCCATTCGCAAAGCGGTATTCGATGGCGAGATTTTGCGCCTCGACGAAGCCCGCTTCCTTTAGGCCGCTCGCAAATCCGGCCGCGTCGGGAACGTAGGTCTCGACGGTCGCGCCGTGCAGAAGCCCGATGACCGGAAGCCCCAATTCCTGCGCCGGCACCGCAACGGGCCAGACGGCCGCACCGAGCCCCACGATGAACTCGCGTCGTCTGATCATGCGGCAACCTGGTCGCGAAGGCAGTCGCGGCCAGATCCAACAGGACCTGGCCCACGGCCCGTTCCGTTATGGCTGCTACTGCGGCAGAACCTCGATATAGCCCATGCGGCCCGGGATATTGCCGGCGAAGTAGATCCGATTTGGATTGGTCGGATCGATATCGATCCGGCGCCCGTCGGTTTCCGCCTCGGGCAGCGGGAATTCGACCCATTCCTGGGTCTTGGGGTCGAACCGCACGATCATGTCGGCCTGCTGCCCGCTCATCCAGACGTAGTTGTTCTTCTTGTCCACCACCACCGAGTAGGAGCCGATCACGCTGGTGGGCGGTGAGTAGATGGTCATCTGCCGGGTCTTGTGATCGATCTTCATCAGCTTGCCGGCCTTCCACAGGCCCACCCACAGATCGCCATTGGCGTCGGCGCCCATGCGGCGCGGATAGGCGTGGCCTTCGTAGGGGATCTTGTATTCGTCGACCTTGCCGGTGACGGGATCGACGCGGGCCATCAGGTCGGCCTCGTCCTCGGCATACCAAACCGATCCGTCACCGGCCACCGTGAGGCCGTAAGCGCCGGGATTCTTCTGGGTCTTGGTGGCAGGGGCCGGGAAAAACTTGAACTCTCCGGTGGCCGGGTTGAGCTGCCGGGCCTCGCCGGCGCCGCCGGTCGCCCAGATGGTGCCGTCCGGATGGATGGCCATGCTGTTGCCGCCGGCATTGCCTTTGCCCCGCGGCCACGCATAGGAAACGAACTTCGCGGAGTTCGTGTCGTAGCTGAGCCAGCGGGCGTTGGGGCCGTCCGGCACCCACAGCATGCCCTTGGAATCGATCTGCGGATTGCCCAGGCTCTGGCGGTCCGGCGCGGCCGGGCCGGGCGGGGTAGCGATCTCGGTGAATTCGAGAGTCTTGGCGTCGAGGCGGCCCAATTTGCCGGCGCGCTCGGCCACCCAGGGATTGCCCTTGGGATCTACCGCCACGTCATGCGGCTCGGCGTGATGGTTGACGAGATCATATTGCACCGCGCGGTACTGGATGGCCTTGCCGCTCAGCACCGTTCTCGGCAGGCGGCTGTTGGCATCATAGGGCTGCACCAGCGGGAATTTCTCCGACAGATAATTCACCACCGCGGTCGTCTCCGCCGGGCTCAGGTCGGGAATCGACGCCACCGACATGCGCGTGCGCATTCTGGCTACGGTGTGGTCCCAGTCGTCGCGGTCGGATCGCTTGACCAGGACGCGCTGCAGGTCGTGGCACGAAATGCACCGCTCGGCCACGATCTGGCGACCGGCGCCCTGCGGCAGGCCGCTTTCGTCCGTGGGCGTCTTGTCGACCTGCGCCTCCGGTACCCGTTGCGGCCATGCCGGGGCGAGCGACGGGCCCCGCCTGAGGGTCAGCCGCAATCCGACCTTGGCGTCCTCGCCGCCGGGGGCGACGATCACATTGGGAAACCACTCGGTCTGATTGTCGCCGGCGACGCCCTGCACCCGGTATCTGCCCGGCGGCAGGTCTTTCGCCTCGAAGCGGCCCTGGTCCCGGCTGATCACCATGAAGGTCAATCGCTTCTCGTCGTTCTTCAATTTCACGAAGGCGCCGGCGACGGGCTTCCCGGTGGCATCGCCGATCACCCCTTGCACGTTGCCTCCGTCTGCCGCCCAAACGCAGGGCGCAACGAACATCAACACCCCGGTTGCGATTCCTGCGGCGAGATTTCGGTTGATGTTTCTCAGCGACATTCGATTTCCTCCGTGTGGATCACGCACCCATTCCGGGTGAATTCGGCGACCGGGGCGAGAATGGGCCACGCCGGGTCCGCCGTGCGGGGTCGACGCGCAACCTATAATGCCGCGGGCGCCGGTGCAATGACGGGGCGGGTTTCCTCTCTCCAAATGGCAGCATTCCCTGCGGCCGCCATTGGGCTGCGAACTGGAGCATTGGCACGCCGACGATCGGGGGCGCCGTTGTAGCATGATGTAAGATAGGGGATGTTTCAGGAAAGGGCTGCCGGCCGGCCAGACATGTTCGGGTCTGCCACGCTGGAGGCGCGCCGTCGACAGGGAAACCCGATTAAGCGAGCTACCAGCTAAATGCGCAGCGAGGAGAACGGGGGCATGAGAAAATTTGGGAAAGAGATCGCATCGCTTCGGCTGGGCTGTGCGTTGACCGTGGCGTTGGTCCTGTCGGGGTGCGATCAAAAGAACGAACCCCAGACGGGTGCAGGCAATGCACCGGCCGTGGCGTCGAACGCGGCGCCGGCATCGATCCCGATGGGAGGAAACAAGTCGGTGACGCGTTTTTTCGTCACCAGCAAGGGATCCGGCAAAGGCGGGGACCTCGGAGGCCTCGCCGGAGCCGATGCGCACTGCCAGGCCCTGGCGCAAGCTCAAGGTGCGGGCGATCATACCTGGCGCGCTTACCTGAGCACGGAGGCGACGGACACCACGCCGGCCGTGAACGCGCGGGACCGCATCGGCGGAGGGCCCTGGTACAATTCCGAGGGCGATCTGATTGCGCAACACTTGGCGGCGCTTCATGGCGCCATGAGCAAGCTCGGCAAGGAGACTGCCGCCACCGAGCCCGCCGACCAGGTGAACGCAGAGCGCCACGAGATCCTGACCGGTTCGCGTCCGGATGGCGCTGCCTTCCCCCGCGGCGCACAGCGCAACTGTGGCAACTGGACCTCGAGTGGCGCCGGGAGCGCGCAGGTCGGTTACTTCGATCGAGCCGGCCCGGGCGAAAACCCGAATTCGTGGAACTCCGCGCGCGCGACAAATGGATGCAGCGAGGAGGCTCTGCAAATGTCCGGCGGCGGCGGTCTCTTTTATTGCTTCGCCACAGACTAATAGAGTGGATTGGCGGACGCGCATTTGGCGGACGAACATGGAGCAACGCCGAAACCCGGGGACAAGCGACGCGTTGAGTGTATCGTCCATCGCCATTATTGTCCTCACCTGACGCACCGCATGAGGCTGTGCCAATGAATCCGAAGCCAGCGGAGAACGGCGGTCGCCAACGGGTGCAAGCCTGCCTCCAAGCACGAGCGCTACCGACGAGGTGATCACATGAGCATCGCAAGAAGCATCGCGACATCGGCGGCGCTGGCCGCGTTCGTTCTCAACGTCGTCGCGGCGGCCGCGCCGGCGCACGCACAGGCGCCCAATCTCATCGCCTCGAAGCGAGACTATCGCCGCCCGCCGCCGATTGCGGTCGCGAACCCGGCGCTGGCCGGCCTCGGCCGCGACTTGTTCTTCGATCCGCGCATCTCGGCGTCCGGCAAGACGGCCTGCGCGACGTGCCATACCCCCGCGCTCGGTTGGGTCGTGACCGACGCCCGGCCCCGCAACGATTCCGGCAAGCCGACTTCGCGCAAGTCGCAGCCGCTGATCGGATTGGGGCATGCCGGAAAGGCGCCGGTGGGTTGGGACGGACGCAACGCCACCCTGGAAGCGCAGGCGAAGTCGTCGATCGCTACCGGGTCGATGTCGATGCGGGAGACCGACACCCCGGTCAAGGTCGAGACCATCGAGGCGCGCATCCGGTCGGTCCCCGAATACGTCACCAAGTTCGCCGCCGCCCTGCCCGGCAGGCCGATCGATATCGATGCCATCGCCGAGGCGCTGGCCGCGTTCGAACGCACCATCGAGCCGGGGCCCGCTCCGTTCGATCGCTGGGTCGGCGGCGACGAGGCCGCTATCCCGGCCGCCGCCAAGCGCGGCTTTGCGCTGTTCACCGGCAGGGCGGGATGCTCGGCCTGCCACAGCGGCTGGAGATTCACCGACGACAATTTCCACGATATCGGCACCACCACCACCGATCCCGGACGCGGACGCGAGGTCAAGGACGAGGCGCTGAATTTCGCCTTCAAGACCCCGACGCTGCGCTCGGTTGCGCTGCGCGCGCCGTACATGCATGACGGCTCGGTCGCAACCCTCGGCGACGTGGTGAAGCTTTACGAAAAGGGCGGCATCGCCCGCCCCAGCCGCTCCCCCCTGTTGTTTCCGATCGGATTGACCGATCAGGAACGGCTCGATCTCGTCGCCTTCATGGAAACCCTGACAGGCAAGGACGAGGTCCAGGGCAAGGCGCCCTAAAGCGTTCTTCGGGAGGTGCCTCAGCGAGGCACTCCCCGTTTTTCGTCCAGCTCGACATTCACACTTCACTGTCATCGCCCGGCTTGACCGGGCGATCCAGTAAACACCGACCGTGAGTACTGGATTGCCCGGTCAAGCCGGGCAATGACATCAATGGAGTCACCATAATCGGAAATATGCTCCGGAAGGTGTCGCCGATTCTCCAACCCCCGGTCGTGGCCGCCCGGGCGAGGACGCAACGCGAATTGGGCGCAAAGTGAATTCCCCGATGGTGCAGATATTACCGGAGCCGGAACAGCGGTAACGCGGGCGGACGGCAGGAGGGCGGCGGGTGCGAAAATACGGAATTGGTCAGGCGGTATCGCGTTTCGAGGATCCGAGGCTGGTCAGGGGCGGGGGCCGTTACGTCGACGACATGGTGTTGCCGGGAATGGCGTTCGGTCACGTGCTGCGGTCGCCTCATGCCCATGCCCGCATCCGTGCCATCGACGCCGGCAAGGCCAAAGCGGCACCCGGGGTCCTCGCCGTGTTGACCGGAGCCGACTGGGACGCCTCCGGGTGGGGCGACCTTCCGGTCCCCGGCGGGATGAAACGCCGCGACGGCGGCCCGATGTACCGGCCGCGCTATCCGGCGCTTGCCAGCGAGCGGGTACGCTGGGTCGGCGACTATGTCGCCTTCGTGGTGGCGGAAACCTATTTTCAGGCGGTGGATGCCGCCGAACTCATCGAGGTCGACTACGAGCCGCTCGCGGCCATGGTCTCGACCGCCGGGGCGCTGGCGCACGGGGCGCCGCTGGTGTGGGACGATTGCCCGGACAACATCTGCTTCGTCCATCTGGCAGGCGACAAGGCCGCGACCGACGCCGCGTTCGCCGGTGCCGCCCATGTCGTGCGCGGGCATTTCGTCATCAATCGCGTGACCGCGGTGACGATGGAGCCGCGCGGCAGCATCGGCGACTACAACCGCGCCGACGGCCGCTACACCATCTACACCACGCTGCAGCGCGGCCACCCGTTTCGCGCCGAGCTGGCGCAAGATGTGCTCAAGGTGCCGGAGCGGCGCATCCGCGTCGTCGCCGGCGACATCGGCGGCAGCTTCGGGATGAAATCCGCGGTCTACAACGAGGTCGCGCTGGTGCTGCTCGCGTCGAAGACCGTCGGCCGGCCGGTGAAGTGGGTCAGCACGCGCTCCGAGGCCTTTCTCAGCGATGCCCAGGCCCGCGACCATGTCACCGATGCCGAGCTGGCGCTCGCGGCCGACGGCACGTTTCTCGGGCTGCGGGTCAAGACGATCGCCGCCGTCGGCGCCTATCTGCAGGTGGCGATGCCGGCCTTCGTCGCCAATCTCGGATCGCTCGCCGGCGTCTATCGTACGCCGGCAATCCATGCCGACGTCACCGCCGTGTTCAGCCACACCAATCCGATCCGTCCCTACCGCGGCAACGGCCGCCCCGAGGCGGCTTTCGTCATCGAGCGGATGATCGACCTCGCCGCCCGCCAGCTGGGCATCGACCCCGCCGAATTGCGCCGGCGCAACACCATTCCCGCTGCCGCGATGCCGTTCAAGACCGGCCTCACCTTCACTTATGACTGCGGCGAATTCGCCGAGAACATGGAAATGGCGCTGCGGCTCGCCGATGCCGGCGGCTTTCCGGCGCGGCGCGCGGAATCGAGCCGGCGCGGCAAGCTGCGCGGATTCGGTATTTCCAACACCATCGAGCGCGCCGGCGCGCCGAGCTATGAAGGCGCCGAGATAAGGTTCGATCGCGGCGGCACCATCACCCTGCTGACGGGATCGATCAACCAGGGGCAGGGCCACGAGACCGTGTTCAAGCAGATCGTCTGCGACCGCCTCGGGGTCGACCCCGACGACATCCAATACCTCCAGGGCGATACCGACCAGGTGTTCTTCGGCGAGGGCACCGGCGGCTCACGCTCGGCGACACTGGGCGGCTCGGCAGTCGCCGCGGCGGCCGCGAAAGTGATCGAAAAGGCGCGCGAAATCGCCGCCTTCGCCCTCGATGTCGATGCCAAGTCGGTGACGTTCGCCGACGGCGTGTTTGCCGCGCCCGCGACCAACCGGACCCTCACCATCAAGGACGTGGCGAGGCTCGCCGCGCTGCCCGCCCGCCTGCCCGCCGGCATGGAGCCCGGCCTGATCGCCGCCGCCGTCTATCGCGGCGAGCGCGAGAACTATCCCAATGGGTGCCACGTCTGCGAGGTGGAGATCGATCGCGAAACCGGCGAGGCCGCGATCGCGCGCTACAGCGTCGTCGACGATGTCGGCACCGTGCTCAATCCGCTGCTGCTGCACGGCCAGATCGTCGGCGGCATCGCCCAGGGGGTCGGACAGATCCTCAAGGAGGACATCAGGTTCGACCCCTCCGGGCAGCTGGTGACGGGCTCGTTCATGGACTATGCGATGCCGCGGGCGAGCGATCTCACCGCGGTGCAGATCAAGAGCAATCCGGTTCCGACCAAGACCAATCCGCTCGGCGTCAAGGGCGCCGGCGAGGCGGGAACGGTGGGGGCGATGCCTGCCGTCACCAACGCGCTGATCGACGCGCTATCGGAATTCGGCGTCCGCCACATCGACATGCCGGCGACCCCCGAGCGCATCTGGCGCGCGATGCGCGCGGCGGGATGAGCGGCGGGGGCTCTTCCGCGCACTGGGCGCCATGATGGCAGCGAACGAGGCTTTGCCGAGGCCGAAACACCGAAGAATCGCTTCATGCGACTGTTCATGTAAGATGGACAATGCGATCGACAACAACCACCATGGTGTCCTAACCTAGCGAGGCATCGATGCGTCGGACGGCAGCCGCTTTCGCCGGCTTGGTTCTCCTTTGTTGTCCGTGTCCGTCATGGTCACAAGACGGCACCGCAGCGCTTATTGATATCTGCGATCAGGCAGCGGCAGCCCCCCTCGATCAGAGCCGGCCGACGGGTGTGCCGGGCCTCCTACTGGAAAAGATTGATCCCAAGGTCGCAATTCCTGCCTGCGATGTTGCTGCCAAGGCCGCGCCGAATGATCCGCGCGTCGCATTTCAGCTTGGCCGCGCTTATTTGGCGGCGAAGGACTACGAGTCCGCACGCGTGCACTTCAAGTTCGCCGCAGACCAGGGAGACGCCGGCGGGCAAAACGGTCTCGGGGTCTTGTACCAGGGGGGCCGTAGCGGGCTGGCGAAGGACGACCAAGAGGCGGCGCGCCTCTTCAAGCTCGCCGCAGATCAGGGAAACGCAAACGGGCAAGTCAATCTTGGGTTCTTCTATGCGACCGGCCGCGGCGGTCTCGCAAAGGACGACCGCGAGGCGGCACGCCTCTACAAGCTCGCCGCGGACCAGGGAAACGCAGGGGGGCAAGTCTATCTGGGGGTTTTCTATGCGACTGGCGGTGGCGGCCTGACGAAGGACGACCGAGAAGCGGCGCGCCTTTACAAGCTTGCCGCAGACCAGGAATACCCAAGCGGGCAAGTCAATCTCGGGTTCTTCTACGCGACCGGCGGCGGTGGCTTGGCGAAGGACGACCGCGAGGCGGTGCGCCTCTACAAGCTCGCCGCAGACCAGGGATACGCAGGCGGGCAGACCGGTCTCGGGGCCTTCTACGAGACCGGCCTCGGCGGCCTGGCGAAGGACGACAGCGAGGCGGCGCGCCTCTACAAGCTCGCCGCAGACCAGGGAAACGCGCTCGCGCAGGCAAGTCTGGGGCGCTTCTATGCGACCGGCCGTGGCGGGCTGGCGAAGGACGACCAAGAGGCGGCGCGCCTCTACAAGCTCGCCGCAGATCAGGGAAACGCAGGCGCGCAAGCCTATCTGGGGGGCTTCTACGAGGCCGGCCGCGGCGGCTTGGCGAAGGACGACCGCGAGGCAGCGCGCCTCTACAAGCTTGCAGCAGACCAGGGAAACGCAGGCGCGCAGGCAAGGCTCGGGTTCCTCTATGCGACCGGCGGCGGCGGGCTGGCGAAGGACGACAGCGAGGCGGCGCGCCTCTACAAACTCGCCGGGGATCAGGGAAACGCAGCCGGGCAAGTCAAACTAGCGGGTTTCTACGCGACCGGCCGTGGCGGGCTCCCGAAGAACGACCAAGAGGCGGCGCGCCTCTACAAGCTCGCCGCTGACCAGGGAAACGCAGACGGACAGGGCTATCTCGGGGGCTTCTACGAGGCCGGCCGTGGCGGCTTGGCGAAGGACGACCGCGAGGCGGCGCGCCTCTACAAGCTTGCAGCAGACCAGGGAAACGCAGACGGACAAGCCGTTCTCGGGTACCTTTACGCGACTGGCCGTGGCGGAATGGGGAAGGACGACCGCGAGGCGGCGCGCCTCTACAAACTCGCCGCAGACCAGGGAAACTCAGGTGCGCAGGCAAGTCTTGGGTTCTTCTATGCGACCGGCCGTGGCGGCCTGCCGAACGACGACCGCGAAGCAGCGCGCCTCTACAAGCTCGCCGCGGATCAGGGAAACGCAGACGGACAGGGCTATCTCGGATTCTTCTACGAAACCGGCCGCAGCGGCTTGCCAAAGGACGACCATGAGGCAGCGCGTCGCTACAAACTCGCCGCGGACCAGGGAAACGCATCCGGGCAAGTCAATTTCGGTAACATGTACCGGGATGGCCGCGGCGGCGTGGCGAAGGACGACCGCGAGGCAGTGCGACTGTACAAGCTCGCCGCAGCTCAGGAAAACGCATCCGGGCAAGTCAATCTCGGTAACACGTACCGGGATGGTCGCGGCGGCCTGCCGAAGGACGACCGCGAGGCCGCACGCCTGTACAAGCTCGCCGCAAACCAGGGAAACGAGTACGCGCGAGCAGCTTTCAAAAGACTGGAAGAAATCGGCGCACGCTCAGCGCCGCCGGCGCGGCGGAGCAATTCGGTTCGATAGACCCGCGCCGCGAGCATTCTTCCGCTCCGACCGCCAAAGTGCACAGCCGCCCGCACGCAGGTCTGTCAAGGCCGGCCAACGACTAACGTTTCATCGGGTAGATGCGATCGTATTTGATTATGTGCGTGCCGCCGTTGTTCTCACGGTATTCCTTGCCGAGGATGAGTTTCAGCTCGGGAGAATAGTAATCGGTATGGACGAAGCGCGGAGGGTCGGTGCTCCGCGACTCGCTGCGCTCGATCTTCAACACGTTGTATTTGCACGGACCTATGTAGAGAACGTCCGGGCCTTTCACCGCCATCTCGACCGATAGAGTGCAGTGCTGACCATTGGCTTCCGAGATGAATTTTGCGCCCACATTGCGCCCGATCTGAAGGGGAAAGAGCTTCTTCAGATCGCTTTGGGGCTCGAACTTCGTTTGCCGGCCGTTGTCCAGCCGATCCAGTTGAAACAGGCCCTGGTATTGAGTTGTCTCGAGCAGCACGGTGCTCTTGTAGCGCATGACTGTACGGACGATACCGTTATCCCCAAGGAAGACTTCGCTCTTTTGCTGCTCACCTCGCTCGACAACAAAACCGAGCTTGCCAGTTTGCGCGGTCGGGC
>DASYNT010000257.1:0-3742 GCA_036008405.1 Xanthobacteraceae bacterium
ACGGAAAATGAATTCGACCATTCTGCAGGGACCGGAAGAGAATGAAAATTCTGGGTGCCGAGAGTTGTGGATTCGTGACCACGATGGATATGTGGTCGTCGTTGCCAGTCGTGACTGAAAGGAGCGGCGTGTCCCGGCCCTTTGCAACAGTGCCGCGGCCGCCGCTTCCGCCCGGCCGGCGGGATGTAGAGAAACGCGGACCTTGACTTGGAATTGTGCGCGAGCGCGGCGCAGCGGGAGCCCGCCCTCGCATGACGGCAAGAGCGCACAGGTTCGGTCGCGCTGCGGAGGACATCCGGGATGCTCAGCCTGTATTCCTACCCCGAACTGTTCGGGGTCGCGGACAACAACCCGTTCGGGCTCAAGATTTTTGCGTTCTTGAAGCTCGTGGGACTGCCCTTCAGGCACGAGCATATTTTCGATGCGAAGGCGGCGCCACGCGGCCAGCTGCCCTACATCGTCGACGATGGCGAACATGTCGGCGACAGCGACGCGATCATCGCCCATCTCGTGGGCAAGTATCGCCTGCCGATCGACAGCGCCCTGACCGAGGCCCAGCGCCACGCCGACCTGATGATCCGCCGCACGCTCGACGACCTCTACTGGGTCATGTCCTATTCGCGATGGAAGGACCCGCAATTCTGGCCGCTGTTCCGCGATGCGATGCTCCAAACCCATCCGAGCTTGACCGCGAGCGGGATGGAGGCGGCACGGACATACAATTTCGAGCGCTACCATTATCAAGGCATCGGGCGATACGAGCCCGCCGAGGTCTACAAGCGCGGAATCGCCGACCTCGCAGCGGTCGCGATTTTGATCGGCGAGCGCGGTTTCCTGTTCGGCCCGCAGCCGACCAGCATCGACGCCGGCGTCTACGGCTTTGTCGCCAACATCTATTTCTATCGCATCGACACGCCGCTGCGGCAGTTCGTGGCGTCACATCCCGCGCTCGTCAGGCATTGCAATGCGATCCATGAAGCGGTGACGGCAGGATAGCCGCGTGTGCGGAGCGAAGCTCCGACCCCCGGCCCCGCCCGCGATGGACGCGTCGTCGCCGTTTGCTTCAATACCGGTAGTGGTCCGGCTTGAAGGGCCCTTCGACCGGCACGCTGATATAGGTCGATTGCTTCTGGCTCAGCCTCGTCAGGCGGGCGCCGATCTTGTCGAGATGCAGCCGCGCCACCTTCTCGTCGAGGCGCTTGGGCAGGGTGTAGACCTTCTTCTCGTACTTGGCGGGATTGGTCCACAGCTCGATCTGCGCCAGCGTCTGGTTGGTGAAGGAGGCCGACATGACGAAGCTCGGATGGCCCATGGCGTTCCCGAGGTTCACGAGCCGCCCCTCCGAGAGCAGGATGATGCGCTTGCCGTCCGGGAATTCGACTTCGTCGACCTGGGGCTTGACGTTGTGCCACCTGAAATTCTTCAGGGCGGCGACCTGGATCTCGCTGTCGAAATGGCCGATGTTGCAGACGATGGCACGGTCCTTCATCCGGCGCATGTGGTCGACGGTGATCACGTCGAGATTGCCGGTGGCGGTCACGAAGATGTCGGCGCGGGCCGCGGCGTCTTCCATGGTGACGACTTCATAGCCCTCCATCGCCGCCTGCAGGGCGCAGATCGGGTCGACCTCCGACACCATCACCCGGCAGCCGGCCTGGCGCAGCGACGCCGCCGAGCCTTTGCCGACATCGCCGAAGCCGGCGACCATGGCGACCTTGCCGGCCATCATCACGTCGGTGCCGCGGCGGATGCCGTCGACGAGGGATTCGCGGCAGCCATACAGGTTGTCGAATTTCGACTTGGTGACGCTGTCGTTGACGTTGATCGCCGGCCACAGCAGCGTGCCTTTCTTCTGCATCTCATAGAGCCGATGCACACCGGTGGTGGTTTCCTCCGACACGCCGCGGATGGTCTCGGCGTTCTTGCGGTACCAGCCCGGCTTGTCCTGGAGGCGCCGCTTGATGGCGGCGAACAGGACTTCTTCCTCCTCGTTGGTGGGCTTGCTGATGAGCCCGGTCTCGCCCTGCTCGGCGCGCAGGCCGAGATGGATGAGCAGGGTGGCATCGCCGCCGTCGTCGAGGATCAGGTTAGGGGTGCCGCCGTCGCCCCACTCGAAGATGCGATGGGTGTATTCCCAATAATCCTCGAGGCTCTCGCCCTTGACCGCGAATACGGGGATGCCGCCGGCGGCGATCGCTGCCGCCGCGTGGTCCTGGGTCGAATAGATGTTGCAGGACGCCCAGCGAATGTCGGCGCCGAGCGCCGCGAGCGTTTCGATCAGCACCGCGGTCTGGATCGTCATGTGCAGGGAACCGGCGATGCGCGCACCGCGCAGCGGCTGCTCCGGGCCGTATTCCTCCCGCGTCGCCATCAACCCCGGCATTTCGATCTCCGCGATCGCGATCTCCTTGCGGCCCCATTCGGCGAGCCCGATGTCCTTCACGACGTGGTCCGCGAGGTTGGCGGGCGATGTGCGGGATGTCTTCGGCGCGGCGGTCATATGGGTCCCTCGGTGCGGTTGGGCTGAAACGTCTCAGGCGCGGCTCTGCCTATAGCAAGCCGAACGCGCTGTCGCAATAGAGATATAAAGAAATCCTTATGTCATTATCAGAGACGCGTATGCCTTCATGTTCTCGGGAGGCCGGCGATGGGAGGTTGGTTGGCGTCCTGGTGAGAGCGACGCTTGGCGACGCCCTACCGCCAACCGATGGAGAGCCGCTTAATCCTCTTCGCCGAACCTGGCGCCCACCAGCGCTTCCAGGGCGGCCATGACTTCGGCGCTCTCATTTCCTGTCGCCGTGACGGTGATCGAGGTGCCGGGTCCCGCCGCCAGCATCATCAATCCCATGATCGAGGTGCCGCCGACAGATTCGCCGCACCGCGTCACCCGTACTTCGGCGTCGAATTTTTCCACCGTCTGAACGAACTTGGCGGACGCCCGGGCATGGAGGCCGCGCTGGTTGACGATGGGAATGTGCTTGACGATAGCCTCCGGAGAGGCGGCGGGAACATCGGGAGGGCAGTCCTCCAATGGTTCGGACCCGCTCATTTGCCGGCCAGCACGCGGCTCGCGATGGTGATGTATTTGCGACCCGACTCCTGGGCCGCCATCACCGCATCGGCGAGCGGGAATTCGTCGCGGACCTTCACCAGCTTGATCAACATCGGCAAATTGATCCCGGCCAGCACCTCGACCTTGGGCCTGCTCATGACTGAAATGGCGAGATTGGAGGGGGTGCCGCCGAACATGTCGGTCAGGATGACGACGCCGTCGCCGCTATCGACCTTCTTGACCGCCTCGATGATGTCGCGCCGCCGCTGCTCGACATTGTCATCCGGGCCGATGGTCACGGTCTCCATCTGCTCCTGAGCGCCCACGACATGCTCCAGCGCGGAGCGGAACTCGATTGCGAGCCGCCCGTGGGTTACGAGAACAATACCGATCATTGATTCACCCAGCGGGCGCCCCCGGGTGCGCCGCACGAAATCGCCTCAATCATGACCATCCCAAGGCCGAGCGCAAGGGCTTTCCAGGTCGCTGCAGTGCAGCATAGCGCGCGTCGCCGGGCCGGCAGCGAGCTTGGGATGGCCGCGCGCCGAAAACGAATTCCCCGGCATGTCGCGAGGATCTTGTCCGCAGCCCGAGGACGGCATTCCGGCCATGACCTCCGGCCAAGACATCCGGCCAGGACATGCGGCCAAGACGTTTCAGGCCGGAGCCTTTTCCAATTTGAGGGCGGCG
>DASYNT010000258.1:0-5992 GCA_036008405.1 Xanthobacteraceae bacterium
ATAATCGCCATCACAAAGCGCATCCGCTCTTCCACGGCACAGGTCTCCATCCAGCCCATCGGCAAGGTCCTCCCTGCCGACCAGTTGACCTGTTACCCATGTCGCCGGTCTACTCCGTTACCCATGTAGCCGGTTTGGACCCTTGCTCATCCCTCCCCGTCTTCGGGGAGGGCAGGGTGGGGTTCTTTCTTTGCTCGACCGTGCCCGTGGCCCCCACCCGACCGAGCTTCGCTCGGCCACCCTCCCCGAAATCGGGGAGGGACAAAATCTCACAAATCCATCGTGGCGGGCGCGAACAGCTCTTCGAGCTTGACGCGCCGGTCGGTCAGCCCCTGGGCGTGGACGTATTCCGTGATCGTCTCCAGCACCTTTCGCGCCGCCTTCACCCCATAGGCCATGGGGTCGGTGGCCAGCGCGCGCCTGACGTCGTCGCCGATGATTCCGGTTTCGAAATGGGATGCGAGTGCCGCTGCGCCGGCGCGCAGCACCGCGGCGCGGGCGGCGGTAAAGGCCGAATACAGATTCAGCGCGATCCAGGGATGTTGCTCCACCAGCGTGCGCCGGACCACCACGGCGTGGTTGATCGGATAGAGGCCGGTCTTGGCGTAGTAGCGGCGGCCCTCGGCGGTGCGGTCGGCAAACAGCGTCCGCACCCGCTGGTCGGCGGCGAGGTCGATGCGGCTGCGGTCGACCAGATTGGGGTTGGTGAGATAGAGCAGCGTCGCGTCGAGCTCGCCGCGCGTGAGCATCTCGCCGATATTGGTGGTGGCGGGAATCGCATGCACCGTGACGCCCGCTGGCGGCTTGAAGCCGGTGGCGCCGCCGTGGCTCTTGTCGCTGCGCTCCATGAAGAATTCCATTTCGCGGGGATGCACGCCGAACTCGTTCTCGAGGGCACCGCGGCCCCAGATCGCCGCGGTCTGCTGATATTCCGGCACGCCGACCCGCTTGCCGCGCAGATCGGCCGGCGCGGCGATCCCGGCATCGGCGCGCACCAGTATGCGGGTGTGGAAGAACTCGCGCGTGGTGAACACCGGCACCGCCACCCACGGCGTCGGCCCCCGCGCCGTCGCGATCACCAGCGACGACATCGACATCTCGGACACGTCGAACTCGGCGAATTTGAGCTGCCGCCAGAACATTTCCGAAGGGTGGACGACGGTCGGCGTGAGGCTGATGCCTTCCGCCGCCACGTCGCCGCCGATCAGCGGCCGCGTGTTCGGATTGTCGGACAGCGCGATGCTCAGCGCGAGGCGGCTGCGGGGCATGTCGTCACTCCTCCTTCAGCCCGAGCTTGGCGACGATCGGAGCCCACTTCTCGTGCTCGGATTTCATGTGCCTGGCGAGGTCCGCGGGCGTGCCCCCACGCGGCTGGGCGGACAGCCGCGTGAGCGCGTCCTTCATGGCGGGCGAGCGCAACGCGTCGTTGGCCGCCTGGTTGAGCCGCGCGATGATCGCCGGCGACGTGCCGAGCGGCGCCAGCAATGCCACCCAGGCGCCGCTGTCGATGGCGCCATAGCCGAGCTCGGGCATGGTCGGCACGTCCGGCAATTCCACGAGCCGCGTCGGATTCGACACTGCGAGCGCCTTCAGCCGGCCGTCGCGGATGAATTGCAGCGACGTGCCGGCGGTGTCGAACGTCATCTGCACCTGGCCGGCGACCACGTCGGTGAGCGCGGGGCCGCCGCCCTTGTAGGGGACGTGGACGATGTCGGTGCCGGAGAGCTGCTTGAACAATTCGGCGGTGAGATGGGGCAGGGTGCCGGCGCCCCCGGTGGAATAGTTGAGCTTGCCGGGATTGGCCCTCGCATAGGCGACCAGCGCGGCCACCGACCCGAACGGCGTCGCCGGATGGGCGACCAGCACCTGCGGGGTCTCGGCGATGAGCGCGATCGGCGCGAAGCTCGTCTCGTCATAGCCGGCGGCCTTGTAGACCATCGGGCTCATGATCAGCCCGCTCGCTGCGCTCACCAGCAGGGTGTAGCCGTCGGGTTCGGCGGCGGCCGCCGCCTTGGAGCCGAGCGTATTGCCGGCGCCGGCGCGGTTCTCCACGATCACGTTCTGGCCCAGTTGGGCCGGCAGCGCATTGGCGAGAAGCCGTGCCATCACGTCGACCGGCCCGCCCGCGGGCGTCGGCACGATGATCCTGATCGGCCGGTTCGGATAAGGCTGCGCGGCTGCAGGCGCAGCCGCGGCGAGGCCGAGCGCCGCCAGCGCGGCGAGCATTGCGGTGCGGATCATGGTCCCTCCCGGTGAAGTGTCGGCGGCGAAAGCCACGCCACAGACGTCCGACCCGAGCCAGCTAAGTCGTATCGGCGGCAGGCGGTCAAGCCGGCGGCACTTGCCAGCGCGCGGCGAGTGTCACGCGCAGCTCCTCCCAGGCGCCGAGGAACGGGTGGAACACGAAGCGAATGCGGTGTCGCCCGGGCTCGACCTCCACGGCGCGGAACAGCACGTCGGCCTTGAGAATTGGCGCTGGCTCGCCGTCCACCTCGGCACGCCACCACGGATGCCAGACGTCGTTGAACAGGAGGAAGCCGCCGGTTGCGGCCTCGACGTCCACCGTCACCTCGGTGTTGGCATAGCTGACGATGCGGGCGGTGCCGGTGCCGGCGCCGCCGGTCGGCGCATGCGCGGGCTGCTGCTCGAGGAGCAAGGTGCGGCGCGGGTCGATCGCTGCCGGCCAGCCGGTCCGGATCATGGATTCGAAATCGACCACGTTATAGTCATGCAGGAACATCACCCGCGGCAGCGCCCGCGGGTTCTCGTAGACATAGGCATCGGCGGTGCGCGCGGTCATGTCGAGGTCGCCCGGGTGCAACGTCGGATCGATGCGCTCCACCGGCACCCCGGTCAAAATGAAGCGGACGCCGAAGAGGTCGGCCATCGCGGAGCGATACGACGGAAACAGCGGCGTGAACGGGCGCTGCTCGGGAACCGCGACAGTATCCTTGACGCCGGTGGTGAGCGCGAAATCGCGCAGCCGCAGCGGGTTCTGCGCGAACAGGTGATCGAAGCCGCGCGCCAGCCCCAGGTTCGGCCAGTGATAGGCGATGCCGATCAGCTCGACGCGGTCGCGCCGATCCGGGGCCGCCGTCCCGGCGAGCTTCTTCTCGAGGAGGGCGACGGTCTCGTCCCGGGTTTGCGGCAGCAGGGCGTCGTAGCGCGACGGCGGCAGGCCGCTCGACTCGTCCGGCGCCTTGTTCCAGGCGAGATCGCCCGTGGTGAAGGCGAGCACCAGCACCGCCGCGAACATTTGGTGGGTCGGGGCGAGGCGCGCGACCGCGATGATCAGCGCGATCCCTGCGGCGGCAAAGGCGATGCCGGTCGCGATCGGCACGGCGGCGACGCCGAGCTGGCCGGCCGCCACGGCGATCGTCACCGCCGCAATGACGAGGGCGCCGATGAGCGCGATTTCGATGACGAGGAAACCCCGCCCCAGCGGCGCGGTGCCCGACAGCAGCCGATGCACCAGATAGCCCGTGTTGACCGCGATCATCAGCCCGACGATGAAGGTCGCGTCCGCCGGACGCCGGAACAGTTCGACGCCCGGCAGCACGTCGTACATCAGGCGGAAGATCGGGGTGTACCAGCCGAGCGCATAGACGAGGCCGGCGATGAGCGCGATGAAGAAGAATCGGATTTCGCGCGCCCACAACAGCCCCCGCGCGATGCCGAGGCCGAAGATCAGGAGGATGGCCAGGATGCCGCTGTAGATCTGGCCCATGTTCTGCGCCAGGAACAGGCGTCCGCCCCCGATGGTGTCGCTCCAGACCGGGCTCGGCGGACCCCAATACTCGACCGCCGGATCGGCGGCGCCATAGAGGTCGGCGAAGGCGAGCATCAGCAGGTGCACCGGATGAAGCGAGCCCAGCCCCGCATTTTCGAAGCCGATCTCGGGCCGATTGGAATCGGCAGCAAGCAGCGCCGACATGACGACGGGGACGATGGCGATGGCGATCGCGGTCACGCCGCTCGCGGTGAGCGGCAGCAGGGTCGCCTTCACCCGGGCGAGGCGCCCCGGCCCGTCGAGCCAGAAGGCAAGCACGTAGCCTGCGATCACATAGAGCCCGAGCATCGCGACCTGGTCGCGGCCGACCGCGAGCAAGCCGATGGAGACGCCGGCTGCGAGCCCGTAAGCCGATGAGGCGCGTTCCGTCGTGCGCGCCAAGAGCCAGAGCGAGATCGGCAGATAGGCGAGGCTGATGATCTGCCCGGTGTGCTGCAGCCTCGACGCCGCCGAGCCTCCGAACGCGAACATGAGCGCCGCCACCATCGCGCCACCGGGATGCCAGCCGCGATCACGGAAGTACAGCACCAGCGCGAGGCTCCCGGCGAACAGATAGGCGAAGGTGACGAGATCGGCCTGCCGCAAGCTGGGCGTCGGCGTCAGCACAGCGAGCGCGAGATGCAGCGGCGAGAAGATCAGCGACTGCGGATCGGCGATCTGTGGCCAGCCCGCATAGATGTTCGGCGTCCAGAATGGCGATTCCCCGTGCGCCAGCGAAGTCGCGAGGAACTGCAGCTCCGGCTGGAATTGCGACTTGGCGTCCCACGGGATGGTGACGGCGCCCGACAGCCAGGGCCACGCCAAAAGCAGGAAAGCCCCGCCATAAAGGCCGAGCAGAACCGCGAACATGCCGAGCGTTGGAGTGCCGGCAACCAGGCCGTCCGATCGTGCCGGCATCGGATCAGTCGAGCCGCACGCCGGCGGCGCGTACGGTTTCCGCCCATATCGGTATTTCGGCGGCGATAACCGCGCCGAAGCTTTCGGGCGTGCCGAACTTCGGCTCGGCACCGAGCCGCGCCAGGCTTTCGGCAGCTTCCTTGGAGTTGAAGCCGTCGATGACCGCGCGGTTGAGCTTCGCCACCACGTCGGGAGGCGTGCCGGCCGGGGCGACGATGCCGGTCCAGGACATCGACACGAAGCCGGGATAGCCGCTCTCGATCATGGTCGGCACGTCCGGCAGCTCCGGGCTGCGCGCGGCGCCGGTGACGGCGAGCGGGATCACCTTGCCCTCGCGCACATGGCCGACCATCACCGAGATCGGCTCGAACGTCATGTCCATCTCGCCCGAGAGCATGTCGGTGATGGCGGTCGCCGCGCCCCTGTAGGGGATGTGAACGATGTCGATCCCCGCGCGCATCTTGAGCATTTCGCCGGTGAGATGGGGTAGCGTGCCGGTCGGAGCGCCGAAGTTCACCTTTCCCGGATTGGCCTTGGCATAGGCGACGAAGGCGCCGAGAGTGCGGGCGGGAACATGGGGGGCGATCGCGAGCACGAACGGCACCGCGGAGATCATGCCGACCGGCACGAAGCTCTTCACGGGGTCGTAGCCGGGATTGCGGTAGAGCGCCGGCCCCGCGGCAAGCGTGGTCGAACTGCCGAACAACAGGGTGTAGCCGTCGGGCTCGGCCATCGCCGCGGCCCTGGACCCCAGCGTGCCGCCGGCGCCGGGACGGTTGTCGACGATCACCTGGCCGAGCCCGCCCGAGAGCCGCTGCGCCACGACGCGCGCCATCACGTCGACCGGGCCGCCCGGCGGAAACGGCACGATCAGCTTTATCGGGCGGGAGGGGTAGGTCTGCGCCGGGGCCGCAGCGGCGGACATGCCGAGCGCGATGACGGCAATGAGCAGACGAACAAATGAAGCCATGGCGTTGTTTCCCGTCATTCGCCGCGCGCGCCCGACGCCCGGATGATGGTGGCGACGGGCTGCCGTAGCCGGAAGCGCGCTCGCCGAAGCGAGCATGGCAACGAGCGCGGCCCAAGTCTTCATGGTGAAAGGTTCTTCATGGCGAAAGCGTCTTCATGGCGAACGGGTCCCGCGCGGGGATCGCGGACGACAACCTAGGGCCTGTCCTCAATTAGGGGATTCCCAAATCAGTTGTCGAGTGATTCATGGGCGGTCGGCCTTGAGGAGGGCCGACCGATGCGGCGATATGGATTGCACGACGACGAATGGGACCGGATCAAGGATTTGTTGCCGGG
>DASYNT010000259.1:0-14398 GCA_036008405.1 Xanthobacteraceae bacterium
TCCCTGCCCGCCAAGACGCTCGGGGAATTCATCGCGCTCGCCAAGGCGGAGCCCGGCAAGATCAACTTCGCCTCCGCCGGCGCCGGCAGCGGCATCCATCTCGGCACCGAATTGCTGGCCTACATGGCCGGGATCAAGCTCACCCACATCCCCTACAAGGGCAGCGCGCCGGCGCTGACCGACCTCATCGGCGGGCATGTGGCGCTCTATTTCAGCTCGCTGCCGCCGGCCGTCGGCCTCGTTAAGGACGGCAAGGTGCGTGCGCTCGCCGTCACCGGGCCGACGCGCGCGAAGGTGTTCCCGGACCTGCCGACGGTTTCGGAAGCGGCGCTGCCTGGCTTCGAGGCCGTCCTCCATTACGGCATCGTGGCGCCGGCCGGCACGCCGCGGCCGGTGATCGACAAGCTCAACGCGGCGATGCGAATGGCGCTCGCCTCTGCGGAAGTGCAGTCGCGCATCGACACCGACGGCGCCGAGGTGTTCGCCAGCACGCCCGAGCAATATGCCGCCGATATCGACCGCGAGGAGACCAAGTGGTCGGACATCGTGCGCCGCTCCGGGGCGAAGGCGGAGTAGGGCGCCGGATCGGGCCGTAGCCCGGGATGAGCGACAGCGAAATCCGGGGCAGCATAGCCGATCGGATACGTCAGTCCCGGATTTCGCTGGCGCTCTATCCGGGCTACGTTCACCTTGTTTGCAACGCCGCGGCGGGGCGCAAGGACGCAACGAGACCCTCATGAACTTCGATTTCACCGACGAGCAGAAGCTGTTCGCGGACGCCGTGCGCAAGTTCGCGGTCGCCAACCTCGAACCGGGTTCGCTCGCGCGTGCCCACGATCCCGGTTTTCCCTTCGACATCGCCATGCTCTTGAGCCGGCAGGGCCTGCTCGGCATCACCATCCCGGAGGCCGATGGCGGCCAGGGCGGATCGCTGATGGATGCGGTGATCGCGATCGAGCAGGTGGCGCTCGCATGTCCGCGCAGCGCTGATGTGGTGCAGGCCGGCAGCTTCGGCCCGATCCGCACCTTCGCCGAATACGCTGCGCCGGCGCTCAAGGCGAGGTACCTGCCCGCGCTGCTCGCCGGACGGACGGTGATGAGCCTCGGCATGTCGGAGCCGCAGGCAGGCTCCGCGGCGACCGACCTCGCCACGACGGTGCGGATCGACGGCGCCCACGCCGTGATCAACGGCACCAAGGTGTTCTCGACCTTCAGCGCCGACGCCGCCGTGTTCCTGATCTATGCGCGGTTCGGCCCGGGCGTGCGCGGCATCGGCTCGGTGATCGTGGAGCGCGGCACCCCGGGCTTTCGCATCGGGCCGCCGTCGAGCTTCATGAGCGGGGAGCAATGGTGTGAGCTGCATTTCCAGGACTGCCGGATTCCGGCGGAGAACGTGCTGCTCGGCCCCGGCGGCTTCAAGAAGCAGATCGCGGGCTTCAACGTGGAGCGCATCGGCAATGCGGCGCGGGCGCTGGCGTTCGGCCGCTACGCCTTCAACAAGGCGCGCGACCATGTCGCGACGCGCGTGCAGTTCGGCCGGCCGCTGTGCGAGTTCCAGGGCCTACAATGGAAATTCGCCGACATGGCGCTCCGGCTCGAAGGCGCGCAGCTGCTGCTCTATCGTGCCGCCGCCAACGCCGATAGCGGCCTGCCCTCGGCCTACGAGACTTCGCTCGCCAAGGCCGCCTGCAATCTCGCCGGGTTCGAGGTCGCCCATGAGGCGGTGCAGGCGATGGGCGCGACCGGCTACAGCTGCGACACCCTGGTGGAATACTGCATGCGCCGCTGCCGCGGCTGGATGATCGCCGGCGGTTCGATGGAGATTCTGAAGAACCGCATCGCCGAGGAGATATTCGACCGCCGCTTCGATCAGCGGGCACGGCAGGCCGATGCCGCAGAATAATGCGGCCGAGCCGCTTTCTCCGTCGCCTCGCGCCGACGGCAAGGCAGGGCGCACGCTGAACGACGTGCTGTTCGCGCCGCGCTCGGTCGCGCTGGTCGGGCAGTCGAACGACCCCGGCAAGACCGCCGGACGGCCGCTCAAGTTCCTGCGCCAGGCGGGTTTTGCCGGCCGCATCTACCCCGTCAATGCGCGCCGCGACGAGGTGTTCGGCGAACGCGCCTGGCCCTGCCTCGAGGCGCTGCCGGAAGTGCCCGAGCACGCCTATATCGTGGCACCGACCGATGCCGCGATGGAAGCGATCGAGGCATGCGGGCGTTTGGGCGTCGCGGTGGCGACGGTGCTGTCGGATGGTTTTGCGGAGGCCGGCGCCGCCGGCGTCGCCCGCGAGAGCCGGCTCACCGAGATCGTGCGAAGCACGGGCATGCGCATCGTCGGCCCGTCGAGCCTCGGCATCGTCAACCTGCGCAACGGCGCGCTGCTCACCGCCAACGCCGCGTTCGACGAGCCCGATCTGCCGGTCGGAAAAATCTTCGGGGCCTCGCACAGCGGCGGCATGATCGGCACCCTGCTCTCGCGCGGCAAGGCCTGCGGCATCGGTTTCGCCGGCCTCGTCTCGGTCGGCAACGAGGTCGACCTGTCGCTCGGTGAAATCTGCCTGGCGACGCTCGACGATCCTGAGATCGACGGCTACCTGCTGTTCCTGGAGACCCTGCGCCACGCCGACCGGCTGCGCAGCTTCGCCGTGGGCGCGGCCGCCGCAGGCAAGCCGGTGCTCGCCTACAAGCTCGGCCGCTCAATGGCGGCGCGCGAGCTGGCGCTGACCCATACCGGCGCGCTCGCCGGCGAGGACGATGTCGCCGACGCGTTCCTGCGCGACTGCGGCATCGCCCGGGTCGAGAGCCTCTCCGCGCTCCTGGAGGGCCTGCCTTTGCTGCGGCGGGTGCCGCCGCGGCGCGAGCAGCGCACCCCCCGGGTCGCGGTGATCACCACCACCGCCGGCGGCGCGGCCATGGTGGTCGATCCCCTGGCGAGCCGCGGCATCGAGGTGGGGCCGCCGAGCGAGGCCACCTATGCGCGTTTCGACGCCGCCGGCATCAAGGTGTCGCGGTCGCGGCTGATCGATCTCACCCTCGCCGGCACCCGCTACGAGGTAATGAAGGCGGCGCTCGACATCCTCACCACTGCGCCGGAGTTCGACCTCGTGGTGACCGTGGTCGGCTCTTCGGCGCGGTTCTATCCGGACCTCGCAGTGCGCCCGATCATCGACAGCGCGGGCGCGGCAAAGCCGATCGCGACCTTCCTGGTTCCCGAGGCGCCGCGGGCGCGCGCCGAACTCGGCAAGGCCGGCGTCGCCAATTTCTACACGCCGGAAGCCTGCGCAGACGCCGTTGCCGCGGCGTTGTCGCGCCGGCCGCCGCGGCCGCTGCCGCCCCCCTGTGCGCGCCAGGCCCGCCCCGGCGCCGGCCGGTCGCTCGACGAGTTCGAGGCTTATGGCGTGCTCGACCGCCTCGGGGTGCCGCGGGCGCCGTCGGTGGCGCTCGACATCGATGCGCTTCCGCCGGCGCTGCCGTTCGCATACCCGGTGGCCGTGAAGGTGCTGGCGGCGGAGCTCTCCCACAAGTCGGATGTCGGCGGCGTCGCCCTCGGCATCGCCGATGCACCGGCGCTGGCGGCGGCGATGGCGGCCATGCACGCCCGGTTGCCGCAAGCCAGGCGCGTGCTGGCGCAGCCGATGATTTCCGGCGTGGGCGAAGTCCTGATCGGCTACCGGGTCGACCCCGATGCAGGTCCCCTCGTCATGCTGGCGGCCGGCGGCATCTTCACTGAAATCTACCGGGATCGCAGCCTGCGGCTGGCGCCGGTCGATGGCCCGACCGCCCGCGACATGATCGCGGAGGTGCGCGGGCTCCAGGCGCTCACGGGCTACCGCGGCCGGCCGGCGGGCGATCTCGCCGCATTGGAGCGGGCCGTGGTGGCGCTGTCGCAACTCGCCGCCGACGCGACGGTCATCGAGGCCGAGATCAATCCGCTGATCGTGCGCACTGACGGCGTCGTCGCGGTCGATGCGGTGGTGCGGCTGGTGTGATAGCAACGCCGGGCGCGCAAGCTTCGTCGCGGGAGATCGACCATGTCGCAGGCAGAAGCCGCCCATCCTCTCCAGCCGGCCGCCGGCGCCACCGCGGCGCTGGTCGGCTTTGTGGCTGCGCTGCGCCATGATGGGCTCGACCTGGAGGTTCGCCACTATGCGCGGCGGCATCTGCTCGACACCGTCGGGGTGATGATCTCGGGCGCCGGGGGCGAGGTGGCGAGCCGCGCGGAGCGGGCGCTCGCCACGGTGCGCGGCGCCGGACGCATTCCGGTACCCGGCCGGGCGCGCCGCGCCGACCTGCTCGATGCGGCGTTCCTGGGCGGCACCGCCGCCCATGGGATCGAGCTCGATGACGGCTACCGCCAGGGTTCCGTGCATCCCGGCTGCGCGGTCATCCCCGCCGTGCTTTCGGCCGGCTACGAGGTGGGCGCGACCGGCGCGGCCGTGATCGAAGCGATCGTCGCCGGCTACGAGACGACCATAGCGATTGCGCGGGCCTGCCATCCCGACCTGCGCCAGCGCGGCTTTCATCCGACCGGCGCCTGCGCCGTGTTCGGCGCCGCCGCGGCGGTCGCCAAGCTGCGCGGCCTCGGCACCTGCGAGATCGCCGATGCGTTCGGCATTGCGGCCAGCAGCGCCGCCGGCCTGTTCGCCTTCGTCAATGGCGGCGCCGACATCAAGCGGCTGCACGCCGGCCACGCCGCGCGCGAGGGGGTCCAGGCGGTGCTGCTCGCCGCGCAGGGCGTGCAGGGGCCGCCCGATGTCATCGAATCCCGCGACGGCTTCATGCAGGCCTTTGCGTTCGGACGGATCGACCGGGCGCGCCCGATCGCGCTGCCGCCGGCGGCCGCCTTCGGCATCATCGACTGCTACATCAAGCCTTACGCCTGCTGTCGCCACATCCAGCCCGCCGTCGAGGCGCTGATGGCGCTGTGCACGGCGGAGAATATCGTCCCGGAAGAGGTGACGGGGATCGAGGTCGATACCTATCGCATCGCCGTCGAGCACGCCCACACCGGTTGGGACGACTACGCCAGCGCGCAATTGAGCTTTCCGTACCTGATCGGCGTTGCGCTGCGCTTCCGTGCCATCAGGCTCGAACACTTTGCCGACGAGGTCAGGCGCCAGCCCGCTTTCGATGAGATTGCGCGCAAGCTGCGGGTCGTCGCGACGCCGGAGGTCGACCGGCTCTATCCGCAATTGCGGCCGGCGCGGGTCAAGGTGACGACGGCGCGCGGCGTGTTCTCCCGCGCCGCCGACGAGGCGCTCGGCTCGCGGCTGGTGCCGCTCGACGACGCCGGCCTCAAGGCGAAATTTCTCGACCTCGCCGGCGCGGTGATGTCGCCCGCGCGCGCGGCGCGGCTGGGCGATCTCCTGTGGGACATCGAGACCTCCGCCGACCTCCGCCCGGTGGTCGAGGCCGCCGCGAAGTAGTTACCTCGTTTCCGAGGTTCGAATCATATTGATACCGTCAAACCTCGCCCTGAGGAGCGCGCTCTTGCGCGCGTCTCGAAGGACGGCCATAGGCGAACCGTACCAGCATCCGTCCTTCGAGACGCCGTGCTTCGCACGGCTCCTCAGGATAAGGTCCGTGGACTGAGATACATCGCGTCAGATCTGATCGGTTTCACGGAATCGGCCGAGTGGGATCGAGCGTTTTTTGTTCGGATTGATACCCACTCGCTGTCATTGCCCCGCTTGATCAAGCGGGGCAGTGACGCCGATGCGCCAACGTCATCAGAAAACGCTTTACGCGGTCCGGGCGCGCAGCGGCGTTAGCCCGAGACCTTCGGCAAGTTTGTCGAGTTGCACGAGCAGCGCGTCGGGCAGCGGCACGCCGTCGCGCTGGCGCTCGATACGGCATTCGCGGCGGCGGTCGCCGGGCATGCGAATCTCAGGCACGCCCGGCATGCGCTTGGACGCGCGCAGGTCCTGTAGATGGCGGTCGGTCTGCGCCATGAAAGTCGCGAGCGGCACGAATCGCCTGATGTCGATCGCCACCACGAAGTGGCCGGTATTGGTCGCGCTCGCATCGTCGGCATTGAAGTCGATGACCTCGCGGCCGAACGCGGCGCCGTTGAGCACGCCGCCGAGCAGGCCCAGCATGATGGCGAGCCCGCTGCCCTTGTAGCCGCCGATCGGCAGCAGCAGGCCCTCGGCGCTGCGGCGGGGATCGGTGAGCGGACCGCCGGTCTGGGCGTCGATCAGCCAGCCCTCCGGCATGTCGCGGCCGGCCAGCACGTATTTCTTGACGGTGCCGTAGGAGACGATGGTGGTCGCCATGTCGAGCACCACGGGCCCGTCGCCGGACGGCACGGCGATGCCGAGCGGATTGGTGCCGAGCAGCAGTTCGGAGCCGCCCCACACCGCCATGTGGTTGGCATTGGCGACCGCGGAGTAGAGGCCGATCATGCCGTGGGCGACCGGCATCGCCGCGTAGAGCCCCGCCGTGCCGGCGTGGTTCGATCCGCGCACGCCGACCCAGGCGACGCCGGCATCCCGTGCGAGCGCGATCGCGGTCTCGGCGGCGCGGCTCACTACCAGATGGCCCATCGCGTTGTCGCCGTCAACCAGCGCGGTCGCCGCCGCAGTCCTGGTCACGGCGATGCGCGGCTTGGTGTTGAAGCCGCCGGCGCAGACGCGGCGGACATATTGCGGCAGGCGAAAAATGCCGTGGGCATCGGCGCCGGTGAGATCGGCCTCCGTCATAAGTTCCGCGACCTTGGCGGCATCGGCCGCCGGCAGCCCGAGCGCGGCGAGCACGTCGCGGATGAAAGCCTCGATGATGGGCGGCGCGAACTTGTGATCCGCGTCGTGCTCGCGGGCGGCAGCGCGGTCGTCCATCACCTAGCCTCTTTGCTGAAATCACGCGCTTGAACGTCGATCATCTCGACATGCGCCATTCGTTTCCTTCCGCAGGTCCGGTGTCTATATGCAGAACGAGGGCGGCGCCAGCGCGTTTCAGTTCCGTCATTCCGGAGCGGTGCGCAGCAGCGAACCGGGAATCCAGGCGCGCGTATCGAGGGCTGTTGGAATTCGGGTTCGCGCAAGCGTGCGCCCGAATGACGACGCCGCCGCAGTCTGCAGCTCACTCCCACAGGCGCGCGCTCGCCTCGCGGGCCGCGTCCTCCATGGTCATGAACACCGCGCCTTCCCGCGCCAGCCGGTCGGCCAGATCCTCCAGCGCCAGCATGCGATAGCCGCGGCCGATGACATAGGGATGCATGGTGTATGTGAGAATGCCCCAGTCGACCGACTTCTTCATGTAGAGGAATTCGTCGAGCCAGTTGGCCATCACCGCGCGGGCCGGCTGCAGTCCCTGCAGCACCGTTTGCGGGGTGCGCATGTATTCGAAATGGGGATAGTCGTCGAGCGACCAGCTGACCGGCATCTCGATCAGCGCCGTTTCGGTGCCGAACCGGTAGGGCTCGCCGAGCTTGGCGACGTCGCCGCGCCGCGCCCGATAGGGCCAGTAGTCCGCGCCCATCATGCTGGAATCATAGACGAAGCCGTGCGCGACCAGGAGGTCGATGGTGTCGGCGCCGAGGTCCCAGGACGGCGAGCGATAGCCACGCGCCCGCTGCCCGGTCAGGCGCAGGATGGCCTCGTTGGCGCGCATCAGGTCGGCCTCTTCGGCCTCGCGGCTCTGGGCGGCCGGCGGCACATGGGCCCAGCTGTGGTGGGCGATCTCGTGGCCGGCCTTGACCACCGCCTCGCATTCGCGCGGGAACGATTCGATGGTGAAGCCGGGGGTGAACCAGGTCGAGCGGATGCTGCGGCTCTCCAGAAAATCGAGGATGCGGGGGCAGGCGCGCGCGCCGAACTCGCCGCGCGACAGCGGCGTCGGCGTCGTCAGTCCGCGCGCAATGAAGCCCGCCATCGTATCGAAATCGAAGGTGAGGCAGACGATGTGACGCGGCACGGTGCCATCCCGAAAGCAAAAGCGGGCGCGAACCTATCATTGCACCGTCGAGCCCGCCCAAAACAGGTTCCTCGTGAACGCGGGCACGTTCCGCACACACGGAATAGTCACGGCCGGGTTTGTCCCTGCTCTGGCGTCCGGAGCGCACCGATCCTTCGATACAACTCGTCGAGAAGGGGAATGGCGCGGTCGCCGAGCAGCGCGCCGGCGCGCATGCCATAATCCGCAAACACCTTGTTCGCGGGATGTGCCGCCGCCATGCTGGCGATCGCGTCCTTCTTTTCGTTCAGGTAGTTCTTGCTCGGCGCCAATATTTGTCCGTACAGGACGTTCGATACCAGCAGCTGATCGGACGGCGCATCCATGTAGATGGAAACCGCCACCAACATGAACACGTTGTTTAGCCGCTCGTGGGCGGCTTCGAGGTTCAACTCCACATAGGCATAGGATTCGATGAGTTCGGCATCATCGCATGTCAAGTTGTGAACCGCAGAACCGACGTCGTTTTCGAAGGCCTGGATCGCCTGGTTTATCTCGGCCAGACGGGTGGCGTCGCGCTCGTCGAACGGCGCGGCTCGAGCGGCGCCCGTGGCCAGCGCGAGGCCGATCGTGAGCATCGCGCCCGCCAGCATCCTCACCGCGATCCGATCATTCATCTCTCGTGTCCGATCCATGACGTGCCGTCGAAAGCGCCTCGACGTCATCCCGAAGTCTTCGTGGCACCAGTCATAGCAGGCGGTTGCCGGCCGCGTCGATTGCCATGGTCGAGTGACGCCGGCATCGCATTTCAAGCCGGCCACCGCTATTGCGCCCTACGATACCGCCTGCACCGAGGGTGGGGCGCAACAGCGCCAGCGTATTGCGCCGAGCCGCTCACCGCGGCTGCAGGATGGTATCGACCAACGCCGGCTGGCCGGCCTTCACCTTGGCGATGGCGCGCTTGAGCGCGGCGGCGATGTCGCCCGGCTGCTCGATCGGCCCTTCCGCATACCAGCCGCAGGAGCGCGCCAGCGTGGCGAAATCGGGCTCCGGCCCGGTGATGTCCTGGCCGATGCGGGCGCGCTCCACTGGCGTGCCACGGTGCTCGGCCAGGTGAATCTGGTGCTCCCAATCGTTGTAATAGGCACGGTTGTTGTACATCACGATGAGGAAGGGAATGTCGTTCTTGGCCGCCGTCCACAACGCGCCGGCGTCGAACATGAGGTCGCCGTCGGGCTGGATGTCGACCACCAGGCGGCCGGTGCCGCGATGCGCCAGCGCGACGCCGAGCGAGACGCCGATCTGGGTGCCGGTGCCCAGCGCGCGGCCGGCGTGGCGATAGGGCCGCTCGAAGTCCCACAATTTGAGCGTCCAGTCCTGCAGCGTGCAGGCGGTGAGCACCCAGTCCTCGGACTTGATCGCGTCCCACACCTCATGGGCAAGGCGCGGCAGCGCGATCGGCGAGGCGTCCCAGTCCTGGCGCGACCGCTCCGCCCAGCCGGCAAACAGCGCGTCGTGGCGCCTAGCGATCTCGGCGGTGCGCCCGGCGATGCCCTCCGCCAGGCCGCCGGTGCGTGCGATCCTGTCGCGGCACAGCCGGGTCAATTCCGGAATCGCGGTCGCGGTGTCGCCGAGGACCCGCAGGCTGCAATCGGGCATCCGCTGGTAGTCCATCGACCATTTGCTGAGCCCGATGTCGCCGAATCCGATCTCGATCATCTCGCAGCCGGCGGGGTAGAGCGGCTCGGTGCGGCGCTTGGTGCGGTCGATCCGGTGGGTCGGCTTCTCCCAGTCGCGGGTATCGAGCGACAGGATCAGATCGGCGTCGCGGAAGACGCTCTTCTCCATGCTCAAATTGAGCTTGTGGCGGTTGGGGAAGTTCAGCCGGCCGTTGACGTCGTAGACGGCCGCGCCGACGGTCTCGGCGAGCGCTACCAGGTTGTCGAAGCCGTGGGGCGTGCGGCCGACATATTCCGCGAGCAGCACCGGAAACCGCGCCGCCAGCAGGCGGTCGGCGATCACCGCCAGCGCCGACGGGTCGGCGGCCATCGGCACCGGCGCCTTGGCGTCGCCGAACGACGGGAGCGCGATCTCCGCAGTGAGCGGCTGCTCCTGCAGCCAGGCGTCGTAGCACATGTAGATCGGGCCCTGCGGCTCGGTCATCATCGCCCCATAGGCGCGGGCAAAGGAGTCCGGCACGCCCTCGATGCTGCCGGGCTGGTAGTCCCATTTGACGTAATGGCGGACCTGCTCGCCCTGGACGTTGGCGGTGTGGATCCAGTCGATGAACGGGCGACGCCGGCTCTCGTCCATCGGACCGGTGGCACCGATCACGAAGATCGGCGCGCGATCCACATAGGCATAGTAGATGCCCATGGTCGCATGCAGCAGGCCGACCACGTCGTGCACGATCGCCACCATCGGCCGGCCGGTCGCCTTGGCGTAGCCGTGGGCGATCTGCACGGCGATCTTCTCGTGCTGGCACAGCAGCATCGGCGGGCTGTTGCCGCCGTAATTGACCAGCGAATCGTGCAGCCCGCGGTAGCTCGCGCCGGGATTGAGCGCGACATAGGGAAAGCCGAACTGCTTGATCAGGTCGACGATCACATCGGATTGCCAGCGCTTCTCCGCATAGGATTTCGCCGGCGGGAGGCCGGCTCCGATGGTGGTCTCGTTCATGGGCAATCCCCGGGGGTTCGGCGGGCGGACACGGCCGTCTGTCAGGACTCGTCGGCGAATTGTCGCTTCAATTCGCGTGAACGAACGGCTTCTCTACTCCCTCTTCCGCTTGCGGAGGCCGGGCGGGGGAGCACGCCTGTTGTCGAGGTCGAGGCCGAGCTGGCCCGAAATAAAGATGATCCGCCGCGCCGCGGCCGCCTCGACCACATGGGTATAGCCGACCGGCTTGGCAATCTTGTCCAGGTTGAGATACCGGTGTTTCGGCATGACGGGCTCCTTGGCAATGGATGGCGCGGGCGTCGCGAGGATAGCCCAATGGTCCGCCGTCGGGCAGGTCCGCCGCGTTTGGACAACAGGCGGGGGCCGACGGCGATCGGACGTCTGCCACCATACCGAGGGCCACATCCGCATGCCGCACCGCTTCGAGGCCCAGCGGGGGCGGCTTCGCGGTCGAGGCTCGTTCGAGGACGAGCTCGGCGGCCTGATCGGATAGGGCGACCATGCGATTTGCCGCTCCGCTCATTCCGGCGATGCTGGTGCGCCGCTATAAGCGCTTTCTCGCCGACGTGGTGCTGCCGGGCGGTGAAGAGGTCACGGCGCATGTCGCCAATCCCGGCGCAATGACCGGCCTCGCCGCGCCCGGCGCGCGGGTATTGCTGTCCCGGTCCGACAAGGCGAACCGCAAGCTGCCCTATTCCTGGGAGCTGGTGGAAGCCGATCTCGGCGCGGGGCCGGAACTCGTCGGCGTCAACACCGTGCACCCCAACGCCATCGCCGGCGCGGCTATTGCCGCCTGCGGCATCGCGGGACTTGCCGGCTATGCGTCGCTGCGCCGCGAGGTCAAATACGGGCAGGGTTCCCGGGTCGATTTCCTGCTGGAAGCGCCGGGCCGTCCGCCCTGCTATGTGGAGGTCAAGAACGTGCATTTGATGCGGGTGCCGGGGCTCGCCGAATTTCCGGATTCGGTGACGGCGCGCGGTGCCCGCCATCTCGACGAGCTCGCCGCCATGGTGGCCGCAGGCCATCGCGCGGTGATGCTGTATCTCATCCAGATCGGCTCCGCCGAGCGCTTCGCGCTCGCCCGCGACATCGACCGCCGCTATGGCGAGGCGTTCGACCGTGCCCGTGCCGCCGGCGTCGAGGCGCTCGCCTATCGGTGCGCCGTTTCCGCCGAGGAGATCGCGCTCGCCGGCGCGGTGCCCATGGTGGATTGACGTAGGATGGGTTGAGCTCTTGCGAAACCCATCGCGGATCGCGTCGCGCGGAAATGCTGTCGATGATGGATCTCGCAAGAGCTCAACCTATCCCACGGATTGCCGCCCCGCGCCGCAGCATCACATTCTGCCTGGTGCGCGACGACACCGCGTAGCCTTTGGATGCCAGCAGCGCGAACAGGTCGGTCGACCATTCCGCGCTGGAATCCTCGATCACGATCAGGTCGGGCCGCAGCGCTGCCGGCGCGTCGCGGAAGAACGGCGTGAGCACCTTGTCCTCGGCGCCTTCGACGTCGATCTTGAGCGCGTCGATGGCGGTGAGCCCCGCCTCGCCGAGCACCGCGAGCAGCGGCCGGCATCGCACCGCGACGCCGCCCGGCGTCCCGCCCGCCGCCACGCGGGTGCCGCCGCGGTCGCGGGCGTTGAGCATGATGAAGGCGGTGCCGTCCGTTTCGCCGAGCGCCAGCGCCAGCGGCGTGATCGGCAGGCCCGGATTGGCGGCGATGTTGAAGGCGAGCCGGGCGAAATTCCCGGGCTCGGGCTCGATGGCGAGGATGCGGGCGGAATGCGCGGTCGCCGCCACGTACAGCGAGAACAGCCCCACATTGGCGCCGATGTCGACGAACACGAACGGCCGGCCGGACGCCGCGACCCGCGCGATCTCGCGTGCAAGCTCGGCCCGCTCGGGCGGCTCGTACATCTGCGGCGTGAACAGCAGGTTTTTCTCGCAGCCATTGTCGCGGGGATGCAGCCGCATCCGCAGGCGCCAGCGCTCGACATCGCGCCCGGCGGCGGTCGCCATCCGCATGGTGACCAGCCGGCGCAGCGCCATCGCCAGCTTGAGGCCCGCCCAGTTGTCGGGCATCCTTGCGGTGAGCGCCATGATCGCCCGTTCGAAGGAGTTCGGGGCGAGCGCCCCGAACGGCGCATCGTTCATGCTGGGTTCCTGGTTTTGTCCGCTTGCCGGCGAATTACTACAACGCTTTGGCCGCGACACGCTATTGCGGCTTGCGCCGGCATGCCGACCGCTTACATTCTCGGCGTCGGGGCCGGCAGAGATTCCAGAGGGTTGCGATGAATTACGTCGATGCGGCGACGGCGCCGTTGCGCAAGACCGGGCAGATCAAGCTGCACGGCGCGGACGCCTTCGCCGGCATGCGCCGGGCCGGGCGGCTGGTAGCGGAATGCCTGGACATGCTGGTGCCGGAAATCCGCCCCGGCGTCACTACCGACCGGATCGACCGCATCGTGTTCGATTTCGCCATGGATCACGGCGCCCGCCCGGCGACGCTGATGTATCGCGGCTATACCAAGTCGACCTGCACCTCGATCAATCACGTGGTGTGCCACGGCATTCCCAACGACAAGCCGCTCAAGGAAGGCGACATCGTCAATGTGGACGTGACGCTGATCCTGGACGGCTGGCACGGCGATTCCAGCCGCATGTATCCGATCGGCGAGATTCCGCGCCGGGCGGAGCGGCTCATCGACGTGACCTACGAGGCGATGATGCGCGGCATCGAGGTGATTCGCCCGGGCACCGCCACCGGCGACATCGGCGCCGCTATCCAGACTTTCGTCGAGGCCCAGCACATGAGCGTGGTGCGCGACTTCTGCGGCCACGGCCTCGGCCGCCTGTTCCACGACGAGCCCAACATTGTCCATGTCGGGCGTCCCGGCGAAGGCATCGTGTTCAAGCCGGGCATGCTGTTCACCGTCGAGCCCATGATCAATCTCGGCCGGCCCCACGTGAAGGTCCTGTCCGACGGCTGGACCGCGGTGACCCGCGACCGCTCGCTGTCGGCCCAGTTCGAGCATACCGTCGGCGTGACCGACCGCGGCGTCGAAATTTTCACGCTGTCGCCGAACGGGCTGCACCGCCCGCCTTACGTCACGCGCTGATCCTCGTTTCGCAGGGATTGCGCGTGCTTTCGACGGACCGAAGGCGCGCGGGCGAGTGCCGTCGTTATACAACTTGAGCGGGGGACGTGTCGGGATTGGCGATTGCAATCGGGCCGGCCTTGCCGTCATCCTGGCAGCGTCAACGGGGCTGGTGCGCCGATGGGACGTCATGGCGGTCAAGGGTAGCGGGGGGCGGCCGGAGACCGGCCCGGACGAGGCTGCCCCGCATTATCACGGGCATCGCGAGCGGCTTCGCGCCCGTTTCCGCGAGGCCGGCAGCGATGCGGTGACGGATTACGAACTGCTCGAGCTGGTGCTGTTCCGCGCCCTGCCGCGTCGTGACGTGAAGCCCCTCGCCAAGTCGCTGATCGGGAAGTTCGGTTCGTTCGCCGAGACCATCGCCGCTTCGCCGCAGCGTCTCGCCGAGGTCGCCGGCCTCGGCGATGCCGCCATCACCGAGTTCAAGGTGGTCGAGGCCGCCGCTCACCGCCTGGCGCGCGGCGAGGTGAAACGGCGTCCCGTGCTCGCCTCGCGGTCCGCCGTGCTCGACTATTGCCGCGCCGCCATGGCGTTCGCCGACAAGGAGCAGTTCCGCATTCTGCTAAGCAAGTAAATCATAGATGAGCGCCGCTGCTCAAGATACGCAAGTTACGCCTATATTTAGGCACTTTCTACACGTATGCTGTCTCACTGCTGTGCACCACAACGCG
>DASYNT010000260.1:0-7826 GCA_036008405.1 Xanthobacteraceae bacterium
TGTTCCGCAACCTCAAGCGGCTGAAGCTCGACGTTGCCCAGCATGTGCCAATCCACGGCAATCCGGGACCGAACGCCGATTTCGAGCGGATCGTCGGACCGGTAGCGGCGCGGACACCCGCGCAGGGTGGCGGCGGCTGAGTACGACAGGAATTTCCTGTCCGGTAAACTAACGCCCGGGCGAAGCGCCAGCGCGCTTTGCCCGGGCGTCGCTCTTCGCCGGGAGCGGCCCGCGCCGGCGTCGTCGGCGAAGGAGGATCAGATGACATCGCAGCCACAGATCGACCGGCGGTTGTTGCTCGGTGCAGCCGGCGCGCTCGGCCTCGCGGGCGCTTCCGCGCTGGCGCAGGAGACCCGGCAAGGGACCAGGCAAGAGATCAAGCCGGACACCAAGCCGGAAGCGAAGCCGCAGGCAGCCCAGTCCGGCAGGAAGCTGAGCGACGCCATCGCCGACTTCGTCGTCGGCTTCGACATCGCCCGGATGCCGCCGCTCGGCATCGAGCGCGCGCGCCTCGCCTTCATCGACACCATGGCGGTGATGCTCGCCGGCAGCCGCGAGCAGGGCTCCAGCATCGTCTGCGAGATGGTCCGGCAGGAGGGCGCGGCGCCCAAGGTGTCGGTGATCGGCCAGTCGTTCCGTACCTCGCCCCAGCTTGCGGCGCTCGCCAACGGCGTCGCCGCGCACATCATGGACTACGACTTCTCTTCGCTGCTCGGGCAGCCGACGTCGCCGATCATTCCGGCGCTCTTGCCGCTCGCGGAGAGCACCGGCGCGAGCCCGGCTGACGTGATGGCGGCGTTCATCGTCGGCTTCGAGGTCTGCATGCGGCTCGCTCGCGCCGCGCCGGAGCAGGCCTCGATCGGCGGCTGGCACGCGGTCTCCTCGATCGGGACCATGGGCGCGGCGATGGCCTGCGCGCGCCTTATGAAAGTCCGGCGCGAGACCATCCCCGACATTCTCGGCATCGCTGCCTCGCTGTCGGGCGGGCTGTCGGTCAATTTCGGCACCATGACCTAGCCGCTGCATTCCGGCATGAGCGCACGCAACGCGATCGCCGCGGCGCTCCTCGGCAGCAGCGGCTTCACCGCCAATGCCGGTGCGCTCGAAAATCCCGCCGGCTATTTCCACGCCTTCGATCGCGGCATGAAGGTCTCGTTCGAGCCGTTCGCCGAGCTGGGGCAGCGCTTCGACATCGTCGAGCGCGGTTTCAAGCCGAAGCGCTATCCCTGCGGCGGCCTCGGCCATACCTCCATCGATGCGACGCTCGAACTGCGCGACGACGTGCGGGTCGACGACATCGCCGGGATCAAGACCGGCATCACCAAATATGCCGCGTCGCGCATCGGCGACAAATATCCGACCTCGGTCGAGAGCGCGAAATTCAGCATGCCCTATGTGGCGGCCTATACGGTTCTCTACGGGCCGCCCATGCTCAAGGCCTTCACCGAGGAATCGATCCGCGACGAGAAGATCAAGGCCTTGGCGCGCAAGGTGTCGATCGCGGTCGATCCGGAATTCGCCGACCTCCTCGACGACAGCCCGGCCCGCGTCACCGTCACCCTCGCCGACGGCCGCACCGTGCAGCGGATGCGTTATTATGCCAGCGGCACTCCGCAGGTGCCGCTGACCGCGGCGCAGGTCGAGGAGAAATTCTTCGATTGCGCGGCCCATGCCGTCGACCGGCCGGCGGCGAACAGGATCTTCGCCTTCATGAACCGGTTCGAGCAGGAGCCGTCATTCGCCGAACTGTGGATGCTGGCGAAGCGGGGCTAATGTTCTGATTCTGACGTTTGTGTCCGTCTTTCCGGGGCGAGACAGCGGCCGAAGGCCGAGGGTCGAGAACCCGGAATCCAGTCATCCAGCGCGGTGATCACTGGATTGCGGGTTCGCCTCCGCTCTGCTGCGGCGCCCTGGAATGACGCCGATCAGGATGAACCGTCAGCGCCACAACACTAGCGCGTTTGTCCGACGCCCTCCCGTCGATCCGTCCGGATCAGTTCTTCACGTATTTCTTGATGTCCTTCTGGTCGTCGGACGCCGCATAGATGGTGCCGGCGCCATCGACCACGATGCCGATCGGCGGCTGCATCTTCGGATCCGGCACCGGCGGCGGCGGAATGAAATACATCACCTTGCCGTCCTTCACGCTGCCGACGCGGATGCCGCGCCGGCACCCGGGATTGTAATTGGCGGCGCCGACCGTCTCGGAGGACTGGGAGTCGGCGACGTAGAGCAGATCGTTCTTGTCGATGGCGATGCCGCTCGGCCGGCCGAATTGCTTCCAGGCGGCGAGGAACTTTCCGTCCTTGTCGAACACCACGACGCGGCTGTTGCCGCGATCGGCCACATAGAGGCGGTCGCGGCTGTCGAAGGCCAGCGCATGCGGCGAGAGCAATTGCCCGTCGCCGCTGCCGCGGGTGCCGAAGGTCTTGATGAATTTGCCGTCCTTGGTGAACACCATGATGCGCGAATTGTTCACTTTGGTCTCGCCATGGCCTTCGCTGATGTAGATGTCGCCATTGGAGGCGACCGCCACGCCGGTCGGCGAATCGAAGATGTCGAGGCCGGTCTCGCCGGCGCCCTGGCCGGGCTTGCCGAGCTTGAGCAGCACGCGGCCGTCGGGAGCGAGCTTGGTCACCTGCATGCCTTTCGCGCCCTTCGGCGTCGCATCGGCGACCCAGAGATTGCCGTCCTTGTCGACGGTCGCCTGATGCGGCTCGACGAACAGGCCGGCGCCGAAATTCTTCAAGGTCTTGCCGTCGGGGCCCAGTTCGATGACGGGAACGCAGTCGTCCGTCTCGCAACGGTCCACGGCCCAGAGGTTATTGTTCGGATCGACCGCGACGGCATTGACTGGACTCCACGGCCGCGGCGGCGACGCCCAATCGGCCACCAGGCGATAGGGATTGGGCAGGTTGGCATTGGTCTGCGTGCACGGATAGCTCGATTGCGCGCTCGCCATTCCGGCAGCGACCACGGTCGTGAGCAAGGCGATGGCAATTCCTGTCGGGCCAGCACGCATTTGGTTCCTCCCTTGGTTTCCTGGAAGCTTACAGGAGGAGGGGCGAGGCGTATAGGCAGCCACGCTCGATCCGACCGGCCGTGAGAATTCCTTCTGGGCAAACCGCGAATGGCGTAGTTCTATCAGCGAACTGCCGACAAGGGGCGTGCGTCCGTGGATCCTGAGGCCGGCGTCGGCGGCAGTCGTTTTGCGAATGCGTCGGCGCGGTCGGTCGCCAATGAACTCTCGCCGGCGAGGCGTTGCGTGGGCGCAAATATGCGAACGACCGCGGGGCGCCGGATGACCGGACGCTCTACGGTGCATGTAATTGCGTACCGTTAAACGCCTCCGCGCAATGCGTGGCCGCTCGCTAGGATTTTCGAAGGTTTTCTTTGCTAGGTCACACCGGTGGTGCGACCCGGATGGATGGTTCCTATCCGTTCGGACAAGTCGCCTCACCATTGCAATAAGTTAACTGGCTGTCCCTGTGTTCGGATGCCAGATGTCGGGGTCAGACCGCCGCCTCGCTTCTGGGGTTGAGCCGCCCTTTGAGGGGTGCCTTACCGGGGGCGAATCGGAATACGATCAGCAGCGCCGGATGAGCGGACGCTCTTGCGGTGCGCGTCGTTGCGCTCATGAGGAGGTTGTGGCGAATGGGTATTTCGCGACGCGGGTTCGTCAAGCTGGTGACGGCGAGTGGCATTGTGATCAGCCTGTCGCCCCTGGCAATAGCCGAGGAACCTGGATTCGCAACGCGCGAGACGCTGCCGGGACGGCAACGCTGGAACCCGGCCGCCACCGGCGCCGGTCGCATCGACGGCGTCGCCAAGGTGACCGGCGCCAAGCTCTATGCGGCGGATTTTCGCGCCGCCGATCTCCCGGGCTGGCCGACGAAGACCTCGCACGCCATGCTCATCCGCGCCACAGATGCGACCCACGTCTATGCCGGCCTCGATCTTTCGCGCCTGACCGGCGCCTTGAAGCCATCGGTGGTGGTGACCGCTGACGATTTCGCGCGCATCGGCGCGAGGGTGCCAGAGTACTACGCGCAAGGCGACATGTTCTGCCCGGTCGGCAAGACGCCGCTCTATCTCGGCCAGCCGATCGCCCTCCTGATCTTCGAGGACTTCGATACCTTCGATCAAGCGCGGCTCGCGTTGCGAGATATAGTGATCGCCAAGTACGGGGAGGAAACCGGCCCCGTCGTAAGGTCGCCTTACGTCGCTTTTCGCTTTACTCGCGTGGCCGGCCCGACCCCGGATTCGCCGGATATCTACTCGCCGGTCAAGAACGGCTGGGTCAGCCCGGGGAAGTTCCAGGACACCGAACGCCCGATCTGGGCGCGGCTCCCCATTCCCACCGGGCAGGCCTATGCGGAAGCTGCGGGATATGGCGAGGAGATTCGCGCCGAGCTCGCGGCGGCCAATCCGGCGCATCTGGTGCTCGACCGCCAATTCGAAACCGTGTCGAACGACCCGATGTTTCTCGAGCCGGAGAGCGGCCTCGCCTGGTACGACCCCGGGCGCAAGAACCTCGAGCTCGTGATCGGCGTGCAGTCGCCCCATGAAGCCGCGGAATCGGCGGCGTTCCTATTGGGTAACGCCCAGGCTGGCTACAAGCCCGCGCATATCAACACGCAATGCGCGTATGTCGGCGGCGGATTCGGCGGCCGCGACCACACCCCGTTTCCGCTCTACCTCGCGCTGGCGGCGATGTTCTTCCCTGGTCACGCGGTCCGCCTCGCGTACAATCGGTACGAGCAATTTCAAACGGGGGTCAAGCGGAACGGTTTCTCGATCCGCACGCGGATGGGCGTCGATCGGGCCACCGGCAAGATCTTCGCGTTCGCGGCCGATCACGTGTTGCACGCCGGCGGCCTCGCCAATTTCGCGCCGCAAGTGGCAACGGTCGGCGCCGTTCGGGCGCTCGGCATCTACTATGTCCCGAAAGCCGACGTCACCACGGTGGCGCTGCCCTCGCGCGCCGTGACCACGGGCTCGATGCGGAGCTATGGCACGATTCAGTCCATGACGGCGCTCGAGGTGCTGGTCGACGAGATGTGCTCGGCGTTGCCGCTCGACCCCATCGAGTTTCGGCGGCGCAACGCGCAAAAGGCCGGCGAGCGCACCATCACCGGAAACCCCTACAGCATCTCGATCCGAACGCCGGAGATTCTGGACAAGCTGGAGAAACATCCGATCTGGCAGCAGCGCGCCGCGGAGAAGGCGGGCGCACCCTCGGGGTTGCTCGTAGGCACCGGCGTCGCTTGCGCCACCAAAAATTACGGCACCGGCAACGATTGTACGCTTGGAACGGTGGAAATCGATCCGGAGGGCCGGATCGCCATCCGCTGCGCGGCCATGGAGATGGGGACCGCGATCGGGACGGCGGTCGCCAACCGGGTCGCTCTCCATCTGGGCGGCGTCGCCGACGAAGTCGCACTGGCTCAGATCGAAGCGTTCGCCCCGCTCGCGCTGGTGAAGACCGGCGACCCCTTCACGATGCATCAGAAGACGCAGGACGCTGGCGCGCGCAATCCGCGTTGGGTGCCGGAAATCGGTTCGCCATCGAGCGCCTCGATAGGCGCCCATGTCAGCACGCATGGGCCGGCCGAAGCCGCGCGCATCATCTTCCGCTTCGGATTGTGGCCGGCGGCTCTCGAATTGTGGGGCATCGCGCCGAACGATCCCCGGGCCAGACAATGGGAAACGGCGCGTTGGAAGGATGGGCAATTGATCGTGCCCGGCCTCGCCCCGCTGGCGCTGGCGGCCGTGGCGGCAAGGGCCCACGCCCGCAACGGGGTGACCGGCGCGATGACCCACGGCTTCAATCGCTGGGCCTGGTCGCAGGCGACGTTCTCTATCGGCGGGCAGCCGTGGACGGCCGACATCGACGCGCTCGCGGTGCGTCGCGGCGCCGGCAAGTTCGTCCGCATCGACCGTACCAACGTCAAGTTTCCGCCAACCGACTTCAACCGGATCGGGAGCGCGTACACGGCGGGCTGCGGCACGCTGGTCCGCATCGAGATCGACCGCGCAACCGGCGCGCTCCGGATCGCCAAGGCCTACAGCGTGTTCGAATGCGGCCAGGTCTTGGTGCCGGAGGTTGTGGTCGGGCAAGCGCAGGGCGGTTTCGCCATGGGCGTCGGCTTCGCGCTGCTCGAGACACTGCCGCTCTACGAGGACGGGCCTGGCAACGGCAAATGGAACCTCGGGCAATATGTCGTCGCCCGCGGCTCCGACTTGCCGCTCCACGACCTCGAGATCGAGGTGCTGCCGCCCGTGGACGCGAACGAAAAGCCGAAGGGCATGGCGGAAGTCGTGATGATTCCCATCGTTGCCGCGCTCCTCAACGCCATTTTCGATGCGACAGGCCACCGCTTCCAGTCCGTGCCGGTGACACAGGCCATGCTCAACGGAGTGCTCAAGTGACAACTCTCACCGTCACCATCAACGGTCGCGCCTATGGCCCTCGTGATGTGCGCGACGATCTCACGATGAACGACTTCCTGCGCGAGTATCTCGGGATGACCGGCACCAAGTTCGGCTGCGGCGCCGCGCAATGCCTGAGCTGTGCGGTGATCGTCGATGGCCCGGACGAGAGCTACACCACCCCGACCTGCATCGTTCCGGCGGCGAGCTTCGACGGAAAATCGATTCGCACGGTCGAAGGCTTGGCCAAGAACGGCGAGCTTTCCGTTCTGCAGAAGGCCTTCATCGAGCATTTTTCGTTCCAATGCGGCTACTGTACCGCCGGGTTCCTCAACGAGGGCCAGGTGCTGCTGGAACGCCTGGCCAGGAAGCCGGTGGCGCGCGCCGATCTCGAGAAGACCATCGGTGAAGCGCTCGACGGCCACCTGTGCCGCTGCACCGGCTACGTCAAATATCACGAGGCCGTGCGCGACGTGATTCTGGCCGATCCCAAGCGCTATCTCGCGTAGCGATCCTCGCTTGCAACGATATGGCCGCACGCAGCGCGCTGCCGGGCCGTGGGTGACCAAGCTGCAGGAGGCAACCGAAGATGAAATTCGATGTGCGGGTTCAGGTCATCGTTGCGGTCATGGTCCTGCCGATGAGCATGATGGCCGCGTACGCGGTTTCCGATGTCCCGCCGGACCGCCTCGCAAGCGTGGAGAGCTTTGCATCGATCGGCGACACGGCGGCCCGGTCGGCGGCGTTGTTCACCGAGCTCGGCAAGGTGCTGACCCATGCGCGCTGCGTAAACTGCCATCCGGCCGGCGATCGTCCGCGCCAGACTGACGCGCGCCGCCTCCACCAGCCGCCCGTCACGCGCGGCCCGGACGGACTTGGCCTCCCGGCCATGCGCTGTCCCATCTGCCACCAGAATGCCAACTTCGATCCCGGCCGCGTTCCGGGCAATCCGCTCTGGCATCTCGCGCCGCGGGAAATGGCATGGGAAGGCAAGACACTCGCCGAGATCTGCGCCCAGATCAAGGACCCCGCGCGCAACGGCAACCGGTCGCTGGAAGCGCTGGCGGAACATATCGGCACCGACCACCTGGTCGGCTGGGCCTGGGCGCCCGGATACGGCCGCCAGCCTGCGCCCGGCACGCAGAAAGAAGCGGGCGCGCTCGTCGAGGCTTGGGTGAAAACCGGCGCGGCCTGCCCGCTATAAATGGCGAGGGGGTTGCCATGACTTCGGCGATCCGTGACTTCGGCGATCCATGAGGCCCGAGATTTGGACGCTCGAGGTTTGTGCGCCCGAGATAGGGGCACTCAGGCCGATCCATTCGCTTCCACCGTGGCGATGCCGCGCAACAGACGTCCGAGCAGGTCGGCGCCCGTGATGACGCGTTTCTGCTCGC
>DASYNT010000261.1:0-5375 GCA_036008405.1 Xanthobacteraceae bacterium
GTCAAGCAACCGAGGTGGCAATTGCTATCGACATCCTGAACCGCATGCTGGAACTGGGACGCCCCAGCTACGTCCGCATCGCATAAGACCGAGAGGCCCCGCGATCACTGCGTCCACCCGGCTGATCCATGCAACAAGGTGGCAGGCGGTCCAGCCCCCGGTTCATGGCGATGAGGTCGAGGAGATCGCCATGCTCGCCGGTCGCGGCGCCGGTCCATTTACCCGCGGCGCCCTTGCCGCTTGCCGGCCCTTTCAGCCGGACGAATAGGCTGCGGCCGGGTGTGTTCGCGACGTCCCCGACCAGCCAGTAGCGGCCCTCGCGGCGACCGTTGGAGAGATAGTGGCGGCACACCGCCTCGGCATCGCGCGCGAGCCGGTGCGCCAGTTCGGCGGCTTGAGACGACATCGTCGCACCCTCACGCCGCCGCCCTGTCGGCGATGCGGATGAGGGGATGCCGCTCGATCACCTTGGCCAGGATCGCTGGCCCCGTCGCGCCGGTCGGCACGAACACGCGCAGCTTCCACGAGATGATCTCGGAGATCAGGCCGATCGCCTTCAGCCGGTCGACCATGCCATCGGTGAACCCGGAGAGCTCGACGCGGAAGTCTCCCATGATCTTGACGCGGCGAAGCTCGAGCCCGTCCCGAAGCTGCAAGACCGTCCGTCCATCGAGCACAGTGACGAAGGCGTCGGCCGGGCTCAGTGTTGGCGCATCGACCTGAGTCGCCTGCGCAACCCAGGCCGGCGAGACCAGCCGGCCGATGATGCGTTCGCCATCGTCGGTCTGGAGCCGGTAGACGCGCATGGAGTCGTTCGGCAGCCGCTTCCAGATCGGCAGCAACAGGCCGGTGACGATGTGCAGCTTGCTGTCAGTAAACTCCGGCAGCGCGGCGATCTCAGCCTCCCAGGCGCGGACGAAGTCAGCCCGATCCGCGTCCTGCCAATGCCTCTGCGGCATCATGGCGAGCGGGATCGCGGTGCGCTCCATCGGGCGAAGCAGACGGACGCGGCGCTCGACTTCGCCATCGTCGAGCATCAGGCTCGGCGCCGGGACTTGCACGGCGGCGCGCCGGGACTGACTGTTCACGAGCAGCCGGGCACGCGGATCATTTGCACGGTCGAGCGCCTCGGCGAGGATGAATGGCTGGTTGCGATCGCGGCGGGTGATGGTGAAGACCTGGGTCTCGGCGCCGCTCTGCGGATGGACGTAGAGCGTCCGGCGATCCGTGACGATGAGACTCTCGGCAGTCAGCGTCTCGACGCCCAGATCATAGACGCCCGAAGCGATGGCGCCCTCGATCTTGGTGCGCAGCAGATCCTCGAACACGCCGAACAGCGTGTTCTGCAGATCGATGGTCAGTGCGAGGAGCCGATTGAGAAAGGTGGTGATCGGCGGCAGGTGCTCGCGCAAGCTGCCGTCGCCATCGGTCAAGCGGAGGCCGGTCGCATCCTCGAACGCCTGAAACGAGCAGCCCTCGACCTTGCTGCTGTAGAGCAGGACATAGAGCTGGCGCAGCGCTGCCCGGCCGTAGACCGATTCGAGATTGTCGTCGGCGCGGAACAGACCCTGGCCGCCGGTCTGACGCTGGCCCTTGGTGATGGCGCCGAGCGTGTCGAGGCGACGCGCGATGGTGGAGAGGAAGCGCTTCTCGGCCTTGACGTCGGTGGCGATCGGCCGGAACAGCGGGGGCTGTGCCTGGTTGGTGCGGTTCGACCGGCCGAGGCCCTGGATCGCGGTGTCGGCCTTCCAGCCCGCTTCTAGCAGGTAGTGGACGCGCAGGCGGCGGTTCTTCGCTGTGAGATCGGCATGATAGGAACGGCCCGTGCCGCCGGCATCGGAGAAGACCAGGATCCGCTTCTCGTCATCCATGAAGGCCTGCGCCTCGGCGAGATTGGCCGAGCCGGCGCGGGCTTCGACCGCGAGACGGTGGAGCCCACCAGATCCCGCTTTCCGCACGATGCGCCGCGAGCGGCCGGTCACTTCCGCCACGATCTCCGTGCCGAACCGCTGCACGATCTGGTCGAGCGCCCCCTGCACGGGGGCGAGCGACGCCAGGCGCTCGATCATGCGGTCGCGCCGTTCGACAGCCTCGCGGCATTGGACCGGTTGGCCGTTGCGGTAGACGGGCCGGGACGAGAGATTGCCCTCGCCGTCGGTGAACGGCTCGAAGAGCTGGGTCGGGAAGCCGTGCGCGAGGTAATCGAGAACGTATTCGCGCGGCGTGATATCGACCTGCACGTCGCCCCATTCCTCGGTCGGGATCTCGGAGAGGCGCCGCTCCATCAGCGCCTCGCCGGTCGAGACGATCTGGATGACGGCAGCGTGGCCCGCTTCGAGATCCCGTTCGCCCGCGGCGATCAGCGCCGGGGTCTTCATCGCGGTGATAAGGTGATTGAAGAAACGCTGCTTGGCGCTTTCGAAGGCCGAGCGTGCGGCGGACTTGGCTTGGCGGTTCAGCGTCCCGGTTTCGCCCGTGACGTTGGCGGCTTCGAGCGCCGCGGTCAGGTTGTTGTGGATGACCTGGAAGGCGCCGGCATAGGCGTCGTAGATGCGGACCTGCTCGGGGGTGAGCCGGTGTTCGACCAGCTCGTATTCGATCCCCTCGTAGGAGAGCGACCGGGCGGCGTAGAGGCCGAGCGCCTTCAGGTCGCGGGCGAGAACTTCCATCGCCGCGACACCGCCTGCCTCGATCGCTTCGACGAACTCGGCACGGGTGGCGAAGGGGAAATCCTCGCCGCCCCACAAGCCGAGCCGCTGGGCATAGGCGAGATTGTCGACCGTGGTCGCGCCGGTCGCGGAGACGTAGAGCACGCGAGCATCCGGCAGGGCGTGCTGGAGGCGCAAGCCCGCTCGTCCCTGCTGGGAGGGCGCCTGATCGCCACGTTCGCTCTTGCCGCCGGCGGCGTTCTGCATGGAGTGGCTTTCGTCGAAGACGATGATCCCGTCAAAGTCGGAGCCCAACCAATCGACGATCTGGCAGACGCGCGAAACCTTCTCCTCGCGCGCGTCGGACCGTAGCGTGGCGTAGGTTGTGAATAGGACGCCTTCGTCCAGGCGGATCGCCGTGTTTTGCCGGAACCGCGCGAGCGGCGTGATCAGCAACCGCTCCTCACCTAGCGCAGACCAATCGCGCTGGGCGTCCTCAATCAGCTTGTCGGATTTGGAGACCCACACCGCGCGCCGGCGGCCCTTCAGCCAGTTGTCGAGGAGGATCCCGGCGACCTGGCGGTCCTTGCCGGCTCCGGTGCCATCGCCGAGAAACCAGCCTCTGCGGAAGCGGACGGCCGTGTCCGCGTCGTCGGGCGCTGCGGAAACGACGTCGAAGGTCTCATCGACGATCCATGATCCGGCGAGATAGCCGGCATGGGCCTCGCCGGCGTAGATCACGCTTTCGAGCTGAGCGTCGGACAGCAGGCCCTCGGCAATGACGGCCGCGGGCAGATGCGGCCGATAGCTGGGTTTCGGCGGCGCGACCGAGGCCATGGCCGCCGACTGCACCAGCCGCGTCGGATGCGATGCAGATCCGGGAATACGGATCGACTGAAGTCCGTATCCTTCATAGAGCGCCTCGGTAATCTGTCCGCTTTGCGCGGGTGCCCAGTCCACGGCCTCATAGGCGAGTTCGACGGCGGCGGGTTCAATAATCGCCGCAGCGGACCGGCGTGGAGATTCTCCGCTAGGCAGCGGACGTGCGCCCGCCGTCCGCACAGCGATTGGCGCGCTGGTGCGTCCTACGGTCGGAGCCAGCTTCACGCCGGCCCGCGCCGGGACCAGCCTCGTCACCCAGTCGAGCAGGATGGCCGTGTCGTTTGCCGTGCCCGGCGAAGCCGGGAACGCCGTCGGATCGTCGGCGGGTATGCGGTCGATAACTGTCAGGCGCGTTTCAGCGCTGGTTCCGTGGCGGGCATAGGCCCGGCCATCGACGGCCGCCGAGAACACGATGCGGCTGCGTTGCTGCAATCGGATAAAGCTGTCGCGCCAGGAGGGATTGTCGGGTGAGAGGCTTGCGCCGGTAATGGCGACCAGGCGGCCGCCTTCGACGAGACGCGCCAGCGCGGACGAGAGGTGACGCAGCGCCGCATCGGTGACCCGGCCGTCGACGTGGGCGGCGACCGAGAAGGGCGGGTTCATTAGCACGACGCTCGGCCGCACGGTGTCATCCAGAAGGTCGTGGATGTGCGCAGCGTCGTGCCGCGTGATGACCACACCCCGGAACAGGCGGTCGAGCAGGTGCGCGCGCATGTCGGCGAGTTCGTTCAGGACCAGGCTGCCGCCCGCGAGTTCGGCGTGGATGGCAAGCAAGCCGGTGCCGGCCGAAGGCTCGAGCACGAGGTCGGTGGGCATGATCGCTGCCGCGACGCTCGCGACGAACCCGAACCCGAGGGGCGTCGAGAATTGTTGGAGCGCCTGGCTCTCCTCGGACCGGCGCGTGTGGGACGGCAGCAGCGCCGCCACCTTGGCCAGCATGGCGAGGAACGCCGAGGGTGACACAGCCCGCCCGAGCATCACGGGCCCGAACTTGCGCAGAAACAGGATTTGCGCCGCTTCGCAGGCGTCGTAGGCGGTCTTCCAGTCCCAGACGCCCTCGGCGTCCGAACCGCCGAAGGCTGCGATCATTGCAGCGCGAAGCGCGGGCGCATCGATGGCACGGCCGCGTTCGAGATCGGCGAGCAGCAAGCTGGCGGCCGCGACCAGCGTAACGCCGGCGTCCGGCTGCGACACCGCGGGCACGGCAAGAGGGGCAGCCGCGATTGCGGCCGCGGAGACCAACGTCGAATTCATCAGGGAGATCCAGGAGAGCGGGAACGGGGTGAACCGAAGGGGCGCTCTCTCTCGACCCCGGTCGGCTTAAACCCGTCCCGGCCTGCCTCTCCCTCTCATGGAAGCCGATCCCGCGTTGGCCACGGTCTGCTTGGCTGACGGCCCGCGGATCAGTCTGGATGGGCGTGCGCGCCGCGGGCGCTCTGTATCGCGCCGATTGCGCTGATCATGGCCCAGCGCTTGCGTGCCGGACCGACGCGTTAGCGATGCCGGGCCGGCGCTCGGCGCGAGGACGGTGCTGCGGAAAGCGCGCTGGTCTTCGTCGCCATGACTCCGCGCACCTGCGCTGCCAAGGCCGGCGCATCGTCGAGCAGGCGGAGCGGGGCAAGATGGTTCCCGCCGCCGGTGTAATCGCGCCGGCCTTGGCAGGTGCGGATGAGGATGCCGGAATCGGCGCCGCTCGCGGGTTGGCACACCTGGATGTAGACATCATCGTGGTGGAGCGTGATCTCGCCCGAGACGGCGATCCCGCCGAGGTTCGAGCGGAGATCGAACGATCCGAGTGGAAAGCGCAGCGTTGTCGCCAGCGGGCGTAAACGCGCGCGTGCGGCA
>DASYNT010000262.1:0-8478 GCA_036008405.1 Xanthobacteraceae bacterium
TAGGGGCCGGAGCCGATGTCGCGGCCGCGGGCGGAGACGACGCCGGCGGTGACGGTGCCACCGAGGCCGAAGGGATTGCCGACCGCGATCACCCAGTCGCCGATCCGCGGATCACGGTCCGCGAACTTGACGAAGGGGAAATCGTTGCCTTCGACCTTGATGAGCGCGACGTCGGTCTTGGGATCGGTGCCGATCACCTTGGCCGACAGGATCTTGCCGTCATCGGTCACGACCTGGACGGTCTTGGCGTGATCGACCACGTGGTTGTTGGTCACGGCATAGCCGTCGGCCGAGATGAAGAAGCCCGAGCCTTCCGCGGCGGCCCCGCGACGGGGACGCGGCTCGACGCCGTTGGGCATGCCGTTCGGCATCCCGAATTGGCGGAAGCCGAACTGACGGAAGAAGCGGTCGAACGGAGCACCGGGCTGCGTCTGGCCGTCATTGTCGTCGAGACTCGCGGTCTTCTCGGCGTCCATGCGGACGCGCACCGAGATCACCGCCGGCTTCACCTTGGCGACGATATCGGCAAAACCGGACGGCTGCAGCATGTTCTCGGCCGCGATCGCCGAGGCGGTCCAGCCGGACGGGTTGGTCGAGCGGAAAACGCCGGGGCCCGCGAGCAGGACCGCGAGACCGACGCCGGCAACAGACGCCATCAGGGTGACGCGCCGAGCCGAAAGCTTGTTGGCATTGTGTGTCATCAGTTGATCTCCATTTACTGGTCCAAGCTAGGGCACGGTCCCCGTCGCGAACCTTTCTTAAGGCGAAATTTTCTGACGGGATGTGACCATCGCCTTGCAGTAAACGAACGAATAAGCGCGCAACGTTGCCTGCACCTGTCCCGATCATGAATTGTTGGTAAGTCGAGGCGAAATGGCGCAGCACGATCACGATTGCGAGAACTTCGTTTCTCCCTCCCCGAAGTCGGGGAGGGAAAGTGTGGCATGTTTCCGCGCTTGCTCTATCTTGCGGCGCAGGATCGGACCGGAGGAACCCCATGCGCGCAAAGCTCGCCACCAGCGTCCTGGCTGCGCTCGGTGCGCTCACGTTGGTGTCCGCAACGGCCGCCGCGAAGGTCACGATCGCGATCGGCGGGGCGGGGTGCCTGTGTTATCTGCCGACCATGCTGGCGGAGCGGCTGGGCGAATACCGGCGGGCCGGCGTCGCGGTCGAGTTCGTCAATTTCAAGGGCGGCTCCCAGGCTCTCACCGCGGTGATCGGCGGCAGCGCCGACGTGGTGTCCGGATATTACGACCACTGCGTCAATCTCGCGGCCAGGAACCAGCAGCTCACCGCCTTCGTCGTCTATGACCGCTATCCCGGCCTCGTGCTCGGCGTGTCGCCGCGCCACACCAACGAGATCTCCACGGTCAAGGACCTTGCCGGCAGGAAGGTCGGCGTCAGCGCGCCGGGATCGTCGACCGATTTTTTCCTCAAGTTCCTGCTCGCCAGGAACGGCGTCGATCCCAACGCGGTGGCGGTGATCGGCATCGGCCTCGATGCCGCAGCGGTGGCGGCGATGGAGCGGGGCACGGTCGATGCCGCGGTGATGGTCGACCCGGCCCCGACGCTGCTCAAGAGCAAGTTTCCTGCCCTCAAGATCCTGAGCGATGTCCGCAGCCAGGCGGATACGCTTGCGGCGTTCGACGGCGAATATCCCGGCGGCGCGCTCTATGCGCGCGGCGATTGGATCGCCAGGCACGAGAAGGAAACCCAGGCCCTCACCGATGCGATTCTCGCGACGCTGAAATGGATCCATTCCCATACGCCCGAGGAGATCATGGCGAAGATGTTGGACGAGCTGGTGGGAGCCGACAAGGGGCTCTATCTCGCCGCGCTCGAGAATTCCATTCCGATGTATTCGACGACGGGGCGCATGGACCCGAAAGGCGCGCAGGCCGTGCTCGCCGTGTTCAGCCAGTCCTCGCCCGACGTCGCCAGGGCCAAGCTCGACCTCTCAAAGACCTACACCAACCGCTTCGTCGAGCGATCCGCCGAGAAGATGGGAACGCCGTAAGGTGCTCGGACCGGCAAAGACGATCCACCGCCCGGTCGTGCGCAAGCCGCAGCCGCGCGGATGAGCCCGGCGCCACCGACGTGAACATCCTCTCGATCCAGTCCCACGTCGCCTACGGCCATGTCGGCAATTCCGCGGCGGTGTTTACGCTGCAGCGGATGGGCTGCGAGGTGTGGCCGGTCCATACCGTGCAATTCTCCAACCACACCGGATACGGCGCCTGGAAGGGCGAAGTGTTCTCCGCCGGCGTGATCGGCGATGTCGTCGACGGCATCGCCGCCCGCGGCGTGCTCGGGAGCTGCGATGGCGTGCTGTCGGGCTATGTCGGCTCGGTCGAAACGGGGGCGGCGATTCTCGGCGCCGTCGCCAAGGTCACGGCCGCCAATCCCGATGCGGCCTATTGCTGCGATCCCGTGATCGGCAATCGCGCCCGCGGCGTGTTCGTGCACCCCGAGCTCTGCGAATTTTTCCGCGACCGCGCGGTTCCGGCGGCCCGGATCGTGACGCCGAACCATTTCGAGCTCGATCGCCTCGCCGGCCGCGACACCACGAGCGTGACCGACGTCCTGGCGGCGATCGACGCCCTTCATGCCCGCGGCCCCCGCGTCATCCTCGTCACCTCGGTCGCTGCCAACGAGACGCCCGAGGGCCATGTCGACATCGTCGCCTCCGACGGCGCAGCGCAATTTCTCGTCCGCACGCCGAAGCTCGCGACCCCGGCGAACGGCGCCGGCGACGTCATCGCCGCGCTGTTCCTGTGTCATTATCTCCGCAGCGGCGCGGTGGCGGAGGCGCTGGCGCGGGCGACGTCCGGCGTATTCGGGCTGTTGCGGCGCACGCTCGCCGCCGGTACGCCCGAACTCGCCCTGATCGCCGGCCAGGACGAACTCGTGACGCCGTCCGAGCTGTTCGTTCCGCAGCGGATCGGCCGGTGACGGCGATGCCGATGCCGGTCGCCATCGATCGCCTCGAACTCGGCATCGCGCCCTATTCCTGGCCGTTCGCGCAAGCCCGGCGCGAGGAGATCGATGCCCATTTCGCGGCACGCCGCCTCGTGGTGCCGGACCTCTGGAACGGGCGGGTGCTGCTCATGAAGGACGTGGCGGTCGCCGGCGGCGTGCTGCGCGGCACCTTCTTCGAGGCCGGCTTTGCCGATTTCATGGCGTGGCGCGATTGGGACTTCCCCGACCGTTCCATCGTCAATTGCTTCGCCATGGGGGCATTGCGCGGCAGCGACGGCGCCTATCTGCTCGGCGTGATGAGCGCATTCACCGCCAATGCGGGCCGCATCTATTTTCCGGCCGGCACGCCCGACCCCGGCGACGTCAGCGGCGATACCGTCGACCTGCTCGGCAGCGTGCTGCGTGAACTCGGCGAGGAGACCGGCCTCGAAACGCAGCGCTTTTCTGCCGCCCCGGACTGGACCGCGATGGTCGCCGGGCCGCGCCTCGCGCTGATGAAGGCCATCGAGGCCGACTGCCCGGCAGAACAGCTGCGGCAGGCGGTGCTGCGTCATCTCGCCGGCGAGCCCCGGCCGGAACTGGCGGACGTCCGGATCGTGAGCTCGCCCGAGGATTTCGATCCCGCCATGCCCGACTTCGTGACAGCGTATCTGAGCCATGTCTGGGGCGGGGGGACCGAGCGTTGACCGAAGGCGTCGATTCGGGTTCGCCGCCGCCGCGACGCCCCCGTAATGGCAAGGCAGGTCCTGGCGCAAGCATTGCTAAACAGCTTGCTCCGCGGCCCCCATTTCCGCTAGTTAAGGGCACCGGCTCCAAAGGTCCGTGCGCCACTTGACGAGGTTGGCCCCCCTGGAATCCCGGCGACGAGGGTGACGGCATGTCGATGCGGCGCCTTATCAGCGCGATCGGACGGAGGGCTGCAACGGCCCGGCCGGATGCTGCCCTTGTGCTTCGGATCCTGCTCCTTATCCGCCCCTGAGGGCCGGACGGGCGTTCGCGCCTGGGCACTCAGGGGGATGTGGACGCAACCCGAGGGCGCCGCAGCGGCGCGATTGCTACAGAAGGAAACATTTCCATGACCGCGCAAACCCAGTCCGACAAGGACCGCGTCGTCATATTCGATACCAGCTTGCGGGACGGCGAGCAGTCACCCGGCGCCACCATGACCCATGAGGAGAAGCTCGAGGTCGCCGAGGTGCTCGATGCCATGGGCGTCGACATCATCGAGGCCGGCTTCCCGATCGCCTCCGAGGGCGACTTTGCCGCCGTCAACGAGATCGCGGTCCGCACCAGAAACGCGGTGGTCTGCGGCCTCTCCCGCGCCGGCCAGAAGGATGTCGATCGCTGCGGCGAGGCGATCAAGCCGGCACGGCGCGGGCGCATCCACACCTTCATCTCCACCTCGCCGGTGCACATGAAGTGGAAGCTGCAAATGGAGCCCGAGCAGGTCTATGGGCTCGTGGTCTCCTCCGTCACCCGCGCCCGCAACTACACCGACGACGTCGAGTGGTCGAGCGAGGACGGCACCCGCACCGAGCACGACTTCCTGTGCCGCTGCGTCGAGGCCGCCATCAAGGCCGGCGCGACCACCATCAACATCCCCGACACCGTCGGCTACACCGTGCCGGAGGAATACCACGCCCTGTTCAAGATGGTGCGCGAGCGCGTGCCCAATTCTGACCGGGCGCGGTTCTCCGCCCATTGCCACGACGACCTCGGCATGGCGGTGGCGAACTCGCTCGCCGCACTGCGCGCCGGCGCCCGCCAGATCGAGTGCACCATCAACGGCATCGGCGAGCGCGCCGGCAACGCCGCGCTCGAAGAGATCGTGATGGCGATGAAGGTGCGCAACGACGTGCTGCCGTTCTGGACCGGCATCGATGCCGCGATGCTGACCCGGGCCTCCAAGCTGGTGTCGGCCGCGACCTCGTTTCCGGTGCAGTACAACAAGGCGATCGTCGGCCGCAATGCGTTCGCCCACGAGTCCGGGATCCACCAGGACGGCATGCTCAAGCATACCCAGACCTACGAGATCATGACCCCGGAAAGCGTCGGGGTGAAGCAGACCTCGCTGGTGATGGGCAAGCATTCCGGGCGCCATGCCTTCGTCCACAAGCTCAAGGATCTCGGCTACGAGCTCGCCGGCAACCAGCTGGAAGACGCCTTCGTACGCTTCAAGGCGCTGGCCGACCGCAAGAAGCACGTCTACGACGAGGACATCGAGGCCCTGGTCGACGAGGAGATCGCGACCGCGCAGGACCGCATCAAGCTGGTCTCGCTCTCGGTCATCGCCGGCACCCATGGACCGCAGCGCGCCACCATGAAGCTCGACATCGACGGCCGGACGGCGATCGAGGAATGCGCCGGCAACGGCCCGGTCGATGCCACCTTCAACTGCATCAAGGCGCTGATCCCCCACGAGGCGACGCTGGAGCTCTACCAGGTGCACGCCGTGACCGAAGGTACCGACGCCCAGGCGGAAGTCTCGGTGCGGCTGTCCGAAAGCGGCAAGACCGTGACCGCCAAGGGCGCCGATCCCGATACCCTGGTCGCCTCGGCCAAGGCCTATCTCGGCGCGCTCAACAAGCTGATGGTCAAGCGCCAACGCGGCAAGCCCGAGGCCATGGTGGCGCCATAGGGCGGGCCCCTCCCGCCCACGGCTGTCGGATGCGCATCGCTGCCGGACACTGGCGCCTCTCCCCGCGTGCTGGTCCTGAAGAAGGGGGAGGGAGAGGTGGCACCGTGAGCGGCCCCGCCCAGATCGTCATCGACCAGGTGAGCCATCACTATCGGCCGCCGGTAGGGCGCGAGGTGCTGGCGCTGGAAGACGTCTCGCTGGACGTACATCCGCGCGAGTTCCTGGCGCTGCTGGGCCCGTCCGGCTGCGGCAAGTCGACCCTGCTCTATCTCATCGGCGGCTTCCTGCCGATCGAGACCGGGACAATCCTGGTGGACGGCGCGCCGGTGCGCGGTCCCGGCCCCGACCGCGGCATCGTGTTCCAGCATTTCGCGCTGTTTCCGTGGAAGACGGTGCGCAAGAACGTGCTCTACGGCCTGGAGCGCCAGGGCCTGCCGCGTGGCGAGCGCGAGGCCCGGGCGCAGTCTTTCATCGATCTCGTCGGCCTCAGCGGCTTCGAGGACAGCTATCCCTCCCAGCTTTCCGGCGGCATGAAGCAGCGCACCGCGATCGCGCGCACGCTCGCCTTCGATCCCCGCATGCTGCTGATGGACGAACCGTTCGGCGCGCTCGATGCGCAGACCCGCAGCCTGATGCAGGCGGAGCTCTCGAGCATCTGGGAGAAGACCCGCAAGACCGTGATCTTCGTCACCCACGACGTGCACGAGGCGGTCTATCTCGCCGGGCGGGTCGCGGTGATGTCGGCGCGGCCCGGCCGCATCAAGACCATCGTCGATACCCAATTCGACAAGGCCGATCCCGAGGTCCACCGCACCAAGGTGTTCATGGACAAGGTCGAGGAGGTCTGGGGCCTGGTCCGCGAAGAGGCGCTCAAGGCGCAGCAGAAGCGGTCGCCATGACCGGCGCAGATGGCAACGACAATGCCGCCGCCGCGGTCAAAGCCGCCGGCCCGATCGCAATCCCCGGCGTGCTGCAGGCGCTGCTGCGCTATGCGCCGCTCGTGATCCTGGCGCTCGCCTGGGAGGCGGCGTCGCGGCTCCAATTGGTGTCTTCACTGGCGCTGCCGCCGCTGAGCGACGTGGCCGCGGCCTGGGTCGAACTCGCCCGCTCCGGCGAGCTTGCCGGCAATGCCGCGGACTCGCTCTACCGCGCCGGCGCCGGCCTCGCGCTGGCCGTCGCGGTCGGCGGCGCGCTGGGCATCGGCATGGCGACCTGGCGCCCGCTCGATCTCATGCTGGGGCCGCTGGTCGAGCTCATCTATCCGATGCCGAAATCGGCGCTGATCCCGGTCACCGTGCTGTGGCTGGGCTTCGGCGACGGCTCGAAAATCCTGCTGATCTTCCTCGGCTGCATGCTGCCGGTCACTATCGGTGCCTATAACGGCGCGCGCGGCGCCGACCGGGTGCTGATGTGGTCGGCGCGCAGCATGGGGGCAAGCCGTTTTCGCACGGTGTGGGACGTGGTGGTGCCGGGCGCGTTGCCGGAATTGCTCAACGGCGTCCGCACCGCGCTGGCGCTGTCGTTCATCCTGCTGGTGAGTTCCGAGCTGATCGCGGCGCGGCAGGGGCTCGGCTCTCTCATCGGTTCGCTCGGCGCCAACGGTTCCTACGAGGCCATGTTCGCGGTGGTGCTCACGGTGGCGATGCTCGGCTTTATCGCCGACCGCACCTACCAGGCCGTGGTCGCCCGCGCGATGCGGTGGCGGCAATGAAGCGGCCTCCCGCCATCGGCCGGGTGCTGGCACGGGCGGCGCCGATCGTCGCGCCGGCCGTGCCGATCGTCATGGCGGCCGCGCCGATGGTCATGGCGGCTGCGCCGATGGTCATGGCGGCTGCGCCGATTCTTGCGCTGTGCGCGGCGTGGGAAATCTTCGCGCGCAGCGGCGCGGTGACGCCGTTCATGCTGCCGCCTTTCAGCGAGGTGCTCGCGCGCATCTATGACGACGCCGTCGGCGGCGACCTCTTCCTCAATGCCGGCGTCACCCTCTATCGCGCAATCGCCGGCTTTCTCATCGCGGCGATCGCGGGCGTCGCGCTGGGCGCCGCGATGGCACGCAATGCGCTGGCGCGCTGGTTCTTCGACCCCATCATCTCGGTCGGGTTCCCGATGCCGAAGATCGCTTTTCTCCCGGTGGTGATCCTGTGGCTCGGCCTCTACGACGTCTCCAAGATCACCATGATCGCCGTCGATGCCGTGTTCCCGGTCGTGACCGCCGTCATCGCCGGCATCCAGGGCGTCGACGAGGAACTGGTGTGGTCGGCACGCAACATGGGCGCCAGGAACCGCGAACTCCTGTGGCAGATTTTGCTGCCGGCGGCAGCGCCCCAGATCCTCACCGGGCTCCAGGTGGCGTTCCCCATCGCGCTGATCGTCGCGGTCGTCGTCGAGATGGCGATGGGCGGCTACGGCCTCGGCGCCGCCATGATGCAGGCCTCCCGCTTCGCCGACAGCCGCGGCGTGTTCGCCGGAATCGTGGAGATCGCGGTGGTGGGCTATGTGCTGGTCAAGGGGATGGCGGGGGTGAGGGGGCGGTTGTTGAGGTGGCACGAGGAGGCGCAAGGGGCGGGGGTATGATAGGGGGCGCTACAAGAACCGTATTAATACGCACTCATCCGGTCCCAGCAGTTGGAGTAGCCCGGATGAGCAAAATCCGGGAGTAACGGCTGGTTTGATTTAGTCTCTCACTGCCTATGATCCCGCATGTCACTCAGCGGCCTACTCGCTACTTGCTTTATTAAATCGACGTAAGCTGTTTGAAAGCGAGAGCGGTTTCAAATTTTTGCGGCAGTGACGAATAGAGCGCTCGAACCGCTGATTGATCGGCGGCAAGTATTTCAGCAATGGCACGCCATTCGTCGTAA
>DASYNT010000263.1:0-5226 GCA_036008405.1 Xanthobacteraceae bacterium
GCGTCGCATCCAAGCAAGAACTCAAGGATCGCCTCATGGCCGCCGTGGAGTTTTTCAACGGCGACCCGGTCGTTCACACATGGACCTACAAGCTCGACAAGGCCGCATGATATGATTCGAACTTCAAAATCGCTGGTCTAGCCGGAAGGGGCCGGCGGCCGACACTGCATCGAATTGTCGGGATTCGCCTCCAATTTTCTGGAATCTTGCGTATTTCCGCCCTTGCCGGGATGCCATGAGGCGGCGGAGCGGCCGCAGCGCCAAATCTCGTTTGTTTCCGCAATGCGACGCGCTATGTTCCCGCCGCAATCGGACGCTCGGTCGGCGGTACCGAAATCCCGGCGCTGCCCCCCAAGGTTGATCGATGCCACAAAAGGTACGTATCGCGCTCGACGCCATGGGAGGTGATTATGGCGCGCCGGTTGCCGTCGCCGGCGCCGCGATTTCGCTGGAACGCCATCCCGATACGGAGTTCATCCTGGTCGGCGACCGCACCGTCATCGAGCCGTTGCTGGCGCCGCACGAAGCCTTGCGCGCGGCCTCCCGGGTCGTCCACACCGATGTCTCGGTCAAGATGAACGAGAAGCCGAGCCAGGCGCTGCGCCACGGCCGGTGGAAATCGTCCATGTGGATGGCCATCGATGCCGTCAAGAAGGGCGAGGTCGACGCCGTGGTTTCGGCCGGCAACACCGGCGCACTGCTGGCGATGGCGCGATTCCATCTCAAGCCCATGGCCGGCATCGCCCGTCCCGCCATCGCGGCCTTGTGGCCGACATTGCGCGGCGAATCGATCGTGCTGGATGTGGGCGCGACGATCGGCGGAGACGCCCGCCATCTCGTCGATCTCGCCGCCATGGGCGGCGCCATGGCGCGGGTGCTGTTCGACCTCGAGCGGCCCACCGTCGGTCTGCTCAATATCGGAGTCGAGGAGGTCAAGGGGCTCGAAGAGGTGCGCGAGGCCGGCCGCATCCTGCGCGAGGCCGAGCGGGGCGATCTCGTCTATGTCGGCTTCGTCGAAGGCGACGACATCGGCAAGGGAACCGTCGATGTCGTGGTCACCGAGGGCTTTTCCGGCAATATCGCCTTGAAAACCGCCGAAGGAACCGCCAAACAGCTTGGCGAATATTTGCGCAACGCCATGAGCCGGACCTTGTTCGCCAAGCTCGGCTACCTGCTCGCCCGCAATGCGTTCGCGGCACTGAAGGACAAGATGGATCCACGCAAGGTCAATGGCGGGGTGTTTCTCGGCCTCAACGGCGTCGTCATCAAGAGTCATGGCGGCACCGATGCCGAAGGCTTCGCCGCCGCGGTCGATCTCGGCTACGACATGGCCCGCTACGAGCTCCAGGCCAAGATCGCGCAGACGCTGGGAAGGCAGCAGGCGGGCGAGCGGCCGGCAGCCGAAAGCATCCCATCGTGACGGTCACGCGTTCGGTCGTGCTCGGCTGCGGCAGCTACCTGCCCAGCCACATCCTCAGTAATTTCGACCTCGCCGCCAAAGTCGACACCACCGACCAATGGATTGCCCAGCGCACCGGAATCCGCGAGCGTCGGATCGCGGCCGGCGGGGAGGTGACCTCCGATCTCGCCATCAGCGCCGCCCGCGCGGCGCTGGAATCCGGCCAGGTCGACCCGCAATCGATCGACCTGATCGTGCTCGCCACCTCGACCCCCGACAACACTTTTCCCGCCAGCGCCGTTTCGGTGCAGGCCGGCCTCGGCATCACCAAGGGGGCCGCGTTCGATCTGCAGGCGGTGTGTTCCGGCTTCGTCTATGGCCTTGCGGCCGCCGACGGGCTGCTGCGCACCGGCGCCTTCAAGCGGGCATTGGTGATTGGGGCGGAGACCTTTTCGCGCCTGCTCGACTGGACCGACCGCACCACCTGCGTGCTGTTCGGAGACGGCGCCGGGGCGATCGTGCTGGAGGCGACCGAGCAGGCCGGAAGCCGCGAGGATCGCGGCATTCTGACCTCGCATCTGCGCTCCGACGGCCGCTACAAGGACAAGCTCTACGTCGATGGCGGGCCGTCTTCCACCGGGACGGTGGGGCACCTGCGCATGGAAGGCCGCGAGGTGTTTCGCTACGCGGTCGCGATGATCACCGACGTGGTGGAGGCCGCCTTCGCCGCCACCGGCTATACGGCCGCCGATATCGACTGGTTCGTCCCGCACCAGGCCAATATGCGCATCATCGACGGCTCCGCGCATAAGCTGGGCATCGCCCGGGAGAAGATCGTCGCCACCGTGGACCGGCACGGCAACACCTCGGCGGCCTCGATCCCGCTGGCGCTGGCAGTGGCGGTGGGCGACGGCCGCATCAAGCGGGGCGACCTCGTCCTGCTGGAAGCGATGGGTGGCGGCTTCACCTGGGGCGCCGTCCTGCTGCGGTGGTGACGCCCGGTCATTTTTGCGTGTAGGGCGCAAGCCTGATTGACCCGGGGCGTTCAAGTCCATATCCTTGAACAATAATCAAGATATTCGATTGGCGTCGGGGCTGCAGGTCGGGGCTGGAGGATGGCCGAAAAGACAGTAACGCGTGCCGACCTCTGCGAGGCGGTCTATCAGCAGGTCGGGCTGTCGCGCACCGAATCCGCCGCGCTGGTCGAGCTCGTCCTCAAGGAGATCACCGATTGCCTCGAACGGGGCGAGACGGTGAAACTCTCCTCATTCGGCTCCTTCGTGGTGCGCAAGAAGGGCCAGCGCATCGGCCGCAATCCGAAGACGGGGACGGAGGTGCCAATATCGCCGCGACGGGTTATGGTGTTCAAGCCCTCGGCGATTCTCAAGCAACGCATCAACGGTGGGTCGGACGGCCACGGCGGGTAATCGCGACCGACCCGGCAGAGACCCGACAGAGAGGCGGCTTTGAACAAGGCGCCCGACGCCTTTCGTACGATCAGCGAGGTCGCGGACGATCTCGACCTGCCGCAACACGTGCTGCGTTTCTGGGAAAGCCGCTTTCCGCAGATCCGGCCGATGAAGCGCGGCGGCGGCCGGCGCTATTATCGCCCGGAAGACATCGACCTGCTGCGCGGCATCCGTCACCTCCTGTACGGCGAAGGCTACACCATCCGCGGCGTGCAGCGCATCCTGCGCGAGCAGGGGTTGCGCACCGTACAGTCGGTGGGGCAGGGCCGCGCCGTGGCCTTGCCCGCGCCGTCCCACGAGGACGCCGCCGCGGGCGAAACCGAGGCCGGGCAGGGCATTCTCAAATTCCTGCCGCGGCGGCAACCGGACGCCGCGGCGGGCGCGGATGTCCCGCCGGGCGTGGACGTTGCGCCGGGCGTGGACGTCGCGCCGGGTGTGGACGCCGAGGCAGCGCCCGACCCCGGCGGCGCCGGGAGGCACCGCTTCGCCGCTGTCGCGCCGGCGCGTGATGCCGCCGAAGCCTATCCCGAACCGCGGCCCCCGGCGCCGGCCGACACGGCGCCGGAAACCGCCGCGCCGGTATTCGCCGGCCTCGCGCCGGACGACCTCGATCGCCTCAAGACGGCGCTGCAACGGCTCGAAGAATGCCGCCGCCTGCTCGACGGGGCGGCGAGGGATGGTTGAGGACGGGGGCGGGGTTGGATGGGGTCCCAGAGGAGGCGCCCCCGCGCAAGTGGGGCGCGTTCGCATAAGGTGCGAATATGGAACATCGGCAACGTGGCCGGTGTCGCCGCTTCTTTACAACCGATTTCTCAGCGCCATGTCTCAGTTTTTCGCAGTTCCCGTTCGACCTCGATCGCAAGTCGCATCGCACCCGCTCTGCCGCAACCGTGCCTTTGTTGAAAACGAGCTATTATGTCCTCTTTTTCGTCCGCCCCGGCGAACTTGAAAACATTATCGAATTCCCGGCGCACCTTCCGAGGCACGAGCCATCGCAATAACCATCGTGCCCACCTCTTCTTTGGAACTGCTGCATAAAGGTTATCGATTTGCGTTTTTGCCAGGTTCCCGAGACTGACCTGCGCGGATGCATCTCCCCGGTCGGCGGCGAGCTTGAAGAGGCGCGCAGCTGCGCCGTCGTCCTTGGACAGGCCGCCGCGACCATACTGGTACATGACCCCGAGACTGACCTGCCCGTCAGCGTTTCCCTGGTCGGCCGCGAGTTTGAAGAGGCGCGTCGCCTCGCGGTCGTCCTGGCGCAGGCCGCCACGGCCCGTCGCGCAGAAGAACCCGAGACTGTGCTGTCCGAAAGCATTTCCCTTGAAAGCAGAGAGCTTGAAAAGGTGCGCGGCCTCGCGATCGTCATGGGGCAGGCCGCCACGGCCCGTCGCATAGAATATTCCGAGACTGTTCTGCCCGGATGCATTTCCCTGTTTGGCGGCGAGCTTGAAGAGGCGGGCGGCTTCACGGTCGTCCTGGGGCAGGCCGCCACGGCCCGTCGCATAGAAAAACCCGAGACTGTTCTGCGCCGATGCATCTCCTTGGTCGGCGGCGAGCTTGAAGAGGCGCGCGGCCTCGCGGTCGTCCTTTGCATCCGCCATGGTGAATATCAAAACCTCGCCCCGGAAGAGGGGCGTCATTCCCGCTTACGGCACGTTGCCGACGGTGCCACAGGCGGCGGCGCGTCCGCAAGCCGCCAAAGCTGCCATATCCTTGAAACACGTGCCAAGCGCAGGCGGCGGATTGGACCGTGAGCGACGAAGCAACAACAAAACTGAGGCTCGGCACGTTTCGCGAAGCCTTGCGCAATCCGAGCCTTTCCCGCGCCGGCCTTGCGCCGGACGACCTCGCTCGCCTCAGGACAGCGCTGCAACGGCTCGAAGAATGCCGCCGCCTGCTCGACGGGGCTTCGGCGGCGAGGGACGGTTGAGGGCGGGAGCGGATGGGGTTCGAAGAGGAAGGCGCCCGCGCGCGAGTGGGGCGCGATTGGCACAAGGTGCAAATACGGAACATCGGGGCGCGAACGCGAGAAATGCGACTGTGACGCGGCAGGTGGCACCCACTCTGCAGACGCCGCGGCCCCTATCATATCACAGGCCAATTCGGCGACACGGTTCCCATGCGGCCCTGGCCGCGTTATCCTGATATCAAATTGCCCTAGCGAAATGGCACATGCGAGGATGCGGTGTGATCATGGGGGTTGGAGCGGCGGCTACGCCCGCCTTACGGTCGCTCGTAGTGGGCCAGCTGGCGATGTACGCGCGCCGATCACTTGCGTCATCGCGGCTGCTTTCGGCGTGGCTGGTGGCGGCAGCACTCTCTACATACGCATCGGCGTTTGCGGCTGCGCAGGACTGC
>DASYNT010000264.1:0-7335 GCA_036008405.1 Xanthobacteraceae bacterium
GCGGTCGGCGGCGGACACCGGCGCAGGCGCAGCGAACGGTTTCTTCATGAGCCTGCCTCGAATGCCGAACCGGAACAGAAGGAAGGGACCAAGGGCCTCACCTGCCTGGAAAGCAGGGGCGGTTTTGCCCGTCTCTATCAGTCTTGCCCGGCCGGTTTCAATCCGGGTCCGGGCCGAACCCCGATGCGTTCGCGGTGGAGGATATAGAGGCCGGAGCCGATCACGATGGCCGCCCCGACCAGCGTCCAGCCGTCGGGCACGTCGCCGAACACGACGTAGCCCAGCGCCACGACCCAGACGAGCTGGCTGTAGATGAAGGGCGACAGCAATGACGGCGGGGCATGGCGATGGGCGACGATCAGCAGGTAATGCCCGAAGCTCGCGAGCGCGCCGGCGAGCATCATCAGCACGAACTGGCGCAGCGAGGGCGCGGTCCAAATGAACGGGATCGCCGGCAGCATCAGAAATGCGCCGACGCCGTTCGAATAGAACAGGGTGGTCGCGTTGGAATCGGTGCGCGACAGCAGCCGCGTCGCCAGGAAGTAGACGGCGTAGCACAGCGCCGCCAGCACCGCCAGAATGACGGCGGGATGGAACTGGCCGAAGCCCGGCCTCGTCACCACCAATACGCCGCCCATGCCCACACCGATCGCCGCCCAGCGGCGCGGCCCGACCCATTCGCCGAGCGCCGGCCCCGACAACGCCGCCACCAGGAACGGGGTCGAGAACGAAATGGCGAGCACCTGGTCGAGCCGCAGGAACCGCAGGGCGAAGAAATTGAGAATAGTCGAGCCGAACAGCACGGCGGCGCGGCCGATCTGCACGGCCGGCCGCCCGGTCCGGAGCAGGCCGGGCTGGTTCGCCGGGTTGGAGACCAACAGGGTGAGCAGGAAGGCGAAGGTGTAGCGAGCCCACACCACCTGCATCACCGCGATCTCGCGGCCGAGATATTTCGCCGTGGTGTCGAGACAGGCGAAGGCGCCGACCGCCCCGCAGATCAGCGCAATGCCGATCAGCCGAGAGCGGCGGGCGGCAGCCGCGTCGCGCGCTGCGGTTTCGGAGATCATGTCGATGGTGGCGTCTCGCAGGACGTTGCGCGGCGTGGAGTGCGGCGGACCTCGGAGTTCGCGGCAAAATAGCAAGGACGCCGGGCAAGTCATGCAGAAGATCCGATGGGGCGGTATGTCGGAATTGCGTGGCTTGGCAGGCGGGTCGGTGAACCTCCGCCGGCATTTCTCGTGTTAGCGGCGCAAGGGCAGGGTCGCGCCTCGGCCATTTGTCGAGGATGATTCTTCCGTTACGTAAGGCTGCACTGCCTGGCCCGCCGCAAATCGGTTCCAGGCCGCTCACCGCTCCCGCTCCACCGCGCTCTCATGCCACCGGCGCAGCAGGAGCCATGCCACCGCCGACAGCGCGAAGAAAATCGCCACCCCGGCCGCCGAGAGCAGGATCAGCGCTGCGAACATGCGCGGAATGTCGAGGCGGTAGCCGGCCTCGGCGATGCGGTAGGCGAGGCCGGAGCCGGCGCCTGCCGAGCCCGCCGCGATCTCGGCGACCACGGCGCCGATCAGCGACAGGCCGCCGGCGATCTTGAGGCCGCCGAGCATGTAGGGCAGCGCCGACGGCAGCTTGAGGCGCATGAGTACCGAAAGCCGCGACGCGCCGTAGATCTCGAACAGGTCGGCGAGGTTGCGGTCGACCGAATTGAGGCCCAGCGTGGTGTTGGCGAGGACGGGGAAGAACGCCACGATCCAGGCGCAGGCGAGCACCGCCGCCTGCTGCGGCAGGTAGATCAGCAGCAACGGCGCGATGGCGACGATCGGCGTCACCTGGAGGATCACCGCGTAGGGATACAAGGAATATTCGATCAGGCGCGACTGGTTGAACAGGATGGCGAGGCCGGTGCCGCCGATCACCGCGAGCGCGAGGCCTTCGAACGTGGTCGCCAGCGTGACGAGGAGCGAGCCCCATAGCAGCGACCAGTCCTTGACGAGGGTCGCGGCGACGACACCGGGCGCCGGCAGCACATAGGGCGGCAGGTGCCCGATCCGCACCACGAGGTCCCAGATCCCGACCCCTGCCGCGAGCGTCGCCAGCGGCAGCACGATCTGCTGCCAGCCGATGGCGGAGGCGGTGGACCGCGGGACATCCGGCGGCGCCACGGCGGTCACGGCCGGTCTCCCGTCTGCGCCATCGCCCGCGCCAGCGCCTGCGACACGGTGCGGCAATAACCGGCATACTCGGCGGAGGTGCGGAAGCTCTCGTCGCGCGGCAGCGGCGCGTCGATCGCGAGGTCGGCATGGACCCGGCCGGGACGCGGCGTCATCACCACGATGCGGCTCGACAGATAGACGGACTCGAACACCGAGTGGGTGACGAACACCACCGTGTTGCCGACCGCGTGCCACAGCGCGATGAGGTCGTCATTGAGCTTGAACCGGGTGATCTCGTCCAGCGCCGCGAACGGCTCGTCCATCAGCAGCAGGGGCGGATCGGTGACCAGCGCGCGGGCGATCGCCACCCGCATCTTCATGCCGCCGGACAGCTCACGCGGATAGGCGCCGCGGAATTGGCCGAGGCCCACCCGCTCCAGCGCCTGCGCCACGCGTTTGCCGGCAATGTCGGGCGCGACGCCGGCGAGCGCCAGCGGCAGCCCCACGTTGCGCGCCACCGTGGCCCACGGCATCAGGGTCGGCTCCTGGAACACGAAACCGACATCGAGGCCATTGCGCGGCGCGCCCGGTTTGGTCCCGCGCCACGAAATGGCGCCGGCCGTTGGCTCGCCGAGCCCGGCGATCAGCCGCAGTGCCGTCGACTTGCCGCAGCCGGACGGCCCGAGGATCGAGACGAACTCGCCGCCGGCGATTGCGAGGTCGACGCCGGCGAGCGCCAGGGTGCCGCTGGCGAAGTGCTTGGTGACGCCCTCGAGGGCGACGACGGATTGATCGGTGGGCAGAGCCAGCGTCATCGTCTGGTTTCAGCGGTGCCCCAGCTCCAGGCCGACCTTGCGGTTGACGAAACGCAGGGTGTAGGACTTGCGCCAGTCGAGGCCGGCCTTGACGATGCCCGCCTTCACCATCTTGTCGAAGAAGCCTTCCACATGGGCATCGGTCATGGCGCCGATGCCGAGCTCCTTCGCTTCGCCGGAATCGACGATGCCGTGCTCCCTCATCGCAGCGACCGAATAGGCGAGCAAGGCGTCGGTCATGTCCGGATTCTGGCGTTTTATGAGCTCGTTGCCGGCGCGGTTGTCGCCGTAGATGTAGGTGTACCAGCCGATGATCGAGGCATCGACGAAGCGCTGGACCAGGTCGGGCTTGCGGTCGACGAGTTCGCGCCGGGTCTGGATCAGCGTCGAATAGCTGTCGAAGCCATAATCGGCGAGCAGCAACACCTGCGGCTTCACGCCGGTGATCTTCTCGATGGCGTAGGGCTCCGAGGTCACATAGCCCTGCATCGCGCTGTTGGGATCGGCGAGAAAGGGCTGCGGATTGAAGGTGTAGGGTTTCACCTGCGCGTCGGTGAGACCGTATTCCCGCTTGAGCCACTGGTAGTAGGTGATGACGCCTTCCTGCGAGATGAACAGCGTCAGCCCGCGCAGGTCGCGGAGGTCCCTGATGCCGCGGCCGGGATGGGCGATCATGACCTGGGGGTCCTTCTGGAACATCGCGGCGACGGCGAGCGTCGGTATGTCCTGCGCGACCACTTCGAACGACTGCAGCGTGTTCGCGCTCATGAAGAAATCGATCCTGCCCACCGCCAGCAGCAGCTGGTTGTTCACCTGCGGCCCGCCGGGAACGATGGTCACGTCGAGGCCGTAGCGGCGGTAGGTGCCGTCGGCCACCGCCTGGTAGAAGCCGCCGTGCTCGGCCTCCGCGACCCAGTTGGTGCCGAACGACACTTTGTCGAGCGCCTTGTCCGTTACCTTGTCCGTTACCTGTGCCCGCGCGGCATCGCCGGCCGACAGGCAGGCGACAATGACGGCGGCGGTCATTACAGTGGCCGTCACGGTGGCGGTGATCGAAATCCTCGGCATGCGCATGAAATCGCTCTCTCCGGATCGAGGGACGAGATTACGCGAGCCCGACGGGAAAGACGAGTAACGCAAAAATGTTGCCCAAGCGTCACTGGATGGAGATGACATGGACGGACCTCGCGGCCGCCGACACGAGGCGGTGGATCGCCGTCCTGCCGGTGGCGGCGGTCGAGCAGCACGGCCCCCATCTTCCGCTCGGAGTCGATGTCTACATCGCCGAGGCCTATCTCTCCCGCGTCCATGAGCTGTTGCCGGGCGACCTGCCCGTCACCTTCCTGCCGGTGCTGAAAATCGGCCAGTCGGACGAGCACATCGCCTTTCCCGGCACGCTGTCGCTGTCGGCGCAGACCGTCATCGACACCTATACGCAGATCGGCGAAAGCCTGCTCCGCGCCGGCCTGCGCAAGCTGGTGATCGTCACCAGCCACGGCGGCAACGTGTCGGCGATGGAGTTGGTCGCCCGCGACCTGCGGGTCCGCTGCCGCATGCTGGTGGCGACCGCCGCCTGGCACCGCTTCGGCTATCCGGAAGGGGCCTTCGAGCGCAGCGAGCAGCGCCACGGCATCCATGCCGGCGGCGTCGAGACCGCGCTGATGCTGGCCGACCGCGCCGACACCGTGCGCATGGAATGCGCCGCCAATGCCGTTGCCGCGACGGTGGGCATGGCGGACGATTTCAAATGGCTCAGCGCTTTCCGTCCGGTCGGCTTCGGCTGGATGAGCCAGGATCTCCACCCGTCCGGCGCCCTCGGCGACGCGACGCTCGCCACCGCCGCCCAGGGCGAGGCTGCGCTCCGCCACGGCGCCAGGGGCTTTGTCGAACTCCTCGGCGACGTCGACCGCTTCGATCTCGCCCGCCTCGCCGCCGGCCCGCTGGACGCCCAGGCAGAAGGTCGGCCGCTCCAGGCGGGCGATTGAGCTGCAGGCGCCTCCCGCCGAGCGCCATACGCGTCAAGCTCACGGTCGTGTGAGGGCGGAGCAAGGCATCGAAGTTGGAATCCCGAAGGGCTCGCCCCAAGGACTCCCTCTCCCGCTTGCGGGGGAGGGTTGGGGAGGGGGCTCACGCAGCGAGTCTGTGCCGTGGAATTGCCCCCTCCCTGACTTTCCCCCGCAAGCAGGAGAGGGGACGAAAACCGAATCGATTATTGGCGGACGAGTCCTGAGCATCGCCCTCTCGCACCGCCTCCCAAATTCAGGGTCAGCGCGAAGCGCAAAAAGCCGCCGCGATTGTGAAGCAGCTCACACCGGCCCGCAGCGGACCCCCTTACCGTTGCGCATCGTTTCGAGGGGCCGGGCCTCATCTCGCCATTGACGGAGGATCGCCATGACAATGCATGTTCTGGCCGGGAGTCTCAGGGAGCCCTTGACCGGGGCACGGCTCGCAGGGAAGGCCAATCCGGCGGAGCGCCTCGAGGTCACCGTGGTGGTGCGCCGCGCCAACGCGGACGCGTTCAAGGCAGAGGTGGCGAAGCTCGCCGCCGGCGACCGCGCACAGGCCCATCTCGGCCGTGCCGACTTCGCCAGTCAATTCGGGGCTTCGCCTGGCGACCTGGCGGCGGTCGAGGAATTCGCCAGACGCCATGGCCTCGCGGTCGTGCAGCAGGACGCGGCGCGCCGCACCGTCGTGCTGTCCGGAACGGTCGCGCGGTTCAACGCCGCATTCGCGGTGGAGCTTCACCAGTTCGAGTTCCACGGCGGCACCTACCGCGGCCGCACCGGCCCGATCGCGGTGCCCGGCGAGCTCGACGGGATCGTCGAAGCGGTGCTCGGTCTCGACAACCGGCCCCAGGTCCGGCCGCATTTCCGCGCTCGCATCACCAGGCGCGGCTTTCCGGCAGGCTTCACGCCGACCACGCTGGCGTCGCTCTATGACTTCCCGGACGGCACCGGCAAGGACGTCTGCATCGGCGTGATCGAACTGGGCGGCGGCTACCGGGTCGCCGATCTCAAGAGATATTTCGCCGACATCAATGCCCCGTTGCCGCAAGTCTCCTCGGTCGCGGTGAGCCACGCCAGGAACCAGGTCACCGGCGATCCGAACGGGCCGGACGGCGAGGTGATGCTCGACATCGAGGTTGCCGGCACCATCGCGCCGGAAGCCGGGATCGTCGTCTATTTTGCGCCCAACACCGATGCCGGCTTTTTCGAAGCCGTCTCCACCGCCATTCACGACGAGACCAACCGGCCATCGGTCATCTCGATCAGCTGGGGCGCGCCGGAGGCGTCGTGGACGCCCCAGGCCATGGCGGCGATCGATCAGGCCTTCCAGGCGGCGGCGCTGATGGGGATCACCGTGTGCGTCGCCTCCGGCGACAACGGTTCGAGCGGCGGCATCGGCGCCGCCGGCCTCCATGTCGACTTCCCGGCCTCGAGCCCGCACGTGCTGGCGTGCGGCGGCACCAGCCTGCAGGCGGTCAACGGCAACACGCGCAGCGAGGCGGTGTGGAACGACGGCGCTGCCGGCGGCGCCAGCGGCGGCGGCGTCAGCTGCTTCTTCCCGCTCCCGGCCTGGCAGAGCGGCCTGCACGTCACCAGCGGACAGGGCAAGCGGATGCCGCTGAAAAACCGCGGCGTCCCCGACGTGTCCGCCGAAGCCGATCCGCAAACCGGATATTTCGTCCGCGTCGACGGCATCAACAGCATCATCGGCGGCACCAGCGCGGTGGCTCCGCTGTGGGCCGGCCTGGTGGCGCGGATCAATGCCGCCAGGGGAACGCCGGTCGGATTCATCAACCCGCACCTCTACCGGAGCTCCGGACTCAACGACGTGACCTGCGGCGACAATGGCGGCTACGCGGCCTCGGTCGGCTGGGACGCCTGCTGCGGCCTCGGAACGCCGGACGGAAGGAAAATCGCCGGCATTCTGGGAGCGCAAGGCGTCACCTGAGCCTATCCAAGTAGCACTCATGCCGGTTTCCGCGCGGCGACGCGCGCCACCTGACGCGCCCGGTCGCCGCGAGCCGGCCGCAATTGCACCGCAAGTTGCCTGCATTGACGCTGCCCCTTCCAACAACAACGGAGCCACTCCGATGTCTCGAGGTCGCAATGCATTTTTCCCGTTGGCGCTGTCGGCTGTCTTCGCCGTGGCGCTGGCGATGCCGTCCGCCGATGCCCAGCCGAGGCCCGGGCAGCTTTCCCCCGGCCCCGGCCAGCCGGCCCCGCCGGCGCAACGCGGGCCGGCGCCCGGCCAGCCGCCGCAACCGGCGCCGCCCAAACCCTACAAGGAAATCGCGGTGACGCTGCCGCCGTCCAGCAACGATGCGAGTTTCGAGGCCTTCCTCAAGCAACTCGACGACATCG
>DASYNT010000265.1:0-17590 GCA_036008405.1 Xanthobacteraceae bacterium
GCTCCGAAGTGGCGGAGGGCGTGGTGGTGCGCCGGGGCTCGGTGCTCTCGATGGGCGTCTTCATCGGGGCCTCGACGCGGATCGTCGACCGCGACACCGGCGAGGTGTTCCAGGGCGAGGTGCCGGCCTATTCGGTGGTGGTGCCGGGCACCCAGCCCGGCAAGCCGCTCAAGAGCGGCGCCCCCGGGCCCGGACTCTACTGCGCCGTCATCGTCAAGCGGGTCGACGAGAAGACGCGCGCCAAGACCAGCATCAACGAGCTGCTGCGGGATTGAGGGCGGACATGTCCGCCGATCCCGTCGCCTTTGCCCGTGACCTGCTGCGCTGTCCGTCGGTGACGCCGACAGAGGGCGGTGCGCTGAGCTATCTCGAAACCGTGCTGGCGGGCGCCGGCTTTGCGGTCTACCGCGTCACCTTCTCGGAGCCCGGCGCGGACGATGTGGAAAACCTCTACGCCCGCGTCGGCGAAGGTCCGCCGCATCTCGTGTTCGCGGGGCACACCGACGTGGTGGCGCCCGGCGATGAGGCGCAGTGGCGACACCCGCCATTCGGCGGCGACATCGCCGACGGCATTCTCTACGGCCGCGGCGCCGTCGACATGAAGGGCGCCATCGCCTGTGCGCTGGCCGCCGTGCTCGACCACCTCGCCGCCGCCGGCCGGCGGAACGGCTCGATCTCGTTCCTGATCACCGGCGACGAGGAGGGCATCGCGGTCAACGGCACCGTCAAGCTGCTGGAATGGGCGGCGGCGCGCGGGGCGGCCTTCGACCATTGCATCCTCGGCGAGCCCACCAATCCCGCGCATCTCGGCGACATGATCAAGATCGGCCGCCGCGGCTCGCTCAGCGCAACGCTGGTGGTGCCGGGCACCCAGGGCCACGTCGCCTATCCCGCGCTCGCCGACAATCCGGTGCGCCGCATCGTCGGCATCATGGGCGCGATGATGGCCGAGCCGCTCGATTCCGGCAGCGCCCATTTCGATCCGTCCAACCTGGAATTCACTTCGGTCGACGTCGGCAACAAGACCGGAAACATCATTCCGGCCGAGGCGCGGGCGCGCTTCAACATCCGCTACAACGACATCCACACCCGCGACTCCCTCAAGGCCGTGGTGGAGGCGCGCGCCGCCGCCGGCGCCCGCGGTGGCCGCTTCCGCATCGATTGGGATCCCTCCAACGCCCACGCCTTCGTCACCACGCCGGGCCCGTTCGTCGATCTCGTGAGCGCGGCGATCGCCGAAGTGACCGGGCGCATGCCGGCGCTGTCGACATCGGGCGGGACCTCCGACGCCCGCTTCATCCGGGAATACTGCCCGGTGGTCGAATTCGGCCTCGTCAACCGAAGCATGCACGGCGTCGACGAGCACGTTGCCACCGCCGATCTCGTCGCGCTCACGGCGGTCTACCGGAGAATCCTGGACCGGTATTTCGGGGTGAAGCCGTAGCCCGGAATGAGCGTTAGCGAAATCCGGGAGCGACGGTTGAGCGGCCCAGTCCCGCAGTCGCTTCGCTCGTGCGGGCTACATCCCTACCATAATACCGTCACCGGTACTTTGCATGGGGTTGTTTTTCAGAAAAATGAAAACCGACCCCCGCCCCTTCATGTGCCCGGCGGATAATCCACCCGGACCAGGTACAGCCCGTCGGGCGGCGCCACCGGGCCGCAGGCCTGGCGGTCGCGAGCGGCCAGCGCGCGGGCGAGATCGTCCGCGCTCCAGCGGCCGTCGCCAACCTGTACCAGCGAGCCCACCATGGAGCGCACCTGGTGGTGCAGGAACGAGCGCGCGGAGGCATGAATGCGCAATTCCTCCCCGTGGCGTTCGACATCGAGCCGGTCGAGCGTCTTCAGCGGCGATTTCGCCTGGCATTCGGCGGCGCGGAAGGTGGTGAAGTCGTGCCGGCCGACCAGGCGCTGGGCGGCGTCGTGCATGGCCGCCGCATCGAGCGGCCGCGGCAGCCGCAGCGCCCGGCCGGCGTCGAGCGCGAGGTCGGCGCGGCGGTTGACGATGCGATAGAGATAGTGGCGCCCCAGCGCCGAGAACCGGGCGTCGAAATTATCGGCCGCCGGTATGGCGGCGAGCACCGCGACCGGGTGCGGCCGCAAATGGAAGTTGAGCGCATCGCGCACGGTGTCGGTGTCCCAGGACTTGGCCAGTTCGACATGGGCGACCTGGCCGAGCGCATGCACGCCGGCATCGGTGCGCCCCGCCCCCTGCACATGCACGGCCTCGCCGCAGAACGCCGCCACCGCGGCGGTGAGCACGCCCTGCACGGACAGGCCGTTGTCCTGCACCTGCCAGCCGACGAAAGGGCGGCCGTCATATTCGATGGTGAGCTTGAAGCGCGGCATCACGGGAGCCGCGTGCCGGCTGCCACCGCCGTGCCGCGCAGAAACTCTTCGGCCTTCATAGGCCGGCCGCCGGCGCGCTGCAGTTCGAGGATGCGCACGGCGCCGTCGCCGCAGGCGATGGTGAGATAGGCGTCGAGCGCGGTTCCCGGCACGCCGGAGCGTTTCGATCTGGCGGTACGCAGGACCTTGATTCGTCCTACACCGGGCAACTCGAACCACGCGCATGGGGTCGGCGACAGGCCGCGGCAATGATCATGCACGGCCTTCGAAGGCCTGCGCCAGTCAATCCGCGTCTCGTTCTTGTCAATCTTCGCGGCATAAGTGACATCCTGCGGCGTCAGGTGCATCGACCCGCGTTGCAGAGCGCCGAGCGCACGGACCGTCAGTTTCGCGCCGAGTCGTGCGAGCCGGTCGTGCAGCTCGCCGGCAGTTGTGTTGGGGCGGATGGCAACTCGTTTCGCGATAGCGATCGGGCCGGTGTCCAGCCCTTCCTCCATCCTCATCACCATGACGGCGGTTTCGGTGTCGCCGGCCATGACGGCGCGGTTGATCGGCGCCGCGCCGCGCCAGCGCGGCAATGCCGAGGCGTGCAGGTTGAAGCAGCCGAGCCGGGGGGCGTCGAGGACCGGCTTGGGCAGGATCAGGCCGTAGGCGACCACCACGGCGGCGTCGGCCTCATGAGCGCGAAACGCCTCCTGCGCCTGCGGCGTCTTGAGCGTCTTCGGGGCCAGCACCTCGATGCCGAGCCGCCGCGCCTCGCGCTCCACCGGGCTCGGCCGCACCTCCATGCCGCGCCCGGCGGGCTGCGCCGCCCGCGTGTAGGCCGCCACCACCTGATGGCCGCAGCCGACGATCTCCACCAGCGTCGGCACCGCGAAGTCCGGCGTTCCCATGAAGACGAGGCGAAGGGGCATCAAGGCACGGCACTTTCCCTCCCCGTTTTCGGGGAGGGCAGGGTGGGGTCTTTCTTACTTTGGTCGTCCGTGCCCGCGGCCCCCGCCCGACCTCGCTTCGCTCGGCCACCCTCCCCGAAGGCGGGGAGGGAAAGATCGGGCGACGGTCCGAAATCGGGGGCGGATGTCACGTACTCGGCCCTCCTCCACCGTCCCGCTTCGCCACTTTGGTGAATTTCTTGACGATGCGGTCGCGCTTGAGCTTGGAGATGTGGTCGATGAACAGCACGCCGTTGAGGTGGTCGACCTCGTGCTGGATGCAGGTGGCGAACAGGCCTTCCGCCTCGGCCTCCATCAGCGTTCCGTCGAGATCGAGGTACCTGACCTTCACCCGCGCCGGCCGTTCCACGTCCTCGTGGATGTCCGGGATCGACAGGCAGCCCTCCTCGTAGACCGATCGCTCCTCCGAGGACCACACGATTTCGGGGTTGATGAACACCGTCGGCTCGTTGTGATCCTCCTTCCTGGACAGGTCCATGGTGACGACCCGCGCCGGCACGCCGAGCTGGATGGCGGCGAGGCCGATGCCCGGCGCGTCGTACATGGTCTCGAACATGTCCGCGACGAGGGCGCGGATGTCCTCGTCGATCCTGGCGACCGGCTTCGAAACCTTACGCAGCCGCTTGTCCGGCAGGATGATGATGTCGCGCAATGCCATGGAACGGCGATGTAAGGGGTCGGTCGGGCGTGGTCAATCCGGCGGCCGTCTATGTATGATATCGGCACTGGATGATCTCCACCGACTCCGCATTTTGGCCGGACACACGATAAACCAAGCGGTGTTCCCGTGTAATGCGGCGCGACCACCAACCGCTGAGGTTGTGCTTCAGGGGTTCCGGCTTGCCGAGCCCCTTGAAGGGATCGCGCCCGATGTCTCTGATGAGATCGTTGATGGCTTGGAGCATCTTCTGGTCGGTTTGTTGCCAATGCAAATAGTCCTCCCAGGCCGCGCTCGACCACAGAAGAAGCCTCATTTGGCATCGGGCCGCGCTTCGATGATTTTATGCTCCGTCAACGTTCCGGCATCGGCGCTCTCAATGGAGCGGAGCAGGCGCCCGGCGTTGGCAGGGCTCCGCAGCAGGTGCAGCGTTTCCACCATGCCCTCATATTCTTCCTCGGACAGCATGACCACAGTGCGGGCGTTCTGCCGCGTGACGTGAAGGGCGTCGCGGCTGTCGCACACCTCGTCCATGTATTTGGCGAGGTTGGCGCGAAGCTCCGTGTACGAAACGTGGCTCATGGCCGGCCTGCAGGTTTGTAGGATGGGTAGAGCGCAGCGAAACCCATCATGGGGTAATCGATCGGCGGATGATGGGTGTCGCTGCGCTCTACCCATCCTACGGGTCGCCGATCCTCAAACGGGCAATTTATGTACATAGAAATGTACGTGCCGGGAAGCTTGTCAACTGCTTTGCCCGCCGAAAAGCCTTGCCCGCGTTCGCACTTCGTTCGCTTACGGCCACGAATCGCGTACAACGGGATCAATGAACCAGCCGATTCTCACCCTCAACGGGTTCGACGTCACGCTCGGCGCTGCCGGCCTCACCTTCGCGGTGGCGGTATTGGCGCTGCTGGTCGCCATTGCCGTGCTCGCGGCGCGGGGATCGCGCCAGCGGCGCGAGGACACCGTCCGGCAGGAGCGCCAGGACGAGGCGATGGAGAAGCGCATCGCCGACCTCGCCCGCATCCAGGCCGAGACCGCGGGCCGGCTCCAGGCGCTGGGGGAAGGCCTGGGCGGACGCCAGGCCGAACTCGCCCGGGTCATGGCGGAGCGGCTCGATGCCGTCTCGACCCGGATCGGCCATTCCATGGACGAGACCACGCGGCAGACCGTGGCGCGGCTGGCGAGCCTCAACGAGCGCATCGCCGTGCTCGACCACGCCCAGAAGAACCTCTCGGAGCTGTCCGGCCAGGTCATCTCGCTGCGCGACGTGCTCGGCAACAAGCAGGCCCGCGGCGCCTTCGGCCAGGCCCGCATGGAGACCATCATCCAGGATGCTTTGCCCAAGTCGCTCTATGCGTTCCAGCACACCCTGCCCAACAACACCCGGCCCGACTGCGTGATCTTCCTGCCCGACCAGCGCCCGCTGGTCATCGACGCCAAGTTCCCACTCGAAGCGATCACCGCGCTGCGCGAGGGCAAGACCGACGACGACCGCGCGCGGGCCGCCCAGCGCCTGCGCCAGGACGTGTGGAAACACATTTCCGACATTTCGGAGAAGTACCTGCTGGCCGGCGAGACCCAGGACATGGCATTGATGTTCGTGCCGTCGGAATCCATCTATGCCGAGCTTTACGACGGCTTCGACGACCTCGTGCAGAAAGCCTACCGCGCCAAGGTGGTGATCGTGTCGCCCTCGCTGCTGATGCTGGCGATCCAGGTGATGCAGCAAATCCTCAAGGATGCCCGCATGCGCGAGGCTGCCGACCTCATTCATGCCGAAGTCGGGCGCATGATGGAGGATGTGGGCCGGCTGCAGGAGCGGGTGCTCAAGCTGCAGCAGCATCACGGACAGGCGGCGGAGGACATGAGGCAGATCATCATCTCGACCGAAAAGATCGGCCGCCGCGCCGGCCGCATCGACGCGCTCGATTTCAGCGACAGCGACGCAGCCAAGCCGGCGCTGGCGGCGGTGCCGCTCGCGCTGCGGCTGGAGGCGGGCGAGTGATGGACGCTCCCGTCGCCGTCGCCGCGATCGCCGACACTGCGCCGGCCAAGGCGCGCTTTGCCGATGCGCTCGCCGTATATCTGCGCCGGCGCGTCCTCATTGTGATGTTCCTCGGTTTTTCGGGTGGTCTGCCGCTGGCGCTGTCAGGTGCAACACTGCTGTATTGGATGGCCGATGTCGGGGTGAATCTTCGTACAATCGGGCTATTCGCTCTTGTTGGTACACCTTACACATTCAAGTTCCTGTGGGCACCACTGGTCGATGCTCTCAACGTGCCGTGGCTCTCGCGCCGATTCGGGCGGCGGCGTGGGTGGCTGCTGCTCACGCAACTGCTGTTGATGGCAGCCATCGTATTTCTTGGTCTTCGCGATCCCCTCGCGAATCCATGGTTGGTAGCGCTGGGCGGCCTCTTGGTGGCCATCGCCTCCGCAACCCAAGACATCGTCATCGACGCGTTCCGGGTCGACGGTCTGGATGACAGCGAGCAGGCCACAGGCATCAATGCTTACGTCATAGCATACCGCGTCGGCATGGTCGCCTCCAACGCCGGTACATTGTTTTTGGTCAGCGGTTTTGAGGCGCTCGGCTACCGCACACAAGGGGCGTGGAGCGCCGGATATGTTGTCACGGCCGCGCTCGTCCTTGTCGGTATCGTCACCACGCTCGTTTCAGTGGAGCCCGAAAAATCGGCAGCGGCGGAGGAGATGCATCGCGGCAAGAATGCCTTCCGACGACTATGGATCACCGTGATTGGCGCGTTCGGAGATTTCTTCCTGCGGGAAGGCGTGCTCGTCGCCTTGATCGTGCTGGCTTTCGTCGTGCTGTTCAAGTTCACGGACGCGCTTGCCGGCGTTATGACGGGCCCCTTCTCCATTGAAATCGGGTTTTCGCGAAACGAGTACGCTGCAATAGTCAAGGGCGTCGGATTGGCCGCCGCCATTGCCGGCGGCTTTGCCGGCGGCTTCGTAGCACGTGCTTATCCGTTGGCGATCAGCCTGTGGATCGGGGGGCTGATACAAGCCGTTGCCAATTTTGCCTTCTCCTGGCAGGCCGTGGTCGGTCACGACGCTGTCTGGTTGGCCTTTGCAATCACGGCAGAGAATTTCACCAGCGGCGTCGGCACCGTGATCTTTGTCACCTATCTGACGGCGCTGTGCCGCAATCCGCTGCACACCGCCATGCAGTATGCGCTCCTGACCGCGCTCGCTTCGTTCGGTCGGACGGTGTTGGCCGCGCCGGGAGGGCGATTGGCGGAGTCGACCGGCTGGGTCTGGTTCTTTGCCATTTGCGCGATCGCAGCGCTCCCGAGTTTCGTGCTGCTTGCCTGGCTGCAACGCCGAGGACATTTCGCGAAACTGGCGGTGGAGCCCAAGTAGCGGTGAAGCCCAAGTAGAGGCGTAGCCCGGATAGAGCGGAAGCGAAATCCGGGGGCGGCGGTCCCGCATTGCGCTGACGCTCAATGCGGGCTACGGACCGCAGGATCGGAACCCTCAAAACGGCGTGCGGCTGCGCATGGCGGCCGCGAGCGTGCCCTCGTCGAGATAGTCGAGTTCGCCGCCGACCGGCACGCCGTGGGCGAGCCGCGTCACCGCGACGCCGGCGCCGGCGAGCAGGTCGGTGATGTAATGCGCGGTGGTCTGGCCGTCCACGGTGGCGTTGACGGCGAGGATGATCTCCCTGACCCCCGGCGCGTGGGCGCGGGTCACCAGCGCGTCGATGGAGAGGTCCTGCGGGCCGATGCCGTCGAGCGGCGACAGGGTGCCGCCGAGCACGTGATAGCGCGCATTCACCGCGTGGGCCCGCTCCAGCGCCCAGAGATCGGCGACATCTTCGACCACGACGATGACCGAGGCGTCGCGCCGCTCGTCGGTGCACACGGTGCAGGGATTGTGGCTGTCGATGTTGCCGCACACGGTGCAGACCGAGATCTTGTCCATGGCGGTCTGCAGCGCGGCGGTAAGCGGGGCCATCAGCTGCTCGCGCCGCTTGATCAGCGCCAGCGCCGCGCGCCGCGCCGAGCGCGGCCCGAGCCCCGGCAGACGGGCCAGCAGCTGGATCAGTCGTTCGATTTCAGGACCGGCGATGGCGGTGGGCATCTGCGACTCTTCTCCCTCCCCCGCTTGCGGGGGAGGGTCGGGGAGCGGGCGCGGGCCGCTCGCGCAGTGCTTGTGGAGAGTCGGCGGACCCCCTCCCCGACCCTCCCCCTGAAGAAGGGGGAGGGAGTCGCCAGCGCCGTCCCATTAGTAACATCAGAACAGCTTCATTCCGGGCGGCAGCGGCAGGCCGCCGGTGAGGCTCTTCACCTTGTCCTGGAGCAGTGCCTCGGCCTTGCGTCGCGCCTCAGCATGGGCGGCGACGATGAGATCCTCGGCGATCTCCTTCTCCTCCGGCTTCATCAGCGAAGGATCGATGGCGACCGATTTGAGTTCGCCCTTGGCGGTGAGCCTCACGCTGACCAGGCCGCCGCCGGACGTGCCCTCGACCTCGATGTGGTCGAGCTCGGCCTGCATCGATTCCATCTTGGTCTTGAGCTCGGCCGCCTGCTTCATCAGGCCCAGAAAATCCGCCATGGGTTGCCTTTCATGTCTGCTCCCTCCCCTTGAAAAGGGGAGGGTTGGGGGGTTGGGGAGGGGATCGCCGGCCACAACCGCGGTGCTTATGAATCGGCCGCAACCCCCTCCCCAACCCTCCCCCTGAAGAAGCGGGAGGGAGTTCACTCCGCGCTAGAAATCATCGTCCACGTCGTCCGGGCGGCGATGGACGCCGAACGCCGATTCCTCGTCATCGGCCGGCACCTCCGGCGGCGGCTCGTCGTCCTCGGCGGGGGCGGCGGCGGCGGGCGCGGCCATGCTGCGGTCGGGTTCGCGCACGGCGACGATCTGGGCGCCGGGAAACCGCGCCAGCACATTCTGTACCACCGGATCGTTCTGCACGCCGGCGATGAACGCGGTGCGCTTGGCGTCTGCCTGCGATTTGAGCGTGGGCTCGCCCGCCTCGGCGGAGACCACCACCATCCAGCGTCGGCCGGTCAGCGCGGTGAGGCGACGGGCGAGGTCGCCGATCAGCGCCTTGGAGGCCGAAGGCTCCAGCGCGACCTCCAGCTTGCCGTCCTCGAAATGGACCAGCCGGACGTCACGCTCGAGCAACGTCCTGAGCGGCAGGTCGCGCCGCTCATTGGCGAAAGCCACAAGGTCGGCGAACCGGGAAAACGCCATCGCCGCGGCGCCCGGTGCGGCTTCGGCCGCCTTGCCGACCGGAGGCTGCGGCATCGGCGCCGGTGCCGGGCGTGCGGACGACCGCATCGGTTCGCTGCGCGCCGCTTCCTTGCGCGCGGGCTCGCCGTAGGAGGCCGGGGCCGGCGACGGCGGCGTCGGTGCGGCGCTGCGGGCCGGCGCCGCGGCGCGAGCCGGGGCATCGGCCAGGTTGCGGATCACTTCGTCGGGCGGCGGCAGGTCGGCGGCATAGGCGATCCGCACCAGCACCATCTCCGCCGCAGCGATCGGGCGCGGCGCCTCCTTCACCTCCGCGAGCCCCTTGAACAGCATCTGCCAGGTGCGCGACAGCACCCGCATCGACAGGGCGGCGGCAAGCTCGCGGCCGCGCTTGCGCTCGACCTCCGACAGCGAGCGGTCTTCCACCACCGACGGCACCACCTTCACCCGCGTCACGAAATGCGTGAATTCGGCGAGCTCGCTCAGCACCACCAGGGGATCGGCGCCGGAATCATATTGGCTGCGCAACTCGCCGAGCGCGCGGGCGGCGTCGCCGCGCATCAGCGCATCGAACAGGTCGATGTTCCGGCCGGCATCGGCGAGCCCGAGCATCTGCCGCACGTCCTCGGCGCGCACCGCGCCGGCGGCATGGGAAATCGCCTGGTCGAGCAGCGAGAGCGCATCGCGCACCGAGCCTTCTGCGGCGCGCGCGATCAGCGTCAGCGCTTCCGGCTCGGCGATCACGCCTTCCTTGGCGAGGATGCCGTCGAGATGGGCTACCAGCACGCCGGCTTCGACCCGGCGCAGGTCGAACCGCTGGCAGCGCGACAGCACCGTCACCGGCACCTTGCCGATATCGGTGGTCGCGAACACGAACTTGGCGTGGGGCGGCGGCTCCTCCAGGGTCTTCAACAGCGCGTTGAACGCCTGGTTGGAGAGCATGTGCACTTCGTCGAGGATATAGACCTTGTAGCGCGCACTCACCGGCGCATAGCGCACGGCGTCGTTGATCTGGCGGATGTCGTCGACGCCGTTGTGCGAAGCGGCGTCCATCTCCAGCACGTCCACGTGCCGGCTTTCCATGATCGCCTGGCAATTGCGCCCGAGCACCGGCATCTTGATGGTCGGCGCGGTGACCGAGCCGTCCGCCAACTCGTAATTCAGCCCGCGGGCGAGGATGCGGGCGGTGGTGGTCTTGCCGACCCCGCGCACCCCGGTGAGGATCCAGGCCTGCGGGATGCGCCCGGTCTCGAACGCGTTCGAGAGCGTCCGCACCATGGCCTCCTGGCCGATCAGGTCGTCGAAGGTGGCGGGGCGATATTTGCGCGCGAGCACCCGGTAGCCGGCACCCTGGCGCGGCGCCGGGGTCGGACCACCGGTCGCACCGACACCGGTCCCACCAGCAAGGGCAAGATCGAGGCCCGGCTCCGCGAGGCGGCCGGCTGTATCGGCTTCGCTCATGGCAACTCCGGCCGGCGCAACGCCCGCATCCTCGCCTGGAGCGGGCAAACGCTAGTGTCCCGTCTCCAACGCTTGAATCCCATTTGTCGTCATCGCCCGGCTTGACCGGGCGATCCAGTAACCGCGGAGCGACAATCCGGGCACCGTATGAGTTCCACCGATCGCACAGGGGTTACTGGATGCCCCGCTTTCGCGGGGCATGACACCGATACGGAATGAACCGTCAGAGTTATATCACTAGGAGGTTGACGAGCGACCCGAACCGGAGCTCGTTAGGGCTGCTTCCTTCCGGACCTGACCCGGTTGGCGAGTGGCTCGTCCACCGCCAACCTCCCGGGCCTTATATCGGCGGAACGGCCAGCGATTGCAAGCGCGGCCGGATTGCACCCGGCCGGGGTTCCGCGCCGGCCCGATCATCCTGCACCGGCATCATTCCGGCGCGCCGCTTCGCGGTCGGCGAGGCCCCGTGACATCCCGCGCCGATCTGCGTTATATACAAGGGGGAACATCGAGGTCGTCATGCAGCGCAGACAATTTCTCTTTTCGCTTCGTTGTGCCGTCGCCCTCGCGATCGGCTTCGCGCTCCTCGTGCCGTTGCCGGCGCAGGCCCAGGGCAAGCCGGTGGTGTTCGCGGCCGCCAGCCTGAACACGGCGCTCGACGCCATCGCTTCCGATTGGCAGAAGCAGACCGGCAAGAGCGTCGCCATTTCCTACGCATCATCGGCAGCGCTGGCGCGGCAGATCGAGCAGGGCGCGCCGGCGGATATCTTCATCTCCGCCGATCTCGACTGGATGGATTGGGCGCAACAGCGCCATCTTATAAAGGCGGAGACAAGGGAGACCTTGCTCGGCAATGCCCTGGTGCTGGTCGAGGCTGCCGATGCGAACGTGGCGTTCAAGATCGCCCCCGGCGCCGACCTCGCGGCGGTGCTGGGCGACAGCCGGCTTGCGGTCGGCGAAGTGAACTCGGTCCCGGCCGGCAAATACGCCAAGGAGGCGCTCGAAAAGCTCGGGATGTGGCGGGGCGTAGAGAACAAGCTCGCCCAGACCGACAATGTGCGCGCCGCGCTGGCCTTCGTCGCCCGCGGCGAGGCGCGGTTCGGGATCGTCTACGCGACCGATGCCAAGGCGGAGCCGAAGGTGAAAGTGGTCGCGGTCTTCCCCGATTCCTCGCATCCGCCGATCCTTTACCCGGCCGCGCTGACGGCGTCGTCGCGCAATGCCGATGCGGCGGCGTTCCTCGCCTATCTGCGGTCGCCGGCGGCAGTGCAGCGCTTTTCAGAGCAGGGCTTCGACATGATCGCGAAGTGACCGGGACCACCATCTCCGCAATGGGCATCCCCGCAATGTTGCGTTTGCGGGACAGAACGGCGATGTTCCTCCGGCATCCTTTCGTCAGGTCTGGACCTTAGGCGGTGTTCGAGCTCTCCGCGGATGAATGGACGGCGGTGCGGCTGTCGCTGCGAATCGCGCTGGCGGCCACCGCTTTCAGCCTGCCGGTCGGCGTTCTCGCCGCCTATGCGCTGGCGCGCTGGCGTTTTCCCGGCAAGTTCCTGTTCGACGGCCTGATCCACCTCCCGCTGGTGCTGCCGCCGGTGGTGACGGGATATATCCTGCTGATCCTGCTTGGACGGCGCGCACCCTTGGGGGCGTTCCTCGCCGATCATTTCGGGATCGTGTTCTCGTTTCGATGGACCGGGGCGGCGCTCGCCTGCGGGGTCATGGGCTTTCCGCTGATGGTGCGGGCGATGCGTCTCTCCATCGAAGCGATCGACCGCCGCCTGGAGGACGCCGCGGGAACGCTCGGCGCCAACGGCCTGTGGACCTTCGCCCTCGTCACCCTGCCGCTGGCGCTGCCGGGGGTGGTCGTGGGCGCCATCCTGTGCTTTGCCAAGGCGCTCGGCGAATTCGGCGCCACCATCACATTCGTGTCCAACATACCCGGTGAGACCCAGACCATCTCGGCGGCCATCTATACTTATACCCAGGTGCCCGGCGGCGACGCCAAGGCCTGGCGCCTGACCGCGATCGCCATCGTGATCGCGCTCGGCGCGCTCATCCTCTCGGAAATCGTCCAGCGCACCGCCCATCGCCGGCTGGCGCAATTCGAATGATCCGCTTCGAGGCCGCGATCAAGCTCGGCGCCTTCGCCTATGAGGTGGCGTTCGAGAGTGCGGCCGGGGTCTCCCTGTTCGGCCGCTCCGGCTCCGGCAAATCGGTTACCATCGCTTTGATCGCCGGCCTGCTGCGGCCGGACCGCGGCGTCATCGTCGTCGACGAGCGCGTGCTGGTCGACACCGAAAAGCACGTCTTCGTGCCCAAGCACGCCCGCCGGATCGGCGTGGTCTATCAGGACGCCCAGCTGTTCCCGCACCTGACGGTGCGCCAGAACCTGTTGTTCGGCCGCTGGTTCGCCCCGCGCACCGAACGGGCGATCGAGTTCGGCGCGGTCGTCGAGACCTTGGGGATCGGTCATTTGCTGGCGCGGCGCCCCGGGCGCCTGTCCGGCGGCGAGCGGCAGCGGGTCGCGATCGGACGCGCGCTGCTGGCGTCGCCGCGCCTGCTCCTGATGGACGAGCCGCTGGCGGCATTGGACGACGAGCGCAAGATGGAGGTGCTGACCCTGATCGAGCGCCTGCGCGACGGGTTCAAGGTGCCGATCATCTACGTGTCCCACTCGGTCGACGAGGTCGCCCGTCTTGCCTCGCCGGTGGTGGTGTTCAACGCCGGCCATGTGGTCGCTGCCGGCGCGGTGGACGAGGTGTTCGGGCCGCGCAAGGTCCAGGCCGGGGAAAGCCGGTTCGCGCGCTCCTCGGTGCTGACCGGCCGGCTCGTCGGCATCCATGCCGAATACGGAATGAGCGAGATCCGCCATCCCGGCGGCACGATGTGGCTGGTCGGCGCGGCCGGAGCCGTCGGAAGCGACGTGCGCGTGGTCATCAAGGCGACCGACGTGACCGTGTCGACCGAGCCGCCGCGGCATCTCAGCATCCGCACGGTGCTCTCCGGCCGGGTGGCGGCGATCGAGCAGGAAGACGGCCCGCTTGCCGCGGTCACCATCGATCTCCCCGGTCACGGCCACATCGTCGCCATGGTCACGCGCATGGCGGTCGACGAACTCGGCCTCGCCGCCGGCCGCGACGTCTTTGCGCTGATCAAGACGGTCGCGCTGGACGAGCGCGGCATCGCGCCGGCGGGACGGTGATGCAATTTCATCCGCGGGCAGACGTTCGACCATCGCTTATTCGTCAGGGAACAGAATCGGCTCGTAGTCGCGTGCGCCGTTCAGGACATGAAGAATCTCAACCGAATCTGTGGTGACGCGATAGAAGATGAGATAATCGCCGTGAGGGGCGCGGCGCACGCCGCTGCTCTCATGACGCGGCACCAAAGGATAGGCGTGGGGCATCCCCATCAGCCGGGCACAGCGGGCTTCGAGCTCGTCCACGAACGTGAAGGCGCGTACCGGATTGTCCTCGGCGATCCAGTCGCCGATTTGAAGAAGATCGGCCTTCGCCTCGTCGGTGAAGACGAGCTTCATCGCCCGCGCGTATCTGCCTTCTGCTGATTCCGCCGGCGCAGTTCGCTAAAGACGTGGTCGGCAGGGTGAACCCGGCCCGCGTCGGCGTCTGCGATGCCGCGCGCGATGGAGGCATCGAGCTCGGCCAAACGGCGCGCCCTCTCTTCGTCGTCGCGGTCGAGCGCGCGCAAGCCGGCGCGGATGACCTCGACCTCGGACGCGTAGGCGCCGGAATCCAGACGACGACGTATGTCGTTCTCCAGATCGGGTGTCAGATCAACGCTATGAGGCTTGCCTCGTGGCACCGGTTGGCCCTTTCCTTGCAAAATAATCATACCAAACAAAATTGGTGCCGGCCAGGAACGCGGCGACGGGAACGCGGCAATGGCCTGCGTTTGACGGATAGGTGAACCAGCGACCGCCGCGCGAGAGTATGCTCGCAACCTCGTGCAAGCCGGGCTAACCTGGAGCAGGTTCATCTAACGCCCCGGGGGTCGATACCGGCGAGCGGACGAGGGAGGAGCTTCATGGCCGACGAAACCATTCCGCGGCGCGATTTTCTCAAGGGCGCCGTAGGGACGGCCGCCGCGAGCGCGAAGCCGCGCTCGAGGCGATGGAGGCGGGCAAGGCGGAATTCGACGGCTCCAGCAGCGCGATGTTCTTCAACGCGTTGCTGCAGATCGCCATGGAAGGATTTTTCGCCGACCCGATCTATGGCGGCAACCGCGATATGGCGGCGTGGAAGATGGTCGGCTATCCCGGCCTGCCCGCGACCTATCGCGAAGAGGTCAAGACCTATTTCGGCAGGAAATACGACAAGCCGCCGCGCTCGATCGCGGACTTTACGTGAGGAGCGCGCGATGACGACGGTTCTGAAGGAGGTCGATGCGGTCTGCATCGGCGTCGGGTTCACCGGCAGCATACTCGCCCGCGAGCTGACCAAGGCCGGCCTCAGGGTGGTCGGCCTGGAGCGCGGCGCCAACCGCTCCGCGCGCGAGGACTTCGCGCTGCCGAGCGTGCGCGACGATCTCAAATACGCGGTGCGCCAGGAGCTGTTTCAGGACACCCAGCTGGAGACGGTGTCGCTGCGGCACTCGCCATCGGAAACGGCGTTGCCGATCCGGCGGCTCGGATCGTTCCTGCCGGGCACCGGCGTCGGCGGCGCCGGCGCCCATTGGAACGGCGTCACCTGGCGGCTGATGCCGTCCGACCACGATCTGCGCAGCCACCTGGAAAACCGCTACGGCAAGGACGCGATCCCGGCCGAGATGACGATCCAGGATTTTCCGGTCTCCTATGACGAGCTCGAACCCTATTACGACCGCTTCGAAAAGCTGCTCGGGGTGTCCGGCAAGGCCGGCAATCTGCGCGGCCGGAAGATCGACGGCGGCAATGTGTTCGAAGGGCCACGGCAGAACGAATATCCCAACAAGCCGCTGGCCGTCAGCATGGCCGGCACGATCATGGAGAAGGCGTCGCGCGAACTCGGCTATCACCCGTTCCGCGCGCCCGCCGCCAACATGAGCGAGGCCTACACCAATCCGGAAGGGGTGACGCTCGGCGCCTGCGAATATTGCGGCCATTGCGAGCGGTTCGGCTGCGAGGCCAATGCCAAATCCTCGCCGCAGTCCTGCATCCTGCCGGTGCTGCTCGCCGACGATCGCTTCGAATTGCGCGCCCATGCCTATGTCAAAGAGCTCGTCTACGACAAGGCGGCCCGCAAGGTGAAGGCGGTGCGCTATGTCGATACCCGCACCGGCGAGGAGTACGAGCAGCCGGCCGGCATCGTCATCCTCGGCGCCTATGTCTTCAACAACATGCTGTTGATGCGGCTCGCCGGCATCAGCGAGCCATACGATCCCGTCACCGGCAAGGGCGCGCTGGGGCGCAACTATTGCTACCAGGTCAGCGCCGGCAACGTGACGGTGTTCTTCGAGGACAAGGAGATCAACCCGTTCATGGCCGCCGGCGCCTCGTTCGGCACCAACATCGACGATTTCAACGGCGACAATTTCGACCATGGCGGGCTCGGCTTCTTCGGCGGCGCCTGGATTTCGGCCGGCACCTCCAACGGCCGCCCGACCCAGACCCGCCCGGTGCCCCCCGGGCACGCCGCGCTGGGGCCGCGACTGGAAGAAGGCGACCGCCAAGTGGTACAACCACGCCTTCAACATCGGCGCCTCCGGCTGCAACTACGCCCACCGCGAAAACTATCTCGACCTCGACCCGACCTACCGCGATGCGCTGGGACGGCCGCTGGTGCGCATGACCTATAATTTCCACGACAACGACTACAAGCTCACGGAATACATCGGCGCCGCGCTGGGCAGGATCGCGCGCGCCATGAATCCCTCGGCGATGAGCTCGCCGGCGGTGCGGCGGGGCAATTACAATGTCGTGCCCTACCAGTCGACCCACAACACCGGCGGAACCGTCACCGGCACCGACCCCAAGACGAGCGTCGTGAACCGCTATTTGCAGTCATGGGATGCGGACAATCTGTTCGTGATGGGCGCCTCGGTGTTCCCCCAGAACGCCTCCTACAATCCGACCGGCCTGGTCGGCGCGCTCGCCTATTATTCTGCGGCCGCGATCACCTCGCAGTACCTCAAGCGGCCGGGACCGCTGGTGCAGGGGTGAATGCTGCTTTTCGCTTCCGTTCCTCGGGTCGATTATTCCGTACTTGACGGGGCTGATTGCGCATCGCGGCGGGCCATGCGAGCCTTCTCGCGCTCGCCGGAGTGAATCATGCTGTCCCGCCCTGATCTCGGGGTTCCGCCGTATCTCGGTTACACCGGTAGCGTGCTCGATCGCGCCGCCGATCGGCGTACGGATGCCGCCGCGATCGCCGCGTTCGAAGCGGACCCGCGCGCCCGCATCCATCTCGTCGGTGGCGAACTCGTGGTATTGCGCAAGTCCGCGGAGATCGTCGGTACGCCCGCGCCGAATGGCGGAGACGACCCCGCATTCACCTTCGCCGAAGCGGGCGCGCTCGCGCCGTGGCGGGAGCGGGTGTTTCTCGGGCTGCGCGACGGCGCGTCCCGGTTCGCCGCAGGCATCGACAAGGAGGCCGCCGAGGCGCTCAAGAGCCGCGATGACCTTCTCGTCACCGACCTGCGGACGGTGGCGACCGGCGGACTCGTGGCCCCGGAACACCTGCCGCCTTTGGCGGAGGCCAAGGCGGTGCTCGGCTGGCATGCGCGCCACCGCTTCTGCGCCAATTGCGGGACGCCGAGCCATGCGGTCGACGCCGGCTGGCGGCGCGACTGTCCTTGCTGCGGCACCCAGCATTTCCCGCGCACCGATCCCGTCGTCATCATGCTGGCGATCGATCGCGAGCGCTGCCTGCTCGGCCGCAGCCCGCCCCCACGCATGTGGTCGTGCCTCGCCGGCTTCGTCGAGCCCGGTGAGACCCTGGAGGAGGCG
>DASYNT010000266.1:0-3655 GCA_036008405.1 Xanthobacteraceae bacterium
GCCGGAAATGTCGACATGCACCGCGCCGGGGGGGACCGCCACCTCGCCGCGCCGGCCGATCTGGGTGAACCGGCTGTTCTCGACGATGAAGGCGGAGTTTTCGATCGGGGCGCTGCCGTCGCCGGTGATGAGGCGCGCGCCCTCGAACACGGTCACCGGAGCTTGCACCGGAGCTTGCGCCGGGGCGGAACCGGCCATCGCCAGGATCAGGCCGGCGGAAAACAGCAGCGCGGATGACAGTCGCTTGGTGCGAGACATGGGAACTCCAGGGTCAGAGGGTCAGAAGGTCGGGTCGTCAGTGTTCAGTGCCGGCGATCATAGACCGGTCATCGGGGATGACCGGTCCCGGATTCCCGGACGATTACTGATCCCTGATGACGACGAGTCGGTCATTGCCCGATTCTCCGCCCCACAGCTCACCGGGACGGCCCAGCATCTGGCGCACGCTGGCGCCGCGCTTGTCGCTCGGGAACGTCTCGAAGGTCTCCTTCACGGGATCGAAGCGCTGAATCGCATTGGCGAGCCAGTCGGTGGCCCAGACCTGGTCCTTGTCGTCGACATAGACCGCATAGGTGCCCGAGCGGCTCTTGGGCATCGTATAGACCTTCCAGGTCTTGGCCTCGGGGTCGTAACGGCCGATGCCGCCGGCATTCCAGAAGCTCACCCACAGCTTGCCGTGGGAATCCGACCAGATGCGGCGCGGCCCGGCCCCCTTGCGCGGCGGATCGACCATGGCGACGGCGCCGGTCGCGGTATCGATCTTGCCGATAAAGTCGCCGGCGAGCGAGGCGAACCAGACATCGCCGGCGGGCGTGGTGGTGATGCCGTAGCTGCCAGGACGCGGCGATTTCCAGGCATCGACCTTGCCGGTGGCGGGATCGACGCGGCCATGGACGCCGCTCTGGCCGGTGAACCAGAGGATGCCTTTCTTGTCGAAGGTCGCGGTATTGAGATTGGCGTCGGGGAACTGCTTGGGCAGCGGGAACAGCTTGACCTGCCGTGTTGCCGGATCGACCCGGGCGATGGCGTTCTGGCCGCCCTCGGTGACCCAGGGCGCGCCGTCGGGCCCGATGATGACGCCGTGGGGCGCCGCGCCCGGACCGAGCGGGATCTCCTCGTTCTTGCCGGTCTTGGGATCGAACCGGCCGAGAAAGCCCCTTTGCTGGCCGCTATACCACACCGCGCCGTCGGGCGCCGGCGCGACGTCGTGGGGGAAGGCGCCGGACGGGAGCTGATAGAAGCTCGTCTGCGCGGCGAAGGCGGGCGCAGCGAACAGGCAGGCCAGCGCGACGCCGGCCGGCACAAGCGAACGGACGATAGATTTCATCATGGACCTCCCAAGGGGACAGGCGATTTTCTGCGAGCTTACCACACCGGCGCCCATGCTCAACGGGCGCCCGGGGTCAGGCGCGGCTTCACCGCTGCAAGTTGCACCTCGGCGTCGTTCGGCACTATTGTGCGCGACAATGGACCTCGGCAAAGAACGAGGCCGGCGATGTTGCCCCGCGAGGAAGCTCCCATGCGCAGGCGTCCCCACCGAACCATATTGTCGCTCGCCATATCCGCGCTGATCGCAAGCCTGCTCGCCGGCAGCGCCGCGGCCCAGACCTGCAGCGGACCGCTGCGCAAGGTCAATGTCGGGGTGTCGGTGTCGCCGCCCAATGTCGTGCACACCACCGCCTATGTGGCCAAGGAACTCGGCCTGTTCGCCAAGCATTGCATCGACGCCAACATCATCCAGTTCGACGGCGGCTCGTCGCCGGCGGCCAGCGTCGCGCTCACCCAGGGCAACACGTTCGCCACCGTGAGCGACGTCCAGGTCGGCCGCGGCATGAAGGTCAAGCAGGTCTGGGGCCTCGCCCCGAAGGCGCCGCAGGCCTACCTGGTCGCGGACGGCATCAAGGGCTTCGCCGACCTCAAGGGCAAGCGCCTGAGCGCGGCCGGCGGCGGCGTCGGCAGCTTCAACTGGCGCATCGGCCGCGAGGCGCTGGGCAAGGCCGGGCTCACCGTCGACAACGCCCAGTTCATCTCGCAGGGCACCGCCGGCCGGCTGGCGGGGTTGATCGCGGGGCAGATCGACGCCGTCTCCCTGCACCCGGAAGACGCCTTCCTGGCGATGAAGCAAAAGCCCGGATTGAGCATCCTCACCCAGGTCGCGGACCTGATGCCGCTCTACAGCTTCAATACCTACGGCGTGGCGACCGACGTGATCGCCAAGGACCGGAAATTCGTGGTCGATTTCGTCGCCGCCATGGTCGAGGCCAACCGGGCGATCTACCGGGACAAGGACAAGGTCATCCCGATCATGGTCACCGCCACCCAGAAGCCGCGCGAAGCGGTCGAATATGCCTGGGATTCGCTGACCCGGAACTGCATCTGGTCAGTCAATGAAGGCTTCGATCCCGAGCGCACCCAGTGGACCATCGACCACGACGTGGCCGCCGGCGACATCGACGCGGGCCACAAGCCCAGCGTCGAGCAGGTCGTGGACGAGAAGATCGGCGCCGACGGCGTCACCGCGGCGGGCGGACGGATGGAGATCCACGGCTGCAAGCTGTGACGCTGGACGTTTTCGTTTGGCCCGATGCACCATTCGCTGTCGTCGCCCGGCTTGACCGCGGCTTGACCGGGCGATCCAGTAAACACCGACCGGGCGTACTGGATTGCCCGGTCAAGCCGGGCAATGACAGGAATTGGGTCGACGCAATCGGAGCATTCTCTGACTCCGCCTACGCACTGATCATCGCGAGGAACCCGCCATGAACGTCAACCTCCCTCGTCCGCCCGGCGCCGTGCCATGGGAGGAGGTCCGCGGGCGACTCGACCAGAATGGGCCGTTCGCCAACATGTTCGACACCCCGCTCTATCGCGACGCGGTGTGGGAGCAGTTTTCCCGCGAGGAATATGCGCGCCGCCATGCGGCGCTGCGGGCCAAGATGCGCGAGCACAGGCTCGACGTCGTGATCGTGCCGGGCGGCCCCAGCCATTGGAGCTTCGGCGGCGGCATGACCTGGCTCACCGGGCATTGGGAATGGCACGCGATCTCGTCCTACGTGGTGGTGCCGCTGGAAGCCGAGGCGACGCTGATCTTTTCCATGGGCGGCACCCATGCGGAGGCGGTGCGGCGCCAGGTCGAGCCGGCGCTCCGCGACGTGCGCCAAAGCCGCGGCGGGCGCTACGCCGAAGTCATGGTGGAGCGCATCCGGGAACTGGGTCTCGCCAAGCCGCGCATCGGCCTGGTCGAGATCGACCCGCGCCACAAGGACTACATGCCGGTGAACCAGTACAACGACCTGCGCGACGGCCTGCCCGACGCCGAGATCGTGTTCACCAGGAGCTTCATCCACGAGCTCGTCGTCATCAAGACCGCAGCCGAGCTCGACTGCGTGCGCAGGGCGGGCATGCTGTGCCAGCGCGCCATGGAAGCGCTGGTCGCCGCGGCGAAGCCCGGAGCGACGGAGTCCGACCTGCGCGGCGCCGCCGGCGCGGCGATCATGCAGGGCGGCGGCGACGTCGACTTCCTCATCATCGGCTCGACGCCGATGGCGAACCCGGCGCTGTTCTTCGGCAATCCGCGCCCCTCCGAGCGCAGGCTCGCCAAGGGCGACATCATCATCATGGAACTGGCCGCCGGCTATCGCGGCTACACCGCCCA
>DASYNT010000267.1:0-11979 GCA_036008405.1 Xanthobacteraceae bacterium
GTGGTGGTCATCGGGGCCGGCGTCGCGGGACTGCCGGCCGCCATCACCGCGCGGGATCTGGGAGCCTCGGTCATCGTGGTCGATGAAAACTTCGACATCGGCGGCCGCGGCATGCTGAGCGGCGGACGGGTCCACCTCGGCGGTGGCCACGCCCTCCAGCAAAAGGCCGGCATCAAGGATTCCGCCGACCAGGTGTTCGCCGATTGGGTGCGCCACGACGCTGCGGTCGCCCGGTACAGCGACCGCGATCTCGTTCGCGTGTTTGCCGACGAGAATGTCGCGACCTTCGACTTCCTGATCGAAAACGGCGTCCAATTCCGCGAGCGGCCGATCGGTCCGGAAGCCGCCTCGACGGTGCCGCGCACCTTCGTCACCCTCGAATGGCATGTTCCCAGCGAGATTTACGCGCCCGGTGGCGGCCGCAACGGGTCCGGGCTGGTGCGGAGGCTCGAGGAGAGCGCGCGCAAGAAGGGCGTGCAGATTCTGCTGCGTCACGAGATGAAGAGCGTCGTTCGCGAGCCCGGGTCGTCCGGGAAAGTTCTCGGGATCGTGGTGACCCAAGCCAGTGGCGCGCTTAATATCGAGGCCAGGCGCGGCGTCGTCATCGCCACCGGGGGCCATACCGGCAACGTGAATTTCCGGCGCACCTTCGACCCGCGCCTGACCGACGAATACCAGCAGGCTTGCATGCCCTATGTGTTCCAGGGCGCCAAGGGCGAACTCGCCGCCATGGACATCGGCGCCGCGCTGTGGGCCACCGCCAACCAGACCAGCGAGTCGGGCGCGGCGATCACCAAGACGCGCCATATCGGCTGCCGGTGGGGCTACAGTTCCTTGTCGTTTCGGCCGGAAAGCAAGCTGTTCCCGCTCGCCAAGGCGACCGGCCTCACCGTCGGCGACTGGCAGAACATGATCTTCGTAAACCAGAACGGCCAGCGGTTCTGGAACGAGGTCGACGGGTCCTATCGCTTCTTTGCCGCCGCGATGGCCTATCACGGCGATACCTCGAAGCTCAACGGCGGCGGGCCGATCTGGGCGATCTTCGATTCCGATGCGGCGGCGCGGGAGAAATGGGATCCCAAGCCGCCCTATGTCGACCCCGACGGCTACTTCTACACCGCCGATACCATCGCGGAGCTGGCGGCCAGGATCAGGAACCCGCATCAGAAGAAACCGATATCGGGCGCCGTCCTGCAGGAGACGGTGAACCGGTATAATGGGTTCGTGGCCGCCGGGACGGATTCCGACTTCAAGAAGCCCACCCCGATGTACAAGATCGAGAAGCCGCCGTTCCATGCGGCGTGGGCCACTCCCATCCTCCACGACACCCTCACTGGTCTGCGCAGCAACACCAGCGGCGAGGTGATCGATATCCGCGGCGCGGTCATTCCCGGCCTCTATTGCGCCGGCGAGTCGCAAGGCGGATTCGCGCAGCACGGACTGGCCCGATGCATGGTGTTCGGGCGTGTCGCCGGCCGGAGCGCAGCCAAGCGGGTCGTTTGACGGATGGCCCGGCTTGCGCGGCCCGCTGTCGACGCCGTCCGCGGCGCCGGTGATGGGCCGCCGCCATGACCGCCGGTACCGGCCCCCATGCGACGACCATCGAACTGGCCGCGCCGGCGCCGCCGGAGGTCGCGGTGGGCGCCGACTTCCTACTGTCAGTCAAGGTGTCGTGCGCGGCGGGATGCGATCTCGCCGCCGTCCCGCTCGAGATCACGACCCCGGACGGTGCGGTGATCGCGAGCGCGTGCCGTGCCGGCCCCGGGCGCGCCGGCACCGTCGACATCGCACTCGAGGCGCCCCGCCAAACGGGCGGGTGCAGCTGGACCGTGAGGTCCGGTCCGCATTATTGCGCCGACATTCGTCATGAGGAGGCATCCCTTGCGGTCCGGATCGATGCCGTGCCCCATGCCACTAGCCTCGCGGTGTGGGCGGTTCCGTCGCCGGTGGTGATGGGACAAAGCTTCGCGATCAAGGTGGGCGCGAAGTCCTCGGCCGCCATGGCGCTCGCCGGCGGAAAAATCGAAGTCCGCGACGAATCCGACGCAGTGGTGGCGCGTGGATGTCTCGGCGAGACGCCGTTGCCGGGGACGAGCGCACTATATTGGACCAAAATCGAACTGCCGGCCCCACCCGGGGAGGGAATGCATGTGTGGTCGGTGACGCTCGAGCCGGGCGAGTTGCCGCTTGCCCATGAAGGCGCCGCAACGACGTTCAGCACGTCCATCGTCGGGCCGCCCGAGCACCGGCTCACCATCAAGGTGATCGAGAAGGACACCGCGGCTCCGATTGCGGATGCCCAGGTGCGGCTGTCCGCATTTCGGGCAGCGACCGACCCGTCCGGGCTGGCGGTGGTCGACCTGCCGCGCGGCGTTTACGAGCTCAATGTCTGGAAGGTCGGCTATGAGGCACCGCGCAGGACCGTCACGGTGAATGAGAACATGTCGATCGCGGTCGAGGTCGTTTCGGTGCCCGAAGAAGATCCGGATGCGGCCTGGTTGATGTGAATGAATCCGCCGACCTCCCGGCGAACGATCGCCGGGGGCATGACGGCAGCGCACCGCGGGCCTCAAGGCCTGCGGTTTCGCGCGTCCCAATACCGTTCGAGATTGGCGATCAGCGCCGGACTGAAATGGCAATAGGCCTGCTCGCGCGCATAGACGGCGAGATAGCCCAGAAACATGTCGAGCGGTTCCTGCACCACCCGCAAGCAGCGCCGGTTGCCCACCGCGCTCACCACGCCGGAACTCGTCAGCGCCTCGATCACGCGGGCCAGGGCATGATCCATGTCCGCCGGCGGTGCGATCTCGTCGCAGATCAGGCGCCCTTCCGCACTGTCGCATTCGAGCCGCCTGTCATGCATGATCGCCTGGCGGGCGATGCGGTCGCCGGTAAAGCGCGGCAGGCGCATATTGGCGGCGCCGGGAACGATCCCCTCCTTGCGCGCCGGCAGCGTCAAATAGGCGTCCGATGCGGCCAGCACATAATCCATGACGAGGAGGTGCTGGCAGCCGCCGCCGATGGCGAATCCATCGACCGCCGCAATCCAGGGCTTCTCGGTCGTCGCTCCCACCGCCTCGTCCGGCGGCAGCTCGGGTCGGGCAAGGCCGCGCAGGATTTTGTTTTCGAAGCCGAGGATGTGCTTGATGTAGAACAGGTAGGAGATCTGGCCGCGATAGAGATGGGTCAGGTTGATGCCGGCCGAAAACACCCGCCGGCCCGCATGTTTCGGGTGGTCGACGAAGCCGCCCCGCAACACCGCCACGCCGGTCGCTGGATCGAGGATCGCGAGATCGACTGCGGTCTCGATCGCATCGAGCGTGCCGTCGTCCAGAGCGTTGAGGAAACGGGGGTGACGCATCTCCACGACGGTAGCGGCACCCATCCGCGAAACGGCCGCGGCGCCTAGATCGATGGCGCCGCGCGCGGCGAAATGCGGCAGGAACTCCAGCGCCTGCGGTCTCGGCAGCAGCATGGCATGACAGAGATGGCGCCCGCACCCCGGATGCGCGAAGACGTGTGACAGAAAGATGCCCTGGTCGATCTCGAATGCGTCTTTCGACCCGAGCGCCCGCCCGGCCTCCAGCCGCACCGCTTCGATACCCGGCGCCAGCCCGGGTACTGCGGCTGCGGCTTCGTAGACCAGATCTTCCGCGCGGACGAACCGGCCGCAATCCGCGGTGAGTTGTCGATACAGGCTCTCCACATGCCGGGTCAGGAAGCGCTCGCGGGCCTTGCGTTCTTCGCGCGCGATCACGTCGGCAGCCGCAGCCTGGTCCGGATCGCGCGCCGATTTTGCGGGGAGCATCGCGCGCAAATCGGCGCCGGCGCGCCAGTATGTCGAGAATGCCGCGACGTCCCGCTGGAATTCGCCCCGGAGAGGCGGGCAGGCTTCGAGAAAGGCATTCACGGATTCGGCCGGGAGGCGGGCACGCAGCAGCGGCGCGATGTCTGCGCCGGTCACCGAAAGCGTTTCGGCCGAATCACGCATCGGTTGTCCTTCTTCTGCAGCGCTATCGGTTCGGATCGAAATCGGATAGCGCTTCTCGAACTTTGATCCCGAGCATGCCCTCGTCCGAAAAATCTGCAACTCTTTGGAATCATGCGATGAGCGAAGCGGTCTCTGCGCGTTGGTGCATCGGCCGGGCCAGCGTCGGAAGATGCTGACCGCACGGACGATTTTTCACCGCAACGGGAGTTCACGCAAAGTGATCGTTCGTGACGAGAGCGCGACAAATTCCTGTTGCGCGCAATATTTAATTGCCATAATCAGTATATTGGCGTTTTATAATCGCCCTGACAACTCCATCTTTTGACGCCGGGAGAGCGCCAGTGGCGCACCGGGCTGCAAGAGGGCCAAGGGCGGCACCCCGCCCCTTGAGATCGGGTGAGCCCGTTTGCGCTGAGACGCGCCGGCGGGCCGGCGATTTCGAGCCGTCTTGCATGACCGCGTGTTCGCCGCCCCGTGGCGGGCCGAAGCCCGCCCCGGACGGGGCCCTGTCGCCGTAGGGGCGACGATAACGGCGATGGACCCGAGCCCTTTCAGGCGTTGCTGACGGGAACCGCAACGAAACGCATTCCCTGCGCCGATTTCACCCGCATCAGGACCGACTTCCGGCCGCCCGACTGCGCGTCGGACACCGCCCTGCGCACATCGGCCGGGGAGGAGACCGTCTTGCCGTTCACGTCGAGAATGACGTCGCCGGTCTGCAAGCGCTCGCCGGCGGTGCCATTCGGATCGACCTGCGTCACCACGACGCCCTCGCCGCCGTTACGGGCGGGCGCCAGCGACAGACCGAGCTTGGGCACCTCGCTGCCGGGCGTCTCGCGTTCCTCGCTCCCGGCACGCGCCGCCCGCTCCCCGGGCAATTGGCCGAGCGTCACGGTGACAGTGTCCCCACGGCCGTTGCGGGTGATGCCGAGCTTGACGGTCGCCCCCGGCGCCATGGCGCCGATCCGCCGGGCAAGGTCGCGGGCGTCGGTCACCGTCTCGCCGTTGACGGAGACGATCACGTCACCGGCCTTGATGCCGGCCTTCTGGGCCGGGCTGTCGGATTGCGGCTCGGCGACGAGGGCGCCCTGGGTGTTCTTCAGTCCGAGGCTGTCGGCGATCTCCGCGGTGACCGGCTGGATCTGCACGCCGATCCACCCGCGGGTGACGTCGCCGTGATCCTTCAACTGGGCGACCACCGCCTTGACGGTATAGGCGGGGATATCGAACGCAATGCCGACATTGCCGCCGGAGGGAGAGTAGATGGCGGTGTTGACGCCGATGACGTTGCCGTCCATGTCGAAGGTCGGGCCGCCTGAATTGCCGCGGTTGACCGCCGCATCGATCTGGATGAAGTCGTCATTGGGGCCGGCGCCGATGTCGCGGCCGCGCGCCGAGACGATGCCTTCCGTCACGGTGCCGCCGAGGCCGAACGGATTGCCGACCGCCAGGACCCAGTCGCCGATGCGCGGGCTCTTGTCCGCCAGATGTACGAACGGAAAGTCGTTGCGCCCGTCGACCTTGATCAGCGCGACGTCGGTGCGGGAATCGGTCCCGATGACCCTCGCCTCATAGGTCTTGCCGTCGTCGGTGGTCACTTCGACGCGCTCCGCCTTGTCGACCACATGGTTGTTGGTCACCGCATAACCGTCGGCCGAGATGAAGAAGCCGGAGCCCTGGCCCATGGCATATTGCCGGCGCTGCGGAGCGCGCCCGAAACCCTGCCCGTCATCGCGACGTCCGGAGCGCTGCTCGCCATCGGGCCGGCCGAAACGACGGCCCCCATCGGGCAATCCGAAACGCTCGCCGCCCTCGGGCGACCCGAAACGGCGGAAGAAATCCTCGAAGGGAGACCCGCGCTGCGGATTATCTTCATTGAGGCTCAGATTGTTGCCGCCCGCATTGACCCTCACCTTGACCGAGATGACGGCCGGCTTCACTTTTTCAACGATGTCGGCAAAACCGACCGGACGCTGGAAGGCTTGGCCATAGGCCGGGGCAATCATCACCTGGCCCGGCGATCTCGGCGCAAGACCATGACCGGACAGGATCACGCCGACGCCGAGACCGGCCACGGAGGCGAGCAGGAATATTCGACGCTTGGAAAAAAACGAATGCCACGCTTGGGGTGCGCTCGATGGCATGACAAGGGCTCCATTCTTGAGGGAAGCGCCTGAGGGCGCCGTTGCCGTCCACGATGATGCTCGCCGGCTTTCCGCATCCTTAACGGCCGGTTAAACTTTGGTAACCTGTACCGGCGCGATTGCAGCGCGGGCTGCGGCGAGGCGCCGGGTCTAGCTCATCGCGTCGAGATCATCGTCGCTGAGATGGCCGGGCACGATCGCAACGGGGATCGGAAACGAGCCCGCGGTCTTGCCGAGATTGGCCACCAGCGGCCCCGGCCCCTCGCTGTCGGCCGCGGCGGCGAGCACGAGCACGGCGATGTCCTCGTCCTCTTCGATCAGCTCGAGAATCTTCTCGGCCACATCGCCCTCCCGGATCACGCATTCCGGAGTGATGCCGGCGATGCCATTGCAGCGCGCCGCGAACCTCGCCAGCATGGCATTGGCTTCCTCGCGCGCCTCGGCGCGCATGATGTCGGCGACGCCGAGCCATTGCTGGCCGTGGTCGTGGGTTTCGATCACCCGCAACATGACGACCGTGACGGCGACCCGGGCGGCGCGACGGCTTGCGAAATAGACGGCGCGATCGCATTCGGGCGTATCGTCGATGACGACGAGGAATTTCGGCTTGTGGCCGGCCTCGTAACTGCGGCGCTTACGGATCATCGGATCCCCCCGGGACCGCGGACCGCCCCGAGCTGCAATCGGCGCATCATGGCGCGATGGTGCCACGGCTTCGCGCTGCAGCACAAGGATTTCCTCAGCGCCGGATCAATCCGACGATGTCCTTGACCGGTTTCATGGTCTCGGCCGCGATCACCTGAGCGCGCGCGGCGCCGTCGGCCAGCACCGAGTCGATGTAGGCGGTGTCGGCGACCAGCCGCTTCATCTCCGCGCCGATCGGTCCGAGCGTGGCCACCGCGAGGTCGACCAGCGCCGTTTTGAAGGTCGAGAACTGGCCGCCGCCGAATTGCGCCAGCACCGCGCTCTTCCCGCTGTCGGCGAGCGCGGCATAGATGCCGACGAGATTGTCCGCTTCGGGGCGGCCTTCCAGGCCTTTTTCCTCGCTCGGCAGCGGCTCCGGGTCCGTCTTGGCCTTGCGGACCTTCTGGGCAATGGCCTCGGCATCGTCGGCGAGATTGATGCGCGAATAGTCCGACGGATCGGACTTGGACATCTTCTTGGTGCCGTCGCGCAGCGACATCACCCGGGTCGCCGGCCCCTGGATCAGCGGCTCCGGAAGCGGGAAGAATGCATCCCCGAAACCGCACGCCGCGATCGAGGCGGCGAAGTCGTTGTTGAACTTCTGCGCGATGTCGCGCGAGAGCTCGAGATGTTGCTTCTGGTCCTCGCCGACCGGCACATGGGTGGCGCGATACACCAGGATGTCGGCCGCCATCAGGACCGGATAGTCGTACAGCCCGATCGAGGCATTCTCGCGGTCCTTGCCGGCCTTCTCCTTGAACTGGGTCATCCGGTTGAGCCAGCCCAGCCGCGCCACGCAATTGAACACCCAGGCGAGCTCGGTGTGCTCGGCGACCTGGCTCTGATTGAACACGATCTGCTTCCCGGGATCGATGCCGCAGGCGATGAAGGCCGCAGTGACCTCCCGGATGTTGCGCCTGAGCTCGGCGGGATCCTGCCACACCGTGATCGCGTGCAGATCGACGACGCAGTAGATGCATTGGTAGCGCCGCTGCAGCGCCACGAACTTGACGATGGCGCCGAGGTAGTTGCCGAGATGCAGATTGCCGGTCGGTTGAACCCCGGAAAACACCAGCTCCTTGAACGCCATCGCTTCGCTCTCCTTGGCCGATGCGGTGCATGCCATGCCGGGGCGGCGGCACGCAAGAGCCGGCTACAGCCGTCCGCCGACCGCCGCCACCAGCGCTTTCAGCGAGGCGACGCCGAGCGCCTGCAGAGCCACGAGATAGACCGCGAGCCCGGCCACGACCAGGGCGAACAGCGTGACGATGCGCGCGGGCGAGGAGCCGGTCACGTCGAAGAGCGATTTCGCCCCGGCGTCGCCGAACGCGATCACGGCGCCCATGACCGCGGTCGCGACGACGATCCGGCCGGCCCGGTGCAGGGCCGCCGGCTCGATGCGCAGCCAGCCGCGGCGCCACAGGATCGCGGCCAGCGCGGTCGCGCCGACCCAACCGGAGAGCGCGATCGCCGCCGCGATGCCGACATCGCCGTAACGGGGAAACAGCAGCATCGCGCCGGTCACCGCGGCCGCGAGCCCGCACAGCGCCGCATACATCGGCGTGCGCGTGTCCTCATGGGCAAACGACACCGCGCCGAGCACCTTTTCCAGGGAGTGGCCCGGCAGCCCCGCCGAGATAGCGGCCAATGCCGCCGCCACCATCGCGGTGTCGCGGGGCCCGAATGCGCCGCGCTGGAACAGGCCGCCGGCGATCGCCTCGGACAGCACGGCGAACGCCGTCGCGGCCGGCAGCGACAGCCCCAGCGCCATCTCGAGCGCGCGCGATTGCGACGCCGCGGTGTCGGCGTGGTCGCCGCTGCGCAGGCTGGCGGCGATGGCGGGAACCATCACCGAGGCGATCGCGATGGAAATGACCCCGAGCGGCAATTCGTAGAGGCGGTTGGCGTAGTAGAGCCACGACACCGCCGCCTGGGACGACGACGCCACCATCGCTCCCGCCATCAGCTTGAGTTGCGGGATGCCGCCGGCGACGACGCCTGGCAAAGCCTGGATCAGGAACCGGCGCGCCGCCGGCGAGGAGGTGAACGCCACCCGGCGCGGTCGCTCGTCGGTCCGCATCCAGGCGATGCCCACGCACAGCAGTTGCGCCGCCCCGGCCGCGACCATCGCCGCCGACAGCACCGCGGCGGCGGCCGGGGTCGCCGGCGTGCCGAGCAGCAGGAGCGCGACGACGACGGTGACGAGCACCCCGTTGAACACCACGAGGCCGAATGCGGCGGCGCCGACGCGCCCCTGCGCATTGAGGGCGGACGCCGCCACCGCGACGATGCCGGACAGCGCTACGTAAGGCATGGAGAGGCGCACGAAAGTCACCGCGAGGGGATAGCGGTCGCCGGTACTCGCAAAACCGGGTGCGACCGCATGCACGACCAGCGGCGCACCGATGAGGCAGAGCACCACGACGAGCCCCAGCGTGCGCGTCATGGCGCCGAGCACCTGCTCGCCGAACCGGCCGGTGCCCTCGGGCCCGCTCTCTTCGCGAATCCGGATCCACATCGGAACGAAGGCGGAGTTGAGCGCGCCCTCGGCCAGCAGCCGCCTGAACAGATTGGGAATCTGCAGCGCCGCGAAATAGGCGTCCGACAGCGCGCCGGCGCCGAGGATCGCGGCGATGCCGGCATCGCGCAGGAACCCGAGCAGGCGAGACGTCAGCGTGGCGGCGCCGACGGTGGTGACATCGCGCGCAAGGGACATGCGGTGGCCTCCAAGACGGATTGTTGCAGAAGCACCTCGTCCGCATTGCGGCCATCGGATTCGCGCGTCGCCGGGCGAATGTGCTGCACCTGTGCCGCACCGCATGACACCTGGTCAACCGGGATGTGTGGGGCCATGGTGCCGTTGCAACGCGGCAAACGGCGGCTATTATGCCCGTCCTCTCCCATCAGCCCCGTGAAACATTCCATGACCGCCGTTCGCTACGACGTTCTCGGCCTCGGCAATGCCATTGTCGACGTCATCACCCGCACCGATGACGCGTTTCTCGTCGCGCACGACATGCGCAAGGGCGGCATGGCGCTGATCGACGAGGCACGCGCCGCGCAGGTCTATGACGCCATGGGCCCGGCGGTCGAGATTTCCGGCGGTTCGGCCGCCAATACCATCGTCGGCGTCGCCGGATTCGGCGCCCGTTCGGCGTTCGTCGGCAAGATCAAGGACGACCAGCTGGGCGCGGCCTTCGCCCACGACATCCGCGCCGCCGGCGTCGATTTCGACACGCCGCCCGCCGCCGACGGGCCTTCGACCGGGCGCTGCTACGTGCTGGTGACGCCGGACGGCGAGCGCACCATGAACACCTATCTCGGCGCCGCCCAGGACCTTCATCCGCGCGACATCGACGCCGACGCGGTGGCGGGTGCGGCGATCACCTATCTCGAAGGCTATCTATGGGACCCCGCCCACGCCAAAGAGGCCTTCATCAAGGCCGCCGGCATCGCCCATGAGGCGAGACGCATGGTGGCGCTGACGCTGTCGGACGCCTTCTGCGTCGATCGCTGGCGGCACGAATTCCTGCATCTCCTGCGGTCCGGCACCGTGGACCTGCTGTTCGCCAACGAGGTCGAGCTGCAGAGCCTTTACCAGACGGAGGATTTCGATGCGGCGCTCGCCGCCTTGCGGGCGGACGCACGGCTCGCCGTGGTGACCCGCAGCGAGAAGGGCTGCGTGGTGGTGGAGCGCGCCCACACGATCGCGTCGCCGGCGTTCCCGGTGGCGCGGGTGGTCGACACCACCGGCGCCGGCGACCTGTTTGCCGCCGGCTTCCTGTTCGGGCTCGCCCGTGGCGCCAGCCATGAAAAGGCGGCCCGGCTCGGCGCCCTCGCCGCTGCCGAGGTGATCGGCCATATCGGCGCCCGTCCCGAAGCTTCGCTCAGCGCGCTGGCACGAGAAAATGGCCTGATGGCATGACCGGGCGGCGCGGCCGGTAACCGGTTGGTAAGCATCCTTGCTTAGCGTCCGCACCGCGGGGAGCATGCGGAGCAGTCCATGAGCGAGTCCAACAGCGATCACAGCGCCAATCCAACCCCAGGCGAACCGGCCGGACCGGCCTCGGCGCTACCCCATGTCGATTCCCCCTCGATGGCGCCGGACGACCGCCCAGGAATTCCGGAGGAGACCCTCGGGTCCGAAATTTCGATCCCGGTGGCCGCGAGGTCGGAACCGCACCTGACGGCCACGCGCGGCACCGCGCTGATGTTGATGCGGGTCGGTACGGAGGAGGCCGCGGCGGAACCGGGGCCCGGACCGGCCGGGCGCAAACCGGCGCGCTTCACGTTCACACCGGCGGCCGCGACCGTAGTCGCAGTGCTGCTCGGCGCCGCCATCGGATCCGGCGCGACCGCCGGCCTGCTCTATCTCAACGCCGCGCCCGCAGCGATGCCGGCCGACCCGACGACCTTCACCGCGGCGCTCGGCCGGATCGACCGTGAATTGGCGAACCTCAAGTCGAGCATCGACGGCTCCGCCAAGCAGGCCAACGGCCAGATCGCCAAGATCGCGGATCGCATGGACCGCGCCGAAAAATCTCAGGCCGAGACGGGCGCCAAGCTGGCGCGGACCACCGAGTCGCTCGATCGCCTGGACCACCGCCTCGCCGCCACTGCCGCACCAGGTGCGGCGGGCGAAATCACCGGATCGATCCCCTCCGGCGCCCTCGCGCAAGGGCCGGGCGATCGCCAGGCCGCGCTGGCCGATCCGAGGCGGGCCGGGGCCCCCGCGCCGACCGCGATTCTCGACGGCTGGGTGCTGCGCGACGTATTCAACGGGGGGCGATGATCCAGAGTCCCCGCAACGGAATCCTGGAAGTGTTTCCCGGCGACACGCTGCCGGGCCTCGGCCGCATCGAGGGAGTCAAGCGCCAGGATGGCCGCTGGGTCGTGGTGACGAGCCGCGGGCTGATCGTGTCGCGCTGAACGCTCGGCCATTCGATCAAAGTCTTTCGGCACCGGCGATCAGACCAACGGGCCATTCGACAAAGCTTGCGCTCCGAACCGGTTTTTGAGCTAAGGGCCCGTCCATAAATAACTGAGTCGTAATTGTCACAGGTCAAGAAGTTTTTTTGAAGGGATTCACAAGGCAGGTTCACTTGCCATAGCGTCACGGCATGATTCGATCTGCGCAGATGCACGCCGCACGTAAGCGGT
>DASYNT010000268.1:0-11342 GCA_036008405.1 Xanthobacteraceae bacterium
GGCGTGGCCGGGCGCCACGACCGTCGCCGCCAGCATGGAGTGATACGACTCAACCTTGCCGTTGGAGCGCCTGCGCGTGAGGCAATGCGGGCAGCCGAGCTTTTGCGAGCAAAAGAACTCGGTTCCATCCCAGGCGACGAGCGTTCTGCCACCCAGTCTGCCAAAGGCCTGGCGCAAAGGCGACTCGGCCAGCAGAGATTCCAGACGCTCGAAGCAGGGCGCGAGCAGCGCGGGGTCCGCTTCGTCGAGCATGTCGCGGATGTAATTGTCGGACGGAATTTTCTCGATGCCGAACAGGCTCTGGCAATTTGAACGGCCCTGGCCGTTCTCCAGAGCACGTTGAAAGGAAAGGAAAGAAGCGCTCTGCATGAAAAACATCGCGAAGGCCGACAGGCCGAAATCCGCCATGGCGATATTGCCGCCGCGCCCCTTCCGGGGATCCGGAAAGGCGGCGCAAACGGCTTTCAAATCCGCCAGAAGGGACGGCAAGAGCTTCATCCATATGGTGAATCATTTTTCTAATGATTTGGGAATCCCCGAAATCAGCCCCTACCGCTACTTTTAGAATTGCTGATGCAAATCGAGGGTATTGGAAAGCCGCGCGGCCCGCGTCCCGACCCGGCAGCGTCGCGTGCCTCGTTCAGGACGACACGCGACCGCTCGCCGAGGTGTCGGTCTCTGAAAACGTCGCTCAGGCCTTGAGATAGGGTGCTATCAGCTTGTCGAGCTCGTCGATCGATATTTCGCCCTCATGGAGTTCGCCATTGATGAAGAAGGTCGGCGTTGCCTTGACCTTGAACACCTGAGAGGCGCGATCGCGCACCTTCTGAACCTTCTCCAGCTGGGCCTTGTCGTTGATGCAGGCTTCGAAGGACTGTTGCGTGAAGCCGGCCTGCTTGGCGATGGCGAGCAACGGCGCGATCGGATTGCGTACCGCCCATTTGGGCTGCTGCGCGAATAGCGTCTCCACCATCGGGTAGTATTTGTCGGGCCCGGCGCAGCGCGCCAGCATGAAGGCCGCCGCCGCCAGCCCATCGAGCGGAAACTCGCGCAGGATGAACCGCACTTTCCCGGTGTCGATGTACTTTTCCTTCAGCTTGGGAAACACCAGTGCCTCGAAGGCGGCGCAGTGCGGGCACGTCATGGAGGCGTATTCGATGATGGTGACCGGTGCGATTTCCGAGCCCATCGCAATATCGTCGAGTGCGCCCTTGGCCATCAGTTCCAGCGAGGAGATGGTCTGCGCCGACGCGGCGCCCCCGAATGGACCGATCCCGAGTGGACCGATGCCGCCCAGCACCAGCAGGGCCGCGCTGCTCATTGCGAATTCACGGCGGGTATTCATGGCGTCGATCTCCATTTCGCCAGACAGACTAACAGATATCCCGAAACCCTGCCTGCCGCCAGAGGCCGCATCGGGCCGCGGGGGGAAGCGTCGAAACCGTTAGCGTGTTCGCGTCCAAGAGGCAATCTCTCGCCGAATTGCAGCGGAAATCCGCCCATCACGTTCGTTTGATGGCCGCGCCGAGGCGCCCGAGGGCGGCCCGCAGCGCGTCGTCGGTGATGCCCGTCATTTGCGAGGAGATGGCGTCGGCCAGTTCCTGATCGATCTTGCGCCGCGCCGGCTTGGCGCGTCGTCGCGCCAGCGGCGCCTGGCGCAAGGCGATGCCGGCCAGTGCCTGCCAGCCGAAATAGCGATTGATCCGCTCGACGATCACCGCCGACTGGTGCTGGATCTCGATGGCGGTCGGGCCTTCCACCCGCAGCACCAAGGTCGCGGGCGGGGATTCGTCGGGGTCGCTGGCGCGGCTCCACTGCATCCGGATCGGCTCGGCATGGGCCGCGATCTCGGCGCCGACGATCTCCTCCCAACGGGTCACGAGTTCGCAGGAGGTGAAGCCCTGGCGTTTGAACGCATTGGCCAGGCAGCGCCCGACCAGCGCGGCGAGCGGTTGGGGGGAGTTTGGCTTGTTCATCGCGCCGGGCTCTGCCACATGGTGAACTATGAGTTTAGCAGGCGGGACCGGCGGGAAGAAGGACAAGCCCGCCACGGAGGTGAAGATTCGCGCCGGGGCGAACCGGCCGGACCCGGGCCGCCTGCTCGCCTGGTATGACCGCCATCGCCGCCGGCTGCCATGGCGCCCCTTGCCGGGCCAACCGGCCGACCCTTACCGGGTGTGGTTGTCGGAAATCATGCTGCAGCAGACCACGGTCACCGCGGTTGCGCCCTATTATGCGAAATTCCTGGCGCGGTTTCCCACGGTCGCCGCGCTGGCGGCGGCGGACATCGAGGACGTGCGCAAGCTGTGGGCGGGGCTCGGCTATTATGCCCGTGCCCGGCATCTTCATGCCTGCGGCCAGGCGGTGGCCGCCCGCCATGGCGGGGTCTTTCCCGCGGCCGAGGAGGAACTGCTCGCGCTGCCCGGCATCGGTCCCTATACGGCGGCGGCCGTGGCGGCCATCGCCTTTGGGCAGCCGGCGAGCCCGGTCGACGGCAATGTGGAACGCGTGATTGCGCGCCTGTTCGCCGTCGAGGACGAATTGCCCGCCGCCAAGCCGGCAATCCGCGCCCTGGCGGAGCGGCTGCGGCCGCCGCAGCGGCCCGGCGATTTTGCCCAGGCGATGATGGACCTCGGTGCCACCGTCTGCACGCCCCGGAATCCAGCCTGCGCGCTGTGTCCGTTCACGGACGCCTGCGCGGCCAGGCGGCGCGGCGATGCCGAGACGTTTCCGCGCAAGGCGAAGAAGCGCGAAGGGCGGCTGCGCCGCGGTGCGGCCTTCGTGGCGCTTCGCGCCGACGGCCATCTGCTGGTGCGGACGCGGCCCGCCAAAGGCCTGCTCGGCGGCATGACCGAGGTCCCGACGACGGCGTTCGTCGTCGGTTTCGATGCGGACGCAGCGCTTCCCCAGGCGCCACGCTTCGCCCCTGCGTGCAGGGGGACGGGAGATGCACGTTGGCGACGACTCCCGGGCGTCGTCACCCACGTGTTCACGCATTTTCCGCTTGAGCTCGTGGTGTATCGCGCCCGGTTGCCGGCCACCGCCGCCCCCGACGGCATGCGCTGGATCGCCGCCGGCGACATCGACGGCGCGGCGCTGCCGAGCCTGGTGCGCAAGGTGCTGGCCCACGCACGCGTTGAATAGGTTCGGCGCGTGACTCCGGCGTCACGCCCGTCTCGGACCTGTCCGGTTCTTCACAGGCAGGTTCCGCGATTGGGCCACTGAAGGGGCGGATCGACGGCGTCACCCGCCGATGCTGGTTGCCCGCACCCACCAATCCGGCTGCACCGTCGCCAGTTCCCGCGCCGCCGCGGTCGCGGGCGGCTCGGTGTCGAACAGCCCGAAACAGGCCGAGCCCGACCCGGACATGCGCGCCAGCCGGCATCCCGCAAGCGCTCCGATCGCACGCAGAACCTCGGCGATCGCCGGCGCGATGCCGATCGCGGGCGGCTCGAGATCGTTGCTCTGCGCCGCAAGCCAGGCCAGCAGGGCGTCGCGCCCGTCCGGCAATGCGGCGGCGACAGGCGGTGCCGGACATCGCTCGCCGCGGCGCAGGCCCAACGCCGCAAACACCGGCGGGGTCGGCATCGCGACGCCGGGGTGGACGACGATCATGCCGAGCCTCGGCAGTTTCACCGGCTCTGACAGGATGTCGCCGATGCCGCGCATCATGCGCGGCCGCGGATAGAGGCAGACCGGAACGTCGGCGCCGGTCGCGCGTGCCGCCTCGATGATGCGACTGTCGGCGGGAGCGAGATGATTGGCCTCGGCGAGCAGCCGCAGGGCCGCCGCCGCATCGGCCGAGCCGCCGCCGAGCCCCGCGCCGGCCGGAAGTTCCTTCGTCAGGGTAAAGCAGCCGAGGGTGAGGCCGGCGATCCGCGCAGCGAGCGCAGTGGCGGCGCGCAGGACGAGATTGTCGGCGATGGCGCCGGCTTGCGCTGCGGTTGGGCCGGCGACCGCGAGTTCGAGCTGCGGCCCGGCGCGCAAGGTCAGGCGATCGCCGCAGCCGGCGAATGCCACCAGACTTTCGAGCTCATGATATCCGTCGGGGCGCCGGCCGCGTATTCGCAGCGTCAGATTGACCTTGGCCGGCGCCGGCGCGGCCAACAGGGCCGCCACGGCGCAGCATGCCTCCTCAGCCGCCGCCCGCCTTCTTGGTCTTTTCCGCCTCGGCCGCGGACGTGGCAAGCCCGTTCTTGAGTTTTTCTTCGATGGTCTTCAATTCGTCGGGGTCGGGCTTGAGATCGCGCGCATGCGACCACTGGAACTTGGCTTCCAGCATGCGATCGACCTTCCAATAGACGTCGCCGAGATGATCGTTGATGGTCGGGTCGACCGGCTTCAATTCGACGGCGCGTTCCAGGTTCTTGACCGCCTCGTCGTAATTGCCGATGCGGTAATAGGCCCAGCCGAGCGAGTCGACGATGTAGCCGTCGTCCGGCCGCTGCTCGACAGAACGCTTGATCATGCCCATTCCGTCTTCGAGGTGAATGCCCTGGTCGACCCAGGAGTAGCCGAGATAGTTGAGCACATGGGGCTGCTCGGGATAGAGCTCGAGCGCCTTTTTCATGTCGGCTTCGGCCTTGGCCCATTGCTTGTCGCGCTCATAGCAGATGCCGCGGAAGTAATAGGTGGTCCAGTTTGCCCGCGTCGGGTTCGGCTCGAGCGCGACCGCCTTGCCGTAGGCGTCCGCGCAGCCCGCATACTGCTTGCGCTCGCGCATGATGTTGCCGAGCGCGAGGATCGCCTCGAGGTCGTCGGGCTTGGCCGCGATCAGCTTTTCCAGATGTTTCTTGGCCTCGTCGGTTCGGTCGATGGCGTCGAGATTGATCGCGAGCTGGATCTCGGCATTGCGCTTGAGCGCCGAGTTGGCGGGCACCCGCTCGTAGACCTTGATCGCGAGCTCGGGCTTCTTCATCGCCTCGTAGAGGTCGGCGAGGGCGAGCTGGGCGAGCGCGTGATTGGGCTCGAGATACAAGGCGAGCTGAAGATAGGCGAGCCCGCGATTGGCGAGGCTCAGCTCTTCCTCGCGGCGCCCCAGCGCGGCGCCGAGGCCGTAGAGAGTCTCGGCGGCGCCGGCCTGCACCGAGTCGACGAGGCGCGGCAGCGGCTCGTCCTTGCGCAGCGTATTCATGGCCTCGACGACCAGCGGATAATGCGGCAATTGCTTGTCGAATTCGCCGTAGATTTTCAGCGCCTCCTCGCGCCCGCCATTGCGCGACAGGAAGCCCGCATTGGCCTGCATGATGCGCAGCGCCGAGGAATCGAGCTTGTAGGCGTGGTCGAGGCGCTTGCCGGCCTCCTTTTTGTTGTTGGCGAGATCGAGAATGAGGCCGGCATGCATGTCCTTGAAGATACCGTACCATTCCGGACCCGACAGCTTGTCGATGGTGTCGACGGCGCCCTTGGCGTCATTGGCGCCGGATGCGCTCCAGCCGGCCAGCAACGTGGCCGTCAGGTCGGTGACCGGGCCGCGGGCGGCGAGGCCGAATTGCTGGCGGGCCTCCTTGAAATTCCTGGTCTTGAGCGCCTTCACGCCGAGCACGAGATGCGCATTGCGGTTGTTGCGGTCGAGCTGGATCATCCGATCCGCGAGCCGCGCCGCTTCGTCGATGTCGCCGTCGGCGAGCACGGAGTAGAAGGCGAGCTCCAGCAGTTCCGGATTGCGCTGATCGGTGCGCAGAGCCGCCCGGTAATAGACCGAGGCGGCATCGGCATCGCGCTCCAGATTGGCCTGGCGCGCCGCGAGGTAATTGCCGGATGGCGTGATGCGGGACGTGTCGCGCGGAGTCGGCGATTGCGCCGCCAAGGCCTGGGGGAAGGTCCAGCCGATGGCGGCTGCGATCATGGTGACGGCACGGAGCGACAATATTTTCACGGGGACCTGCTCTCCAAAAATGGGCACGATCGATGTCGGCGATCCCGAAGACGGCGATCCCGACGACGGTGGATCCGCGAGGCTCGGGATCCGGAACACCAGGCGATATGCGGCAAGTGGCCGCCCGATTTTTCAAGAATGACCGGTTTGCGGCCCTCCTGCAAGGAGGTTCGCTGTCATCCGCCTCTACCTCATCTGCTGGTCTAGCCGCCGATATGGCGACATCGTGACATTTCTGCAGCGATTCAGCGATATCGCGGCGCGGGCATGCCCCCAATCCCACGAGAACCATCCGCGGCCCACGTCCATCTCCATGAGATGTCACATGTTCTGGTAGTTCGGGCCGCCGCCGCCTTCCGGAGCGGTCCAGGTGATGTTGCCGTTGGGGTCCTTGATGTCGCAGGCTTTGCAATGGACGCAGTTCTGCGCATTGATCACGTAGCGCGGGCCAGCCGCCTCGCTGATCCATTCGTAGACGCCGGCGGGGCAATAGCGGGCGGAGGGGCCGGCGAAAATCTCGAGTTCCGAGCGCCGCTGCAGATCGGGGTCCGCCACCTTCAGGTGAACCGGCTGGTCTTCCTCGTGGTTGGTGTTGGACAGGAACACCGAGGACAGGCGGTCGAAGGTCAGCTTGCCGTCCGGTTTGGAATAGGCGATCGGGCGACACCTTGCCGCAGGTTTCAGGCAGGCCGCATCCGGCTTGCCATGGCCGAGCGTGCCCAGCGGCGAGATGCCGAACGTATTGGCCCACATGTCGAGGCCGCCGAGCCCGATGCCGGCCACGGTGCCAAGCTTCGACCACAGCGGCTTGGCGTTGCGCACCTTCCACAGGTCGCGGCCGATCGCCGATGCGCGCCAGCCGGCCTCGTAATCGGCGAGCGTGTCGTTGCCGCGCCCGGCCGCCAGCGCGGCGGCGGCATGCTCGGCGGCGAGCATGCCGGAACGCATGGCGTTGTGGGTGCCCTTGATGCGGGGCACGTTGAGGAAGCCGGCGCCATCGCCGATCAGCGCGCCGCCGGGAAAGGCGAGGTCGGGGACCGACTGCCAGCCGCCTTCGACGATCGCACGGGCGCCATAGCCGATCCGCTTGCCGCCCGTGAAGGTATCGCTCACCAGCGGATGGGTCTTGAAGCGCTGGAATTCTTCGAACGGCGACAGAAAGGGATTCCGGTAGTTGAGATGGACGACGAAGCCGACCGAGACCAGATCGGCGTCGTAGTGATAGAGGAAGGAGCCGCCGCCGGTGCGGTTGTCGAGCGGCCAGCCGAACGTGTGCTGCACCAGGCCGGGCTTGTGCCGGTCCGGCGCGACCTGCCAGAGCTCCTTGATGCCGAGACCGAATTTTTGCGGCTGGCGGTCGCGATCGAGCCCGTAGCGGGCGATCAGGGTCTTGGTCAACTGGCCGCGCGCGCCTTCGCCGAACAAAGTGTATTTGGCGCGCAATTCCACACCGCGCGTGAAGGAGTCCTTGGGCTTGCCGTCCTTGCCCCGCCCCATGTCGCCGGTGGCGACGCCGGCGACTTCGCCGTCGGTGCCGTAGAGCACCTCGACGGCGGCGAATCCCGGATAGATCTCGACCCCGGCCTGCTCCGCCTTGGTGGCGAGCCAGCGGCACACATTGCCCAGCGAGACGATGAAATTGCCGTGATTGCTCATCAGCGGCGGCAGCAGCAGGTTCGGAATCCTCACCGCGCCGGCGGGGCCCAGCATGTAGAAGCGATCGTCGGTCACCGGGGTCCTGATCGGGGCGTCCTCGCTGCGCCATTGCGGCAGCAGCGCGTCGAGCCCGGCCGGATCGATCACCGCGCCGGACATGATGTGGGCGCCGACCTCGGAGCCCTTTTCGACAACGACGACGGAAATGTCGGACGAAATCTGCTTCAGCCGGATCGCGGCGGCGAGCCCCGCCGGGCCGGCCCCGACGATCACCACGTCGAACTCCATCGACTCCCGGGGCGGCAGTTCGGCGGCGTCCATCGGTTTCTCCGTCCAGTCCCGCTTTCTTTTCCACGTTTGCCGGATCGCGGCAATCGCAGCAGGCGCGGTGCTGCGCGGTCCGGCGCGGTCCAGCGCCCGTGATGCAGGAAACATGCTAGACATCCCGCCATGACTGCCGAGCCTGCCGAACTGCGCGCGATCCTCGCTTTCTACGTTGAGGCGGGGGTCGATGCGGTATTGCAGGAGGAGCCGGTCGACTGCTTCGCCGGCGAAGCGGCGCCGGTACCGGCCGCTGTGCAACCCGGGGCGCTTGCCGCCCCTGCTCGCATGCCGCGTTCCGTACCCGACGCGGTGGAACCTGTGCGCGGGTCGCCGTTTGCCGGCGGATCGATTGCGCGCCCGACGGCGCTTCCGGCCCAGTCCGATGCGCCCCTATCGGCGGACGCGGCCGTCATGGCGGCGCGCGATCTCGCGCGCAGCGCCGCGAGCCTCGATGACCTGCGCGTGCTGCTGGAGGGGTTCGAGGGCTGCGGGCTGCGCAAGACGGCGAAGCAACTGGTGTTCGCCGCCGGCAATCCGCACGCGCGGGTGATGTTCGTCGGCGAGGCGCCCGGGCGCGAAGAGGACCTCGAGGGCCTGCCCTTCGTCGGCCGCTCCGGCCAGCTGCTCGATCGCATGATGGCCGCGATCGGCCTCGACCGCAGCAACGCCTACATCGCCAACGTCATCCCCTGGCGTCCGCCCGGCAACCGCACCCCGACGCCCCAGGAAACCCAGATCTGCCTGCCCTTCACGCTGCGCCAGATCGAGCTGGCCGATCCCGACATCCTGGTCTGTCTCGGCGGCCCGTCGGCGCAGACGCTGCTCGACATCAAGGACGGCATCCGCAGGTCGCGCGGGCGCTGGCACGCCTACCACACCGGCACCCGCGAGATTCGCGCCATCGCGACGTTCCACCCCGCCTATCTCCTGCGCAATCCGATCGAAAAGCGCTTCGTGTGGCGCGACTTCCTGGCCATCAAGAAAGCGCTCGGGGGGTAGCCGGGCAGGGCGCGCCATGGCTTCGCCGAGGCCCGTCACGCTGCGGCGATGGCGCGATGCCCGATCATTGCTTTGCTTCCGGTTCCGGTTTTGCTCCCGCGTCCGGGTTCGCCTCCGGTTCCGGCTTGGCCTCGGAATTCGGGGTGTCGGACTGCGGGCGCAGCACCCCCCAGCCGATGCGGATCAGCGGCAGTTGTCCTTGGATGGTGCGTTCGAACGCGTGCGGCACCTCGGCGACGAGGTCAGGAAAGTGCACCGCGATCTCGGTCGGCACCACCACCTGGGTCTCGACGTCGGGCCACAGGACGACCGCCCCCTTGCGGCGGATGTCGGCCATGGTGACCCAGGGCGAGCGCTCCGGATTGGCGTCGAAATAGAGACTGGGACGCTGCGGCGATCCGAGCGCGACCAGGGCGGCGACCCCGGGATTGCCGCTGACAATCGCGAGCGGTGCGCCGGTGCGCCGCTGGAAACTCTCGGAAAAGAACTGGCCCATGGCATTCGCGGGCCGGGACACGTTGACGGTCGAGCCGATCCACGGCAGGAGCAGGGTGCCGCTTGCCGCAGCGAGGGGAGGCGCCAGCAGCAATACCATCCACGCGATGCCGACCATGCGCGGGCGGTGCCAGGGAATGGCGTTGCCGGCCAGAACGATGACCGCAAGCCCGGACAGCACGAGATGGGGCGCGATCCCGCCGACCGGCTGCTGTTCGCCCAACAAGACAGCGACCGTCACCGCCGTGAAGCCGGGCGCCAGCGCGAAGAAATAGACGAAGCGCCGCGCGAACGGATCGGTGAAGCTGCGCACGAACACCGGCACCTTCTCGGTGGTGCGCAGATGCCATTTGCTCCCCAGTGCGACCAGGATGATCAGGCCGAGTTGGGTGACGAGGATCGCCCAGAAGAACAGGCTGAGCCAGTCCTTGACGTAGACGACCAGCGCGTCGTCGCTCTGCAGGGGGCGGAGCGCCGGGGTCGACACGCCGTTGGACTGGTCGAGCCAGATCAGGTGGGGAAACAGCACGACCACGATCAGGGTGCAGGCGATCAAGGGGTCGAGGGAGCGCATCGCCCTCCGGCCGCGCCGCGTCGCCGCCATGAACACGGCGATCATCGCCAGCAGGATGAGGCCGGCATAGGTCGTGAGCAGCAACAGGCCGAGCTCCAGGGCCAGCACGAACCAGGCGACCCGCCGGCGCTCCCCGACGGCGCGCCACAGGCTGAGCAACGACAGGGCCACGAGAGGCATCGCCAGGATCGACGGGCCGAAATTCGGCGTCGGCGCCGTGAAGGCGGAGATGCCGACCATCAGCAGCACCGCGAAGGTGGCGTGGTGGATGCCCACGATGGCGCGCCCCAGCGTGAACACCGCCCAATAGGTGAGGAGCACGCAGGCCTGCGCCAGCAGGTAGACCGCCGGCGTGCCGCCGATCACGAAGGCGATGTCGGCGAGCCAGAAGGCGAGCGGCGGGCCGAAATAGCTGCCGAGCTGGAATTCGTGGCCGACCGCGAGCACGATCGGCAGGTCGCCGGGGGGCGAGGAAAAGAAGACGGAAGGGACCAGCCACCACAGCGCCGTCTGGACGAGCGCCGCCAGCCAGAACGTCAGCCGCGGCTGCGAGCGCAGCAGTTCGACGATGATGGAAGTGTGCAGCATTCGGCGGGCCTACCCAACGGACTGACCTCCGACATTCGGCGCCCAAATGTCGGGACTCCAAATACCGGGACAAGTCAGCCCACCAACTCAGGAGCAGTGGAACTACTCGGTCAAACCGATGGGAACCGGCTGTCCGGGTCGCTCCACATGCGGGAACGGGCACATAAGCGCGCACCGGTCCAGGAAGCAACCGGCCGATCCGGAAAAGTTGCCCAGCTTTTGGACAGCTGATGGGGGAGTACCGGACTTTGGAGCGTGAGAGCCTCTAAGGCGCGATCAGATCGTCGTCTCGGGGCGTTTGTGCCGCGGTACCATCGCCGAACGTGGCCGCCACCGGGGCGAAGCCGCGGCGGTGATGGATGGTCGGCCCCAGCGCCGCCAAAGCGCGGAAATGCTCTGGGACGCTGTAGCCCATGTGACGTTCGAAGCCGTAGCCGGGATGGGCGGCGCCGACCTGCATCATCAGCCGGTCGCGCACCACCTTGGCGACGATCGAGGCGGCGGCAATGGAGAGCACCAGGGCATCCCCCGAGATCACCGCCTCGCAATCGCAGCCGGCATCGATGCGGTCGCAGCCGTCGACGAAGACCAGCCGGGGCCGCACCGGCAGCGCCGCGACCGCGCGCGCCAGCGCCCACAGCGAGGCCTGCCTGATGTTGTCGCGATCGATGCGGGCGCGCGAGCCGAAGGCGACGCCGACCTCGGCGGTCGCGCAGATGCGCGCATAGAGCTTCTCGCGTTGCGCCGCGGTGAGCTTCTTGGAGTCGTCGAGGCCGCGCGGAATCCGCCGGGGATCGAGAATGACCGCGGCAGCGACCACCGGTCCCG
>DASYNT010000269.1:0-2302 GCA_036008405.1 Xanthobacteraceae bacterium
CGGCCCGCGCATCCGGTCGGCGCTGTCGCAGGTCGGCCCGAACAGCGTGAAATCAGCGAGACCCTCTCCCGCATGACCAGCGTCGCCGAGCCGGATCCGCCGCGCCGGGAAGCGGAAGCCGACGGCGCCGGCGTCGCTGAGATTGCCGTAGACGCCATCATTGACGTAGAGCGCGTCGCCGCGCCGCAGCTGCACCTGCACCACGATCGAGCCGCCTCCCGCGACGAGCGCCCGACCGGGCTCGGCCCACAACCGCACACCGGCCGGCAGAGCGGCGGCGCCAGCCTCGATCGCCGCGAGGTAGCGGGCGAGCGGCGGCGGCGTCATGTCGGGGTAGCTCACCGGAAAGCCGCCGCCGACATCGACGATGTCGACCGGAACGCCGCAATTCAAGATCGCCTCGCCGGCCAAGGCCATTGCGCGCGCATAGGCATCGGGCTCGAGACACTGCGAGCCGACATGAAAAGCGATGCCGAGACGGGCGGCGTGCGGCCGAGCCGCGCGCAACAGCTCGACCGCGTCCTCGAACGGCGCGCCGAATTTGCCGGATAGGTCGTAGACCGCGCCGCCCTTGGGCAGAGCCAGGCGTACGAACAATCCCAAGACCGGCGGATCGCCGACCAGCCCGACCGGCACCGTCTCCTGCAGGATCTTCGCCAGCTCGTCAGCGCTGTCGAACGCGAAATCCGCGACGCCATAAACATCGAAGGCGTCGCGGATTGCCGGCCGTGACTTGACCGGGTGCATGAAATGGACGTCGGCGGCTGGCAACAGCTTGCGGACGAGCGCCACCTCGGAAAGCGAGGCGCAATCGAAATGGCGAACGCCGCCGGCCCACAGCGCGCGCAGCACGCGCGGCTCGGGGTTGCACTTGACGGCATAGAGAACATCGCCCGGAAAGAGTTCGACAAACCGCGATGCGGCCCCGGCTATGGCCGCCGGACGCAGGCACAGCAACGGATCGCTCGGCCGCGTCTGGGAAACGATCGCATCGATCGAGGGGAAAACAGCGCGCCCCTGCGGGCGGGAAGGGAAAAGACGGGCTTTCGCCATCGCACGATCCTCCAAAACCAGGAGGCGACATGCCGGTCCGCACGCCAGAAGCGCCGGAGGCGGAATGACCTATCAGGGTGAAGCGCCGCGCCGGGCGAAATCGCCCGGAGGACGTCAGACGATGGTGCGAGGACTTCGCATCGCGTGCCGGAACATATCCGTTTCCCTTAAGGACACCGGCCCACGGGTGACCGGCTCGACCGAAAAGGACGCGTTACGTCGTAGCAGCACCCCTTGCGAAACGGGGTTCTAGGCATGTGCGATTGCGTCGGCGTCTAAACTAGCAAAAACGCCAGCCGATTCAGGGTTTTTTCGAAATCTTCAGCATGCCGGCGATCAATGCGCGTTGGCATGCCGCGGAATGAGCCGGCCTGCCTCACACGGATGAGAGAGCAGCCTGTGTCGGGCCCAGGAGCAGTCGCCAGCGGACGTCGGCCGACTACCTCCGTAGTATTGGCGACACGCGCCGCCGCGTCTATCGCATAGCGTGTGGCGCGAGCAGGGCGATGTAGTCCCAGGCCATTGTCGCCGCCGCCAGCGCGGTGATCTCGGCGACATCGTAGGGGGGAGAGACCTCCACCACATCCATCCCGGCGAAATTCAGGCCGGCGAGGCGGCGCAGGATCGCCCGAGCCTGCCAGGTCGCGAGCCCGCCGACTTCCGGTGTGCCGGTCCCCGGCGCGAAGGCGGGGTCGAGCGCGTCGACGTCAAAGCTCAGATATGCCGGCTCGGTCCCGACGACCGCGCGGATCCGTTCGGCGACGACCTGCGGGCCCGCTTCGTGCACCTCCTCGGCAGCGACGATCGTCACACCCTTGCCGACGGTCCAATCGAAGATGTCGCGGTGCAGCGGCGAGCGGATGCCGATCTGGATTGTGCGGCGCGGGTCAATCAGTCCTTCTTCGATCGCATGATAAAACGGCGAGCCGTGCCCGAAGACGAGCCCGAAGCTCTGTGGCCAGGTATCGACATGGCCATCGAAATGCACCAGCCCGACCGGGCCCTGGCGGCGCGCGAGGGCGCGCAATAAGGCGAGCGTGATCGTGTGATCGCCGCCGAGCGCAACGAGGTGCCGAAATCCGGCCGCCTGCTCCTCGATCTTGGTGAGCGTGCCTTCGATGTCGCCATGCGCGATGCGGAAATCGCCGACATCGGCGAGGTCCAGCTTTTCGATCTCGCCCCAGGACGCCGGATGATCGCCATCGACCAGCATGCGGCTAGCCTGCCGGATTGAGGCGGGCCCGAACCG
>DASYNT010000270.1:0-6270 GCA_036008405.1 Xanthobacteraceae bacterium
TCTGCAGGCCGGCATCGAGCCCGGTGTGGGGCAGGAACCGGGCCTCGAGCCAGCGCCGCCCGGCGCGGACCGCCAGCATCCCGACGAGGAGAACGGCGAGCGCCGCGAGCATATTTGCCGGCGACAGGCTGATGCCGCCGAGGGCGAAATCCCAGCTCGAAATGTGGAGCAAGCCGAAGATGTCTTCGGCGAACAGGCCGGAATAGCCGAACAGCAGCAGCACCGCGACAACGATCAGGACCAGCCGCAGCACCGCCGACACCAGCGCCGCGACGAGATCGAGCGCGTTCGGCGAAATGCCGAACAGCGCGGCGAGCCGCCGTCCGCTCGGCGTCCCGGCGGCGGTCGCCGCGGTGGTGAGGGCATCGACGAAGACGAGCGCGATCGCAAGCGCCCCGCCGATGGCCGCCGCCGCGACCAGGCGCACCGCCAGAAACAGGGCAAAACCCACATAGCCGGTGACCAGCGCGACCGCGATCACGACGATGAGCGGCCACAACACGCCCCGCAGCCACGGCAGCCGGGCGCCGGGGGCGTCGGCGGCGTCGAAATCGGCCTGGGCGGAGCGCCACAGCAGATGCATCGCGATGCCGAGAATCGTCGCCGCGAACAGCGCACCGGTAGCGACTTCCGACGCCAGGGGAGCGCCGGTGGAGCGGTGCAAGAAGTTGAGGAAGACGGTGAGGCCGAATGCGGCCGCGGCCCAGCCGAGATGGGCGGCATAGCTTTCCGCCGCCCGGTCGCTCCACGGGACCAGGCGGCGCGCGCTTTCGCCCGGCGCGAACAACGCGACGGCGACCCCGCGGCCGGTCGTGGCCACCGCCACGGCGGCGGCGAGCCCGAAGCCGAGCCCGGCGACCGTGGCCGGCATCAGCATGGTGTTCCGCAGCACCAGCACCGTGGCGGCGATCAAGGCGGGCGCAGTCACGGCCTGCGTGCACAGGATGACCAGCGCACCCAGCGCCTTGTCGAAGCGCCTTGGCGTCGGCCGGGCGGTGACGCGGCTCGCCCAATGCAACGCGAGCCACGCTCCGGCCGCGATCACGACGAGGGTGAGCAGCGCCGCGAGGACAGTGCCCGGTTCGGCATTGTCGCGGACGCCGGCCGTCCACGCCTCCAACAGGCCGCCGAGGCTGCGCATCTGCGCCGGCACCGCGCCCGCGGCATCGCGCCAGAACCCGGGATCGAGCAGGTTGGCGCTGTGAGCGAACAGGCGATCGGTAAACATCTGGCGACGGCGGGCCGTGATGCGGTCGGACAGCGCGTCGGCGCGTTCCGCCAGGAGCCGGGCCTGCTTGAGCGCCCCGTCGACCTCGCGCTGTTCGGCGGCGAACCGGCTGCGTTCCGCCGCGAGGGTGGCGTCCTCGGAGCCTCCTGCGGCCGGGGCGGCGCCGAGCTGCGCGAGTCGGTCGGTAACCAGCTTGAGGCGGGGCTCGAGCGCGGCCGCGCGGTCGTGGATCTGATCGCGCAAGGGCGTCAGGCGCTGCTTGAGCGCGGCGAGCCCGTCTTCGCTCCCGGAATCTTCATCGAATCGGTGCGCAATCTCGTCGAGTTCCGCCTTGAACGCATCGAGGTCCGCGACCGCCGGGGCGGAGGCTGGCGCGGCAGCCTGGGGTGCGGACGGCTCCGGCTGTTGGGCGACGGCGCAGCCGCCGGCCAGCGTCAACGCCGCCGCAAGCAGCGCGGCGCGGCACCACTGCAGGGAGTTGCGGCGGGGACGGCGAAGCATGTCCGAGCTTAGCAGGCGAATCGCTTAAGGGGGCAGATGGCGTGCGCAGGTGGCACCAAGCTGCGCCGCCGGCGCGTGGGGCGCAATGGCGAAGCGCATTCCGCCGGCCGCGCGCCGGGGCGGCAATGGCTATTGCGCGCCCACAGGCCCGCGAGCACGCCGCTTGCCCCCTGCCCGCTGCGGGGGACTTTTGACGCGAGCTTGATGTGTGTATGAAGCTTGCAGCCATGGGGCCCGGACGTCGAACGGCCGGGCATGGCCCCCTCAGGGTTGCGCCAGATGACGATTTCCAGAGTGAAGGTCCGCGACGGCGCGCAACTCGCCTACGAAGTCCGCGGACGGGTGAAAGACGCCGCGCCGATCGTCCTCATCCATTCGCTCGGCATGGATCACACCTTCTGGAACGCGGTGACGCCCGCGCTCGCGGATACCACGGCGGTGCTGGTCTATGACTGCCGCGGCCATGGCCGCTCCGACAAGCCGGCAGGCCCCTATCGCGTCGAGCCGTTCGCCGACGACCTCGCCGACCTGCTCGATCACGTCGGCTGGCGTTCCGCCATCGTCGCGGGCGCGTCGATGGGCGGATGCATCACGCTCGCCTTCGCCGCCGCCTATCCGCACCGCGCCGCCGGGCTCGGCCTGTTCGACACCACCGCCTGGTACGACGCTCCCGACAAATGGGAGGAGCGCGCCCGCACCGCCGAGACCAAGGGCCTCGATGCGCTCCTCGAGTTCCAGACCACCCGTTGGTTCACCGATGAATTCCGCGCCAGCCGCAAGGATGTGCTCGACGCGAGCGTCGCGGTGTTCCTCGCCAACACCGCGTCGGCCTATGCGGAGACCTGCCGCATGCTCGGCGCCTGCGACCTGACGGCCGCCCTGCCGCGCCTGAAGATGCCGGTCCGCATCGCGGTCGGCGAGGAGGACTATGCGACGCCGGTGGCGATGTCGCAGACGCTTCATCGAGGCATCTCCGGCTCGACCCTGACGGTGATAAGGAAGGCCCGCCACCTGACGCCGCTCGAATGCCCGCAGCACGTCGTCGCGGAGCTGATGAAGCTCGTCGAAATGGCGCCGGCGCGATGATCGTCAGCGGCGAGATAACCATCCCGGCGCCGCGCCGGGCCGTGTTCGACGCGCTGCAGAACGCGCCGTTCTTCGCCTCATGCGTCGACGGCGTGCGCGACCTCGAGGAGATCGACGCGACCCATTACGACGCGGTGCTCGATACCAAGGTCGCCTTCATGAAGTTCAGCTTCAAGGTGAGCGTCGAGGTGACGAAAATCTCTCCCCCCGACCGCATCGAGGCCAGGATCGAAGGCACGCCGATCGGCGTCGTCGGACGCTTCACCGCGATCTCCACCACCGACCTGTCGGAGGCGGGCGACGAGACGCTGGTGAAATATTCCATCGACGCCAACATCACCGGCAAGCTCGGCAGCATGGGCCAGCCGGTGCTCAAATCTAAGGCCAAGGAGATGGAAAAGGGCTTCGTCGAAAAGATGCGCGCGGCCTTCGCCGCCGGGGGAGCCCCGCCATGACGCCGTTCGAACTGGCCGAGCCCGCGACGCTGCAGGAGGCCTTGCAACTGCTCGATCCCGACGACGCTTCGGTGCGCCCGCTCGGCGGCGGCACCGCGCTGATGCTGATGATGAAGGCCGGCGTGTTCCAGCCGCGCCGCCTCGTCAGCCTGCGCAAGATCGCGACGCTGCGGCGCATCGCCGTCGGCGCCGACGGCGGCCTCGTGATCGGGGCGCTGACGCCGCTCTCCGATGTGGAGCGCTCCGCCGAGGTCGCCAGACGCGCCGGAGTGATCGTGCGCACCATGCGCCGGCTGTCCAATGTGCGGGTGCGCAATGTCGCCACCATCGGCGGCAACCTCGCCCATGGCGATCCCCACATGGACCTGCCGCCGGTGCTCATCGCGCTCGACGCCGGCATCGTGGTGGCGGGCCGCGGCGGCGAGCGCATGCTCGCGGTCGAGAACCTGTTCGCCGGCTATTACGAGACCGTGCTCGAGCCGGGCGAACTCATCACCGAGCTGCGCATTCCCGCCCAGGGCAGGCGTCGCGCCGCCTATCTCAAGGTGACCACCGGCGCCGCGGACGACTGGCCGGCACTCGGCGTCGCGGTTTCGCTGGAGACCGACGGCCATACCATGCGCGCCGTGCGGGTGGTGGCCAGCGCCGCCACCGAAAAGGCGATCCGCCTTGCCGGGGCCGAGGAGGTTCTCTCCGGCGCCACCATCGACGACGCGGTGCTGGCGCGCGCCGGCGATGCCGCCGCGGCGCAAGCGGAAACGGTGTCGGACGTGCGCGGATCTGCCGCCTACAAGCGCGAGCTGCTGCGCGTCTATGTGCGCCGTGCGGTGCGCCAGGCGCTCGACGGCCATGCCGACGGAGCGAGCCACTGATGACGATCCCTGCGACGCCGATGATTTCCGGTGGCCAGATCGGCCGCTCGCTGCCGCGGCTCGAAGCTCGCGAAAAGGTCACCGGGCGGGCCGAATACACCCATAATCTGCGGCTGCCGGGCATGCTGTTCGGCCGCATCTTCCGCTCCAGCGTCGCCCATGGCCGGATCAGGTCGATCGACACCGGCGCCGCGCAGGCGGTGCCCGGCGTCTACCGCATCGTCACCTCGGACGACGTGCGCAAGGTCATCCCGCATCCCTATTACGGCCCCGCCTTCCACGACCAGCCGATCCTCGCCATCGACAAGGTGCATTATGTCGGCGAGCCCGTCGCGGTGGTGCTGGCGGAGGATCCCCATGTGGCGGAACAGGCCGCCGCGCTCATCGTCGCCGAATATGACGAGTTGCCCGCGGTGTTCGACGAGGTCGAGGCGGCGCAGAACGAGGTGCTGGTGCACGACGAGCTCAAGCCCGCCGGCACCTTCGCCGACCTCAAGCATCTCAGGGGCGTCAAGGGCACCAACATAGCCCTCGACTATCGACTCCGCACCGGCGACGTCGACGCCGCCTTCGCGTCCGCCGCCCATGTGTTCGCACACGAGTTCCGCACCCAGAAGGTGCTGCATCTCCCGTTCGAGCCGTTCGTCTCGATCGCCGATTTCAGGGACAAGCGCCTCACGCTCTACACCGCCTCGCAGGGCCCGTCCTTCGTGCGCATCGAGATCGCCCGCCTGCTCGGCTGGCCGGAGAACCGCGTCCGCGTCAAGGTGGCGTTCCTCGGCGGCGGCTATGGCGCCAAGCTCTATATCAAGCTGGAGGCGCTGGTCACCGCGCTGTCGATGATCGCGAAGCGGCCGGTCAAGGTGGCGCTGCCGTTCGAGGAGATGTTCTATACCATCACCCGCCACCCGATGACGTTCCGCATCGAGAGCGCGGTCGACGCCGGCGGCCGCCTCACCGCGCGCCGCTGCGAGGTGTTCTGGAACGGCGGCGCCTATGCCGACATCGGCCCGCGGGTGGCGCAGAAGTCGGGGTTCACGGCGTCCGGCCCCTACCAGATCGCGAACGTATCGATCGATTCCTACGCGCTCTACACCAACCAGCCGCCGTCCGGCGCCTTGCGCGGGTTCGGCGTGCCGCAACTGGTATGGGCCTACGAGTCCCACACCGACATGATCGCGCGGGCGCTCGATATCGATCCGCTGGAGTTCCGGCGCCGGAACATCATGCATGAAAGCGGCAACCACACCACCGGCACTCCCCTCAAGGACGCCGCGGTGGAAAAAGTGCTGGAGCGGGTCGCGGAGCGGATGAACTGGGACAAGCCGTTCGCCCGCGGCGACGGCCCGGTCAAGCGCGGCCGCGGGCTCGCCATCGCGATCAAGGCGGTGATCTCGCCGACCACCTCGGTCGCCGTCGTCAACGTCAACGCCGACGGCAGCACCACGCTCTACTGCGGCACAGTGGACATGGGCCAGGGCTCCGACACGGCGATGGCCCAAATGGTGGGCGAAATCCTCAACGTCCCGGCGGAAGCGGTGAACGTGGTGCCGCGCGACACCGACGTGACGCCCTACGACATGGGCACGCTGGGCTCGCGCTCGCTGTTCCACATGGGACATGCGGTCCGCCTCGCCGCCGAGGAGGCGCGCGACAAGATCGCGGCGATGGCGCGCGATCTCGGCCTGCCGGACGGCACCAACTACTCGGTCGCCGACCTGTTCCAGAAGAAATACAGCATGCAGGCCGGCAACATCGTCGGCACCGGCGTCTACAAGCCCGACTATGTGTGGCCGGCACCCGGCACCGGCCTGACCGCCAACGTGACGCCGTTCTGGATGGTGTCGGGCGTGGGTGCCGAGGTCGAGGTCGACACCGAGACCGGCCATGTCCGCATCGCCAGGCTGATCAACGTCTGCGACATCGGCAGGCCGATCAACCCGAAAATCTGCGAATCGCAGATTTCCGGCGCGGCGATGATGCAGCTGGGGTTCACCATGTTCGAGAAGATGCAGTTCGACGGCGGCCAGGTGACCAACGCGTCGCTCGCCGACTACAAGATTCCCGGCATCCACGACCTGCCCGACGCGATGGAGAACGAAACCGTCGAGGCCTTTCAGTCGAACGG
>DASYNT010000271.1:0-8591 GCA_036008405.1 Xanthobacteraceae bacterium
TCGTCCGCCAACAGTCGCTTCCGTTCTCGTCGCCTCTCCCGCTTGCGGGTGAGGATCAGGGAGGGGGCAATTCCACGGCACGGACTCGCTGCAAGAGCCCCCTCCCCAACCCTCCCCCGCAAGCGGGAGAGGGAGTAGCAAGGCCGCTCGTTCACGCCGATCGAAGCGATCTTTAACGGACAAGTCCTCAGTCCCGGCCCGGATAGTTCGGGCTTTCCCGGGTGATGGTCACGTCGTGGACATGGCTTTCGCGCAGGCCGGCATTGGAGATGCGCACGAATTCCGCCTTTTGGTGCAATTCGGCGATGTCGTGGGCGCCGACATAGCCCATGGCCGCGCGCAGACCGCCCGAAAGCTGATGCAGCACGTTTGCCACCGGCCCCTTGTAGGGCACCTGGCCCTCGATGCCCTCGGGCACCAGCTTGAGGTTGTCCTTGATGTCTTGCTGGAAGTAGCGATCGGCAGAACCGCGGGCCATGGCGGCGACCGAGCCCATGCCGCGATAGGCCTTGTAGGAGCGGCCCTGGTAGAGAAACACCTCGCCCGGGGTCTCGTCGGTGCCGGCGAGCAGCGAGCCCACCATGGCGCAATCAGCGCCGGCCGCGATCGCCTTGGCGAGGTCGCCGGAATATTTGATGCCGCCGTCGGCGATCACCGGCGTGCCGCTGTGCTGCGCCGCCTCGACCGCATCCATGATGGCGGTGAGCTGCGGCACCCCCACCCCGGCGACGATCCGCGTGGTGCAGATCGAGCCCGGCCCGATGCCGACCTTGATGGCATCGGCGCCGGCATCGATCAGCGCCTTGGCGCCTTCCGTGGTGGCGATGTTGCCGGCGACGACCTGGACCGCATTGGACAGCCGCTTGATCCGCCCGACCGATTCGAGGACGCGGCGCGAATGGCCGTGGGCGGTGTCGACGATGACGAGATCGACCCCGGCCTCGACCAGGCGCTCGGTGCGCTCAAAGCCGGCCTCGCCGACCGTCGTCGCCGCGGCGACCCGCAGGCGGCCCTGGTCGTCCTTGCAGGCGTCGGGATAGGCCACCGCCTTCTCGATGTCCTTCACCGTGATCAAGCCGACGCAGCGGTATTGGTCGTCCACCACCAGCAGCTTTTCGATGCGGTGCTGGTGCAGCAGGCGCTTGGCCTCGTCCTGGCCGACGCCTTCGCGCACGGTCACCAGCCGGTCCCTGGTCATGAGCTCGGCCACCGTCTGCCGCGGGTCGGTGGCAAAGCGCACGTCGCGGTTGGTGAGGATGCCCACCAGGCGGCCCGGCGTGCCGGTGCCCTCGACCACCGGGACCCCGGAGATCCGGTGCTCCTGCATCAACGCCAGCGCATCGGCCAGCGTCGCCTGCGGATGGATGGTCAGGGGATTCACGACCATCCCGGACTCGAACTTCTTGACCCTGCGCACCAGCCCGGCCTGCTGGTCCGGGTCGAGATTGCGGTGGATGACCCCGATGCCGCCGGCCTGGGCCATGGCGATCGCCATGGCGGCCTCGGTCACGGTGTCCATCGCCGAGGCGACCACCGGGATGTTCAGGAAGATGTCGCGGGTGATTCGGGAGCGGATGTCGACTTCGGTGGGCAGGACGTCGGAAAACCCGGGCTTCAACAGCACATCGTCGAAGGTAAAAGCCTCGCGGGGGGCGCCATTGACAGTCTGGGCCATGCCGAACTCCTTGCCGCCACCGGCGATCGAGATGAAAACCGGCGTCGCGGACGAGACCGCCTGCGACTCGCGGCTTGTGCAGAGTTGGCGCGGGTCGTTAGCACGCGGCCCCGACAATGGAAAGCGGATTGCCGGAAAAGCCGCATGCGCTCCTCCAGCGTCGCACCGGGGGTCGCCGGATGCCGGGCAAGATCGGCCGCGGTCAATATCTTCCCCATCCCGGCGGCGGACCATGCCGCTCGATCGCCTGGACGATTTCCCGGTGCCGGCGCTCCTCGCGCTTCATGTGGACCGCGATCACCGCGTGCAGCGACGGCACCAGCAGCAGGACATGGAACACCAGCCCGAACAGCAGGCACGGGATGATGAGCGCAAAGTTGAGCACCGCCGCGAAGGGCTGTCCATTGAGCAACAGTCCCAAGGGGGGCAACAAGACCGCCACGATGTAGATCATAGCCGAACCTTCTCCGCGTCCGGTTCCCGGCATCAATTTAGGCATTCCCGGCCAACATTCCAGCGGGACATGCCGGACTGATATAAGCTCGATTCCTAGCCCCGCTCCCGGGCCAATCGCGTGATCCGAACCGATCCATGACCCGCGAACGCCTCGTCCCCCTGATCGTCGCCGTCGCGCTGTTCATGGAGAACATGGACTCCACCGTCATATCGACCTCGCTGCCCGCCATCGCGGCGGACATCGGATCGAGCCCGCTGCAGCTCAAGCTCGCCATCACGTCCTACCTGCTGGCGCTGGCGATCTTCATTCCCGCCAGCGGCTGGATGGCCGACCGCTACGGCGCCCGCACCATCTTCCGCACCGCGATCGCCGTATTCATGCTCGGTTCGATCGGCTGCGCGTTCTCCCAGTCGCTCGGGCATTTCGTCGTCGCCCGGTTTTTCCAGGGCATGGGCGGCGCAATGATGTCGCCGGTCGGGCGCCTGGTGCTGATCCGCACCGTCGGGCGGCAGAATCTGGTCGACGCCATGTCGTTTTTGACCATGCCGGCGCTGATCGGGCCGATGCTGGGGCCGCCGCTGGGCGGGTTCATCACCACCTATGCGACCTGGCACTGGATCTTCCTGGTCAACCTGCCGATCGGGCTCCTGGGCATCTTCCTGGTGACGCGCTTCGTCGAGGACGTTCGCGCCGACACCGTCGAGCCGTTCGATTTCGTCGGCATGGCGCTGGTCGGGCTCGGCGTCGGCGGCCTGGCGTTCGGCCTGACCGTGACCGGGATCAAGTTCGTTCCCGGGACCGTCATCGCCGCCCTGGTCGCCGGCGGGGCGACCGCGACCTTTGCCTACATCGTCCATGCCAGGCGCATCCCGGCGCCGGTGGTCGACCTGTCGCTGTTCAAGCTGCCGAGCTTCCGGGCCGGCGTCGGCGGCGGCTTCATCTTCCGGGTCGGCACCGGCGCGCTGCCGTTCCTGTTGCCGCTGCTGCTGCAGATCGGCTTCGGACGGACGCCGTTTCAGTCCGGGCTGATCACGCTTTCCACCGCGGCCGGGGCGATGATGATGAAATGGGCGGTGCCGCGCATCCTGCGGCGGGTCGGTTTTCGCGATACGCTGACCTGGAATGCGCTGATCGCCTCCGTCATGCTGATGGCCTGCGCCGCCTTCACCGCCACCACCCCGGTGGCCGCGATCGTGGCCGTGCTGCTGCTCGGCGGCTTCTTCCGCTCGCTGCAGTTCACCAGCGTGAACACCATCGCCTTCGCCGAGATCGAGCCGCACCGCATGAGCCGCGCCACCGCGCTGGTCGCCGTCGCCCAGCAATTGTCCCAGTCGGTCGGCGTCGCGGTCGGCGCCCTGGTGGTCGAGACGGTGCTGCGCATTCGCGGCCAAACCATGCTGGCCGCGGCGGATTTTCCGCCGGCCTTCATCGTTGTCAGCCTGATCGCGGCGAGCTCGACCTTCCTGTTCGCGACCATGCCGCCCGATGCCGGCGCGGACATGGCCAAGCACCGCGGGGCGAAGCAGAAGGAGCCCGCCGAAGTGGGGTGACGGGGGATGGCCCTCAATAACGGCCATTTCCGTCGACCGGCTCGTGCGTAGACCCGACGTCGGCCGTCTCCGATTTCCGAAGTCTTGCCGGACAGGCGGGGAACTGGCAATGATCACTTCCGGCGACACCCATGCTCCGCGTTCTTCGTTCTACGAAGGCTTCGGCCCAACGCTCGAACGACCGCCGCGTCGCCACAACCGGTCGGACTTAGGGGCGGACAGGTGAACCTCTCCGAGCCATTCATTCATCGGCCGGTCGCGACCTCCCTGGTCATGGCAGCCATAGCCTTCATAGGAATTGCCGCTTTTCCGTTCTTGCCGGTCGCTTCGTTACCGCAGATCGATTTTCCGACCATTCAGATCACGGCTACCCTTGCCGGCGCGAGCGCGGAAACCATGGCGGTCTCCGTTGCGACACCGCTCGAGCGTCAGTTCTCCCAGATTCCCGGCATTACGCAGATGACGTCGTACAGCACGCTCGGCGCCGCGCAGGTTGTGGTCCAGTTCGATCTCAATCGCAATATCGATGCGGCAGCACAAGACGTGCAGGCGGCAATCTCGGTTGCTGCCAAGACATTGCCGCTGAACATGACGCTGCCGCCGACTTACCGGAAGGTCAATCCGGCCGACCCGCCAATTCTCATCCTCGGCGCGCACTCGGCGACCCTGCCGCTCACCAGAATCAATGAATACCTCGACAGCTTTCTCGCCCAGCAGATATCGCAAGTCTCGGGCGTCGGGCTGGCTCAGATCGGCGGCGACCGGCGCCCTTCGATCCGCGTTCAGGTGGACCCTGCAAAGCTCGCCTCGATGGGTCTCACCCTGGAGGAAATTCGCCCGGCGATCGTCAGCGCCACGACGGATTCTCCCAAAGGCTTCCTCAACACCGCCGAAACCGGGTTCACGATTGCGGCCAACGACCAGATCATCGACGCCGAACTCTTCGAGGACGTCATCCTGGCTTACCGCAACGGCGCCCCCATTCGCGTGCGCGATGTCGGTCGGGCGGTGGCCGAGGCGTCCAACCGCAACCTCGCCGGATACCAAAACAACGAGCTCGGAATCATACTGAACGTCTTCAAGCAAGCCGGCGCCAATGTCATCGAGACGGTCGACAAGATCAAGGAGCTGCTGCCGCGGCTCACCGCCAACATTCCTCCTGCCATGACGGTCGAGACCATCCTCGACCGGACGACGACGATCCGCGCCTCGGTGCGCGATGTCGAATTCACGATGGTGCTCACCATCGGCCTCGTCGTGATCGTCGTTCTCCTGTTTCTGCGCAATTTTTGGGCCACGCTGATTCCAGCCATCACCATACCGCTGGCGCTGCTGGGCTCGTTCGCGGCGATGTATGTCCTCAATTTCAGCCTCAACAATCTGTCCCTGATGGCGCTCACGATCGCCATCGGGTTCGTGGTCGACGACGCCGTGGTGGTCATCGAAAACATTTATCGCCACATCGAGCGGGGATCATCGCCGCTCGAGGCAGCACTCGAAGGGTCACGGGAAATCGGCTTCACGGTACTGTCAATCAGCCTTTCGCTCGTGGCGGTGTTCATTCCGCTCTTCCTCATGGGCGGCATCATCGGCCGCATTTTTCGCGAATTCGCATTGACCGTGACCGCCTCGATCGCTGTCTCGGTCGTGGTCTCGCTGACGCTCGCACCGATGCTGTGCTCGCGCTTCCTGAAGGAGGAAACAGGCAATCACGGCCGCATGTACCGCATAATCGAGTCGTGTTTCGACGCGATGCTGTCGGGCTATCGTCGCAGCCTCGACTTGGTGTTGCGTCATCAGGCAATCACGCTCTGCGTGTTCCTGGCCACAATCGGGCTGACGGTGGTGATGGCCATTCAAATTCCCAAGGGGTTCTTCCCGATCCAGGATACCGGCCTGATCACCGCCGTGTCGGAAGCCGCGCAGGACGTGTCGCCCGAGAGAATGTTTCGCTTGCAGCGGGACATCGGCGAGGTCCTCTTGGCCGATCCCGACGTGCAGGCCTTCGCTTCCCAGACCGGCAACAACGACAATCCCACGACTGCGAATATTGGACGCTTCAATATCGCACTCAAGCCGCATGACCAGCGAAAGGCGACCGCTTCCCAGGTGATAGCCCGGCTGCGGCCGCGGCTCGCGGAGATTCAGGGCGTAACTCTCTTCATGCAAGCGGCCCAGGACATCAATGTCGGCGTGCGTCTGTCGCGTGGCGGATTCGAGTACACGCTCCAGGCCATCAACATCGCGGAGTTGACGGAGTGGTCGCAAAAGCTGCTCGAGAAGATGCGAACGCTGCCGGAAATCCTGGATGCGTCGAGCGATCTGCTGGCGAACTCGCCACAACTCAAAGTGACCATCAACCGCGACCACGCGTCACGATTCGGTATTTCGGCGCAAATGATCGACGACACCCTTTACGACGCCTTCGGCCAGCGTCAAGTGACGCAATACTACACCCAGCTCAACACGAGTCCGGTCATATTGGAGATCACGCCCGAGCTGCAAAATGACCTGACGTCGTTCGATTACATCTACGTAAAGTCGCCGGTGACGGGCGGCGTCGTTCCCCTTACCGCCCTGGTGGATATAGATTCGAACAAGGTGGGACCGCTTGCGATTACGCACCAGGGTCAGTTTCCGGCGGTCACGCTGGCGTTCAATCTGCGGCCCGACATTGCGCTCGGCCAGGCCGTGGATGCCATCACCCAGGCGGCGCGCGACATCGGCATGCCCGGAACGGTCATCGGCACGTTCCAGGGCAATGCCCAGGCGTTCCAGGCTTCGCTCGCGAGCACGCCGATCCTGATCGGGGCGGCTCTCATCGTGGTCTACATCATCCTCGGGATTCTCTACGAGAGCTTCATCCACCCGCTGACCATTCTGTCGACATTGCCTTCGGCCGGTGTCGGTGCACTGTTGGCCTTGAGCCTCGGCGGCATGGACCTTTCGGTGATGGGCATCATCGGAATCATCTTGTTGATCGGCATCGTCAAGAAGAACGGCATCATGCTCGTCGATTTCGCCATCGCGGCTGAGCGCGACCGTCATGCCGTGCCGGCGGACGCGATTCGCGAAGCATGCCTGTTGCGCTTTCGTCCGATCCTGATGACGACCGCGGCGGCGATGCTCGCGGGCGTGCCTCTTGCGCTCGGCACAGGCGCAGGCTCTGAGCTGCGCCAACCGCTCGGCTACGCAATGGTCGGCGGGCTCGCACTGAGCCAGCTGTTGACGCTCTACACCACACCGGTGATCTATTTGTATCTCGATCGACTCCAGCATTGGCTGCGTCGCAATAGACGCCGTGCTCGGGATAAAGGGCGAGAGCGCAAGGAACGTCGAGCGGTTGCCGCCGAATGACGAAAGCGAAGCTTTCGTGCACAAGAATCTCGCCCCCGCTCGAAGTGAGGACGCAGCCACGCCCTGGAAAACGGCCATATCCATCGACGAGCCTGTGCCCTTGTCGGGACGCCTCATCGCCCTGCGCTGATCGATGTTCGCGCCGATGACGATTACAAGACCAATCCCCGACTGATCCCGGTTCGATGCGGCTACGACGCGTTCTATCGGTGGTGCCGAGACGCTACGGCGGAAACCCATGCGGGGCATTCGAAGAAGCCCGGAACCTGACTCGCTCGGCCCCGGGTCGCCGGCCTCGACCTCCCCCGCTAATTAGCGACCTGCTGGCTGGGCGAGAGCTGCGTCCCCGCGAAATCCCGTCGCCAGAACGTAGAGTTCCGCCGAGTCCGGCCGGCTCGCGGCCGGCTTGACGTGCTTGACCGTGGCGAAGTCGCGCTTGAGGTCGGCCAGGAGCGTACCTTCGGTGCCGCCCTGCAGCACCTTGCACAGAAATGTCCCGCCCGGCCTGAGCACCTCGCGGGCGAACGTCGCCGCGGTCTCGGCCAGCGCCATGATCTTGAGATGGTCGGTCTTGCGGTGCCCCGTGGCATTGGCGGCCATGTCGGACATCACCACATCGGCGGCACCGCCCAGCAGCGCCTTGAGCCGCTCCGGCGCATCCGGATCGAGAAAGTCGAGGGCGAGGAACGCGACGCCCGGGAGCGGCGCCATGTCGAGCAGGTCGATCGCCACCACCCGGCCCCTGCCGTCGGTGGCAAGGCTGCGCTCGGCCGCGACCTGGCTCCAGCCGCCGGGCGCGGCGCCGAGGTCCACCACCTTGGCCCCGGGCTTGAACAGGCGGAACCGGTCGTCGATCTCGGCGAGCTTGAAAGCGGCGCGGGAGCGCATGCCCTCGCGCTTGGCGCGCGCCACATAGGGATCGTTGAGCTGGCGCTCCAGCCACAATTTCGAGGCCAAGGTACGGCCCTTGCCGCTGCGCACGCGCACCTTGAGTTCGCGGCCGCCGCGACCGCCCTTGGCGGTCATGCTTCGCCCGGAGCGTGCGCCCAGACGCCGTCCTCGCGCATCAGCTTGACGAGGATGCCCTCGCGCAGGCCGCGGTCGGCGACCCGCAGCCGCGGACATGGGAAAGCGCGGCGGATGGCTTCGAGAATGGCGCAGCCGGCCAGCACCAGGTCGGCGCGCTCGAAGCCGATGCAGGCATTGGCGACGCGGTCCTCGTAGGTCATGTCGATCAGCCGGTCGATCACCCGGGTCACCTCGGCCTCGCTCAGCCAGCAGCCGTCGACCCGGCGCCGGTCGTAGCGCGGCAGGTTGAGATGGATGCCGGCGATGGTGGTGACGGTTCCCGACGTGCCCAGCATGTGCACGCCTTCCATGGCGCGGCCGTGCACGGCCGTGAACGGTGCCGCATGAACGGCGACCTCCGCCACCATGACTTCAAACAACCCGCGGTCGACCCGCATGCCGCCATGCCGCTCCGCCAGGGTAACGACCCCGACCGGCAACGACACCCAGCTGCGGACCACCGGCTTGGGTGGCCCGCGCCGCA
>DASYNT010000272.1:0-20552 GCA_036008405.1 Xanthobacteraceae bacterium
GGATGGATTGACGAGCACCACCAGCGCGCTGGTCGCGATCAGGCCGACCGGGGCAAAATCCTTGCGCGGATCGTACCCGACATTGGGATAGAGCGTGGGATCGATGGCGAGCGTGCCGGTGCCGCCGAGCCCCAGCGTGTATCCGTCCGGCGCCGCGCGGGCGACCTGGCGGGTCGCGATCGAGCCGCCGGCACCGCCGCGGTTTTCGATCACGATCTGCTGCCTGAGCACGACGCTCATCTTGTCGGCGACCACCCGCGCCATGGCGTCGTTGCCGCCGCCGGGCGTATACGGAACGATCAGGGTGATGGGACGGGTCGGATAGTCCTGGGTCCGATAGTCCTGGGCCTTCGTGGGGATCACGCCAGCGAGCGCCGCGGCCAGCGCCGCCGCGACCGGGGCGGCATGGTTTCGCCTCGTCATCATGTCCCCCTATTCCGGCTTGGCGCCGGACGCCTTGACCACCTTGGACCACTGGGTCTCTTCGCGGTCGATATCGACCCCGTATTCCTCGGGCGTGCTCGGCCGCGGCTCGGCGCCTTCGACCGCCAGCCGCCCGCGCACCTCGTCCGACGCCACGGCGGTGCGCAACGCCTTGTTGAGACGCTCGACGATCGGACGCCGCGTTCCCGCCGGCGCGGCGAGACCGTACAGCAGCACCGCTTCGAAGCCGGGCAACGCGGCCTCCGCGATGGTCGGTACGTCCGGCACCAGGGAGGAACGGGTCAGGCTGGTGACCGCGAGCATGCGCAACAGCCCGCTCTTGGTGCTCTCGTGCACCGCGGGAATGGGGGCGAAGGACATCAGAATGTGGCCGCCCAGCAGGTCGGTCATGGCGGGGCCGGTCCCCTTATAGGGGATGTGGGTGAGCTTGATGCCCGCCATCGTCGCCAGCAGCTCGCCGCCGACATGCCCGACGGTGCCGACACCGGCCGAGCCGTAATTGACCTTGCCCGGGTTCGCCTTGGCATAGTCGATCAGTTCCTTGACCGAATGCACGTTGAAGGAGGGGTGGACCACGAGCGTGTTCGGCGCGGTGGCGATGCGGCCGATCGGGGCGAAATCCTTGCGCACATCATATCCGACATTGGGAAACAGCGACGGGCCGATGGCCAGCGTACCGGTATAACCGAGCACGATGGTGTAGCCGTCCGGCGCGCTTCTGGCGACCTGGCGGGTGCCGACGGTTCCGCCGGCGCCGGGGCGGTTCTCGATGATGATCTGCTGTCCCAGCGTTTCGGCCATGCGGTCGGCGACGATGCGGGCGACGATGGTCGTGCTGCCGCCGGGCGCGAACGGCACCACCAGGGTGATGGGACGGTTGGGATAGCCCTTGGCGGGGTCCTGCGCCATCGCGGGGACGCCGCCGACCAGCGCCGCCGCGACCAGCACCAATGCCGCAAATCCCGTTTGCATCCGAGGCCGGGCGTTGGCCATGTCGCGCATCTCCCGTATTGTCGTTCTTATTGTCGTCCGATCGGTTCCACTTTTGGATTGAAGGGTCCCCGGGTCAAGGGCGCCGAGGGCGAATTGCCGACGTCGAATGCATCATCCCGGCCGCTTGATCGCATCGCCACGCGAACGCCCTGGCCTCTCCCCGATCGTCCTGCCTAATGGCTGCGGCATAGGCGCGCATGAAGGTATCCTTGGAGTCCGGGCCGGATCGCCGCCGGCGGCGATCAGCGTGAAACAGCGAATCGTATTGCGCCGCGCTGCGCCTGCGGGCACGTTGCGACCCCGCACCCTGCCCCTGACCAGACTTGCCCATGAATCCCGTCCCGTCCGCCCGTCATGCATTCGATCGCGCCGCCACGCGGCGCGCCGGGGCTTGAATCGTGGGCGCCCGGCAATTCGGCGTCCGCGTGCCACGGGTCGAAGATCCAGCTTTGCTCACCGGGCGGGCGCGCTTTGTCGACGACCTGAAACTGCCGGGCATGCTTCATGCGGCCTTCGTGCGCAGCCCGCACGCCCATGCCCGGATCGGCGCCATCGACACCGCCGCGGCGCTGGCGATGCCGGGCGTCCATGCGGTGTTCACCGCGCAGGACATGCCGGGCCGCCTCGCCACCGAGCGCCTGCCGATGCCGGTGCCAAATGCCGCCATCACGGCGCTCCGCACCCAGCATGCGCTCGCGCGCGGCGAGGTCTGCTATGTCGGCGAGGCCGTCGCGGTGGTCATCGCGGACGATCGCTATCTCGCCGAAGACGCCGCCGCCGCGGTCGCAATCGACTACGAGATGCTCCCCGCCGCCAGCGATTGCCGCGACGCGCTCGCGGCCGCGGCGCCGCGCAGCCACAGCGACCTCGCCACCAATGTCGCCGCCTTCATTCCCATGGCCTATGGCGAGGTCGAGCGCGCCTTCGCGACGGCGGCCCATGTGTTCGAGGAAGAGATTTTCCAGCACCGCGGCGCCGCGATGACGCTGGAGGGCCGCGCCGTGCTGGCGAGGCCCGACGAGGCGTCCGGCCCGTTGACGGTGTGGTCGGCGACGCAGACCCCGCATCTCTGCCGCGCCACCATCGCCGACCTGCTCGACCGCGACATCGAGGACGTGCGCGTCATCGCGCCGTTCGTCGGCGGCGGCTTCGGCACCAAGGCGCCGTTCTATGCCGAGGAGATCGTCATCCCGGTCGCCGCGCTCAAGCTCGGCCGCCCGGTCAAATGGATCGAGGACCGCCGCGAGCATTTCGTGTCCGCCACCCAGGAGCGCGACCAGTACTGGAAGGTCGCCATCGCCGTCGATGCCGGTGGCCGCATCCTCGGCCTGCGCGGAGAAATGATCCACGACAACGGCGCCTATCTGCCGTGGGGAATCATCGCCCCCTACATCGCCTCGACCACCTTTCCCGGGCCCTATGTAGTGCCTTCCTTCAAGTTCGAGACCACGGTCGTTCTCACCAACCGGGTGCCGACCACGGTGGTGCGCGGCGCCGGGCGCCCCCAGGCCGTGTTCGCCATGGAGCGGCTGATGGACCGGGTGGCGAGGGCGCTCCGCATCGACCGCGCCGAATTGCGCCGGCGCAACATGATCGCGCCCGAGCAGATGCCGTACCGCGTCGGCTTGGTGTTCCGCGACGGCAAGCCGCTGGTCTATGCGAGTGGCGACTTCCCCCTCAGCCAGACCCGCGCCATGGCGCTGGCGAACTATGCCGGGTTCCCGGCCCGCCAGGCGGCCGCACGCGCCGCCGGGCGCTATGTCGGCATCGGCATCGGCAATTACGTGGAAGGCACCGGCCTCGGCCCGTTCGAAGGCGTCACCGTGCGCATCTTGCGCAACGGCAAGGTCGCGGTGGCGACGGGGGCGACAACCCAGGGGCAAGGCACCCACACGACCCTGTCCCAGATCGTCGCCGACCGGCTCGGCTGCCTGATCACGGACATCGTGATGACGCTCGGCGACACCAATGCCATCAGCCAGGGCGTCGGCGCCTTCGCCAGCCGGCAGGCGATCAATGCCGGAAGCTCGGCGATGATCGCCGGCGACGACGTGAAGCGGCAGGTGGTGGCGCTCGCCGCGCGCAGCCTCGGCGTGGCCGAAGCCGATATCGACGTGGAGGACGGCCGCGCGGTCGCCCGCGGCGGCAACAAGCCGATCCTGACTTTCGGCGAGCTGGCCCGGCTCGCCCAGGGCATGCCCGGCTTTTCCATGGCGCCGGGCCAGATGCCCGGCCTCGAGCACACCGCCTGGTTCACGCCACCCCAGGCGTCCTACTGCAACGGCACCCACATCGTCGAAGTCGAGGTCGATCCCGAAACCGGCGGGGTCCGGATCCTCAACTACGCGGTCGGCCACGACAGCGGCGTCGTGATCAATCCCATGATCGTCGACGGCCAGGTCCAGGGCGGCGTCGCCCATGGCATCGGCAATGCGCTGTTCGAGTTCATGCGCTACGACGCCGGCGCCCAGCCGCTCACCACGAGCTTTGCCGACTATCTCATGCCGACGGCGCCGGACGTGCCGGCCTGCGTCATCGAGCACGTGGAAACGCCGAACCCGCTCAATCCACTCGGCGTCAAGGGCGCCGGCGAGGGCGGCGCCATCCCGGCGCCGGCCGCGATCATCGCCGCGATCGAGGATGCGTTGTCGCCATTCGGCGTGCACTTCGCCGAAATGCCGCTGACCCCCGCGCGTATCGTCGAAACGCTCCGCCAGGCGGACGCCCATGAGAAGTTGGCCGCCGGGGCCTAGACGCCAGCGATTTGCCAGAGCATGCAGGCATTCTCCGGCCGCGGTGTTATCTTCGGCGGGCAAAGGAGAACAACGAGAGGGGCCCATGGCCGACGCCGACATCGACATCAACCGGGGATCGCCGTTCTGGCGGTTTTCGCTGCGGACTTACCGCCAGCCGGGAGTGGCGGACGCCTGCATCGCGCTGCAGGACGAGTGCGGCGTCGACGTCAACGTGCTGCTGTTCTTCCTGTGGCTCGCCGCGGACAAGAAGCTCATTCCGGCGCTGCAGGCGCGCGCGGTGTGCGAGCAGGCCGGATTGTGGCACGACGACGTGGTGGCGCCGCTGCGCACGGTGCGGCGAAAGCTCAAGGACGGCTCGACCCTGGTCGGGCGCGACAGCGCCGAACTGTTCCGCACCAAAATCAAGGCCATCGAGCTCGAGGCCGAGCGCCTGCAGCAGGAGGCGCTGTATGCGATGGTACCGAATCTCGCCGCCGAGCCGGCGGAGTCCGTCGAGGCGGCCGCCCGCGCCAACGTCTCCGTCTATGAGCAGGCGGCGGCCCGCGCCTTCGCGCCGGGCGCGGTGGAAATCCTGATCGCCGCGGTCGTCGTCGATGCCCAGCGTCCCGCCGGTCCTGTGTGATGCACGGAGATCGCGGCGATGCCGATTTGTACGACCATCTGGATCGTCTCGACAAGGCCGGGCTGCTGCTGCGCATCGTTCATCGAGGAAACCAGGGATGACGACTGACCCACCGCGCCGGCTCGTGATCGGCATATCCGGCGCCTCCGGCGCGATCTACGGCATCCGCATGCTGGAATTGCTGCACGGCACCGACATCGAGACCCATCTGGTGATCAGCCGCTCGGCGGAGATGACGCTCGCCTACGAGACCGATTTCACCACCAAGGATGTCCGCGCGCTGGCCTGCGTCAACCATCCCAATTCGGACATCGGCGCGACCATCTCGTCGGGCTCGTTCCGCACCATGGGCATGGTGGTGGCGCCGTGCTCCATCAAGACCATGAGCGAGATCGCCACCGGGGTCACGAGCTCGCTATTGTCGCGCGCCGCCGACGTCGTGCTCAAGGAGCGCCGCCGCCTCGTGCTGGCGGTGCGCGAGACCCCGCTCCACGGCGGCCACCTGCGCACCATGGCGCAGCTCGCCGACATCGGCGCGATCATCGCCCCGATCATGCCGGCCTTCTACAACCGGCCCAAGACCGTCGACGACATCGTCAATCACACCGTCGGCCGCCTGCTCGACCTGTTCGGCATCGACAATGCGGTGGTGAAGCGCTGGCAGGGCGGACGGGAGGAGGAGTAGAAGTGTAACCGGGAGACGCACGCCATGAATTCCATGCTCTTCATCGTAGCCGCCGCGGCGGCAGGCGCCGTTCTGCCGCACGGCGTGTCCGAGGCCGCAGAAATCAGGGTGCTCTCGACCCAGGCCACCGAGCAGGCCTATCGCGAGCTGGCGCCGCGATTCGAAAAGGAATCCGGGCACAAGGTCACGACCATCTTCACCGGAACACTCGACCTCCAGAAGCGGATCGCGGCCGGGGAGACCTACGACCTGATCATCATGGCGGGTCCGGCGATCGACGATTACACCAAGGCCGGCAAAGTCGTTCCGGGCAGCCGCGTCGACCTGGCGAAATCGGGCGTCGGCGTCGGGGTGCGCGCCGGGGCGCCCAAGCCCGACATCGGCTCGACCGAGGCGCTGAAGAAAGCCCTCCTGGCCGCCAAATCGATCGGCTATTCCACCGGCCCCAGCGGCGTTTTCATCGTCACGCTGTTCCAACGCCTGGGCGTCGCCGACGCGGTGGCCCCCAAGCTCAAGCAGACCCCGACCGGCGTTTTCGTCGGCAGCATCATTGCAAACGGCGAAGTCGAGATCGGTTTCCAGCAGGTGAGCGAACTCGCGCATTTCGACGGCGTCGACTTCGTCGGCCCGCTGCCGCCGGAGGTGCAGCAGACCACCGTATTTTCGAGCGGCATCCAGGTCGGGGCGAAGGAGATGGACGCGGCCAGGGCGCTGGTGAAATTTCTCACCGCCCCGACCTCGGCGCCGGCTTACCGAAGCCGAGGCCTGGAGCCGGGCTGAGCGAGCAGCGACCGGGCAATGACAACGATCTGATTCAAGCGCGAGCGACCGCCTGCCCAGATCGCGTCGGACCCGTTGCCCCCCAAGCGCGGGGGCGGCCGCATTGCGCAATGACGCTGTCAGCGAAAAACGCAGCCAGGGCCAAGAGATAGGCCGGAATCCATCGGCCGGGCGCAGTCCATTCTTTTCAAGCTTTGCATTTCTTGTAATATATGCTACATGACATCTTCGTGAGAATGTTTTGCTACATTCCCGGCCCAAGCGGGATTCGATCCGCAGGAGAGCTATGCCGTGACGGACGCTGCCGAACTCGGAAACGACCTCGATCACCTCCTGCGCTACGCCAACCCGCAACTCGGGGCTGCCGGCCGCCGGGTCGCGCGATTCATCGACGAAAACCGCCAGATCGTGCTGGCGAGCTCAGCGGCAGCCCTCGGCGAGCGCATCGGCACGTCCGACGCCACCGTGGTGCGGACGATCCAGGCCCTCGGCTTCGCCGGCCTCGGCGATCTCAAGCGCGCCATCCTGAATTCGGCCAGCCGGGCTTCGACCCCCGCCGACGACATGCGCCGCACGCTCCGGGATTTGGAGAAAAGCACCGGACATGCCCTCGACAGCGTGTTGCAGGCCCACCGCGAAGGGGTCGAAGTCTTGAGATCGGACGAATGCCGCGCCCAGATCGCTGCCGGCGTTCGCGTGCTCGACGCGTCCGATCGGATCGTCGTGTTCGGCATCGGGCCTTCGGCGGCGCTGGCGACCTACGTATCGGTCCTGCTCGGAAGATGCGGGCGATGCAGCCGGACGCTCAACGCGACCGGCTCGATGCTCGCCGATCAGCTGCTGGACGTGAAACGGGGGGATACGCTCCTGATCCTCGCCTATGGACGCATTTACAAAGAGGTGACCGCCGTATTCGCCGAAGCGAAAAGCTCGGGCCTGGCGACCGTTCTGGTGACGGAAGCCCCCGATACTCCGCTTGCGAGAATGGCCGACGTTGTCGTTGCGATACCCCGCGGGCGTCCGGGACAGGTCGCGCTGCACGGCGCCACGCTGGTCGGCCTGGAAGCCATGGTCCTTTCCCTCGCAGCGGCAAGGCCCGATGAGGCCCTGACCTCGCTCGACAAACTCGACCATCTCCGCAGGGCCATCGACCCGCAGCGGAAGGCCCGGGATTAGACACGGAGTTTCACCCAGTATCGGAAATCGGGGAGCACCGCCATGATCGACCATCGACCCAGCGCCACGACCTACGGTTCCGCCGACATGCATGGAACGGTCGCAGCGGTGCCGAGCAAGGTGCCGGAGGTCACGCTCGCCTTCTGGCTCATCAAGATTCTCGCCACCACATTGGGAGAAACCGGCGGCGACGCCGTCTCCATGTCGTTGAATTTGGGATATGCGCTCAGCAGCATCATCTTCATCGGCATATTTTTCGTCGCCGTCGCCGCGCAGATCGCCGCCAAAGCCTTTCATCCGTTCCTGTACTGGTTCGTCATCGTCGCGACCACGACGGCCGGAACCACGATGGCCGACTTTGCCGACCGCTCGCTGGGCATCGGCTATCCCGGCGGCGTGTCGATTCTGTTCGCCCTCCTGATGGGCGCCCTCGGCGTGTGGTACTGGTCGGCGGGATCCGTCTCGGTCAATACCGTCGCCACGCCCAAGATCGAAATGTTTTACTGGGTGGCGATCCTGTTCTCCCAGACGCTCGGCACCGCCCTCGGCGACTGGATGGCGGATACCAATGGGCTCGGCTACGAAGGAGGCGCCCTGGTATTCGCCGCGGCCCTGGCGGTGATCGCGGCCGCATATCGTTACACCCAAATCTCGCACACGTTTCTGTTCTGGAGCGCATTCATTTTGACGCGGCCGCTCGGGGCCACGCTCGGCGACCTGCTCGACAAGCCGCTGGAGGAAGGCGGGCTTGAATTCAGCCGCTTCTATGCGTCCGCCATTCTCGCAGCCATAATCGTCGCCTGCATTTTTTTCCTTCCGCAACGGGCCGGAAATCATCCGGGAGCGAAACGGTAACGGCTGTGCACCCGAACCGAAACGCAAAGTTGCGCGCCGCAATCGCGGGCGTTGCCTTGTTGGGGCTCGGCGGCTGCAGCGGAGCCGTGCCCAAGGAGGAGGCGCAGGCGGATACCGAAGTGGCGGTTCAGGTCGGGACGGTCGTGAAAACGGATCTTCGGGCCCGGGTCGAGGCCTACGGCATGGTGGTGCCGGAACCGGCCAAGGCCGGGCATCCCGGCGGCGGCGCCAGTCTCGCGGCGCCCGCCGCCGGCATCGTGGCCGCGATCCGCGTCATCGAGGGCCAGAGCGTGAAGGCCGGCGACGTCGTCGTCCAGCTCGACGACCGCATCGCCCAGGCTGCGGTAGACAAGGCGCGCCATGCGCTCGAATTTGCCGACCAGGTGGCGGCCCGCCAGGGCAGGATCCTCGCGTTCGGGGGCACCTCGATGCAGGCGAAACAGGAGGCCGAACAGCGTCTCGCCGCCGCCCGCGCGGAGCTCGCATCGGCTCAGGCCGCGATTGCACAGGTGCAGCTCGCCTCGCCGCTGGATGGCGTGGTGGCGCGCATCAATGTCCAGCCCGGCCAGACCGTCGACATCAACACGGTGGTGGCCGAGATCATCGACGTGAAGCGCCTGGTCGCAACGGTCAGCGTCCCGGCGGATGAGGCGACGCAGCTGCGGCCGGGTCAGGCCGCGGAGATTTTCGCCGACTATGCCAACAAGCCCGCGACCACCGGCACCGTATCGTTCGTAGGACCGTCCGTGGACCCCAAGACCGGTGCTGTCCCGGTCCGGCTGGCGCTGCCCGAAGATTGCGGATTGCGACCGGGCCAATTCGTGCGCACGCGCATCACCACCGAGGAGCTACACGATCGACTCGCCGTCCCGCGCGAAAGCGTGGTGAAGGCGGACGACCTGCGGGTCATCTATGTGGTCGAGGGCGACAAGGCGGTGCAGACGCAAGTGAAGACCGGCCTGCGCGACGGCGACCTCGTCGAAGTCGAGGCCGAGGGCCTCAACGAGGGCGACACGATCGTGACCGTCGGCGCCTACGGACTGCCCAAGGAATCGAAGGTGAAGATCGCGAAGCGCTGAACGCGTGTGATCAGGAACGTTGCCCCGACAAATGAGCGCCAATCCAGCCCTCGGACGGTTTGCCACCCGCAACGCGACCGCCATCGCGTTCATCACGGTGGCGTTGTGCCTCGCCGGAGTCTATGCGGCGCTGCGGATGCCTTCGTCGGTGTTCCCGCAAAGCAATTTTCCCCGCTGCGTCATCCTGGTGGACAACGGGGTGATGCCGGCCGACGAAATGATGGCCACCATCACGCGGCCGATCGAGGAGGCGATGAAGGACATTCCCGGTGCGGTATCCGTGCGCTCGGCGACCGGACGCGGCTCCGCCGAAGTCAACGTTTTCTTCAACTGGCAAGTGGACATGATTCAGTCCGAGCTCTACGTCAATGGCCGGCTCGCCCAAATCCGCAGCACCCTTCCGGCCACCGCCACCGGGACCATCTGGCGGCTGACGTTCTCGGCGTTTCCCATCATCGGCGTGAGCCTGACCAGCCGTACGCGCGACATCACCACGCTGTGGGAGAGCGCCCGTTACGACATCAAGCCGCGATTTCTGCGCGTTCCCGGGGTGGCGCGCGTCGACCTGGTCGGCGGACGCACGCCCGAATACCACGTCATCGTCGACCCGCTGCGTCTGAATGCGGCGCGGCTCAGCCTCGCGCAGGTCACCGATGCCCTCGTCAAGACCAACCTGGTAGCGCCCACCGGCATGCATGAAGAGGATCACACCCTCTATCTCACAGTCGTCGACGGCCGCGTGCACGGCATCGACGAAATCGAGAACGTGACCGTCGCGGTGGCGAACGGCCGTCCGTTGCGCCTCATGGACTTCGCGCGGGTCGAACGTGCACAGGAGCCGGTGTTCAACGTGGTCACTGCGGAGGGCGTCAATGCCGTGCTGCTCAACGTCCGCAGCCAGCCCGACGGCAGCACGCTCGACATCGCCGACGGCCTGAAGACCGAGATGAGCGCGCTGCAACGCGAGCTGCCGCCCGACATGAAGCTCGCATTCTTCTACGATCAGTCGCTGCTGGTGCGGGCTTCGGTGCAGGGCGTGTGGGAAGCGATCCTGTTCGGCCTCATCCTGTCGGTCGTCATCATCTATCTGTTTCTCCGCAACTGGGGCACGACGCTGACCGCGATCGTCGTCATCCCGGTCACCGTCCTCATCGCATTGGTGGCGATGCGAATGGCGGGATTGAGCTTCAATCTGATGACGCTCGGAGGCATCGCGGCGGCCATCGGTCTCGTCATCGACGACGCCATCGTCGTGGTGGAGGCCATCTACGCCAAATGCGCCACCGGCCTGCCTCGCATCGAGGCCATTCATTCTGCGATGGCGGAAATCTTCCGCCCGCTCGTCGGCTCCACGCTCACCCCGGTGGTGGTGTTCGTTCCGCTGGCGTTCCTGGACGGAATCACGGGCGTCTTCTTCCGCGCCCTGGCGCTGACGATGGTGGTGTCGCTGCTGACCTCGCTCGTCCTCGCGGTGACGCTCACGCCGTCGCTGGCGGCATGGTTCATCGGGGATGGCGGCCCCCGGGAGCACGGCCCGGCTCCAGGCGACGGCGAGGGCGGCTTCGTCTTGCGCCGCATCATCGGCCTCTACGAGATCGCCGTGCGCACGGCGCTGCGATACCGGTGGCTGACCCTGCTCGGCTGCGGCCTCGTGCTGGGCGCGGGGATGGTGCTTTACGGAAACCTGGAGAGCGATTTTCTGCCGCCGATGGACGAAGGCGGCTTCATCATCGACTACCACTCGCCCTATGGAACGAGCCTCGAGGAAACCAATCGCCAATTGTTGCAGGCGGAAGAGATTCTGCGCGCCACGCCCGAGGTGGAGGGCTATTCGCGGCGCACCGGCGCGCGCCTCGCGCTGGCCATCGCGGAGCCGAACACCGGCGATTTCCTGGTCAAGCTCAGGCCCGACCGACAGCGGCACACCCAGGACGTGATCGCCGAGCTGCGCGCCGCGTTCCACGTCGCCATACCCGGCATCGAATGGGAATTCCCGGGCATTCTCACCGACCTCATCGGCGATCTCACCTGGTCGCCGCAGCCGATCGAAGTGAAGGTCTTCGCCACCGATCCGGAGCTGTTGAAAAGCAAGGGACGCGAGATCGCCGAGCAGCTCAAGCAGGTCAAGGGAGTGGTGGACGTTTTCGACGGCCTCGTCTTCACCGGTCCCACGCTGAGCCTGCGGGTGCGCGCCCTCGCCGCGCAACGCTTCGGTCTCACCGTCGGCGACGTGGCCGCCGCCGTCAATACCGCAATGCTCGGCCAGCTTGCCTCGAGCGTGCTGGAAGGCGACCGCATCGTCAACATCCGCGTGCGCGTGGACGGCGCCAGCATCGCGGACATGGCGGCGCTGCGCGAATTGCCGCTGCGCACCGCCGACGGCGACCTGGTGAAGCTCTCGCAGGTCGCCGACATCGTCGAGACCCCCGGCCAGCTGGAACTGCGCCGCGAAGATCTGCGGCAGAATATCGCCGTGACCGCGCGCCTCGAAGGCCGCGATCTCGGCAGCGCCATGGCGGAAATCCAAGGCAGGCTGGCCGCGGAGGTTTCGGCGACGCCCGGAATGATCGAATTCGGGGGGCTTTATCAACAGCAACAGGAATCATTTCGCAATCTGCTGCTCGTTCTGGTGATGGCCATCCTGCTCGTCTTCACCGTGCTGCTGATCGAGTTTGGCTCTTTTTACGAGCCCGTCGCCATCGTGTTCGGCGCCGTACTCGCCTTGTTCGGAACCGTCGTGGCGCTCTGGCTTACCGGGACGACCTTGAACGTCGTCTCCTTCCTCGGGGCGATCATCGGCATCGGGATCGTGGCCAAGAACGGCATCCTCATGCTCGACCTGGTCGACCACCTTTGCGAGCAGGGGATGAGCCTCGAAGAGGCATTGGTGTGGTCCGGCCGTCGCCGGCTGCGCCCGGTGCTGATGACCTCCCTCGCCGCTGCCCTCGGCATGCTGCCGCTCGCCTATGGATTCGGCTCCGGGGCCGACATGCTCAAGCCGCTCGCGGTCGCGGTCATTGGCGCCTTGTGCTTTTCCGTTCTGCTTTCGCTCATCGCCACCCCGGTCGTGTTCTATTTGATGCGGGTCACGACACGAAGTTCCACTCCCGTGACGCAGTAGCCTGCGCACATGGGTTCGGCGGTAGCCGTCAATGGTTGGTTGGAGGACAGGTCGCCTTCGCATGGACCGTCCGCCTGCTGTACGATGAGCGATCATCCTGAACCCGCGCTCCGGATGAAGGACGCCGTATGATGGCCGCGCATCCGCGACTCACCCTGGTTCTCGGCGGCGCGCGCTCCGGCAAGAGCCGCTATGCCGAAAGCCTGGTCGCGGCGACGCCGCCGCCCTGGATCTATGTGGCGACCGCGCAGGCCCGGGACACCGAGATGGCCGGGCGGATTGCCCATCACCGGGCGCGCCGCGGCGCCGGCTGGCACACCGTCGAGGCGCCGCATGATCTCGCCGCCGCCATCGACGCCGCACCGGCGGGCGCGATCCTGGTCGATTGCCTGACGCTGTGGCTCACCAACCGCATGCTGGCCAAGAGCGACATCGCCGGCGACACCGCCCACGACATCGACACCCATACCTGCGGCCTCGAAGCTGCCCTGGCCCGCCGCCGCGGTCCGGCCGTGCTGGTGTCCAACGAGGTCGGCTCCGGCATCGTGCCCGACAATACGCTTGCGCGGCGGTTTCGCGACCTGCAGGGTCGTCTCAACCAGCGTCTCGCCGCCCACGCGGACTGCGTCGTGCTCGTCGTCGCCGGGCTGCCGCTGATCGTAAAAGGACCGGCATGACCAAGATCGTCGAAGACAGCGAACGCCACCGCGCCAAGATGGCGAAGCGCAAGGCGGTGCAGGACGCCGAGGTCGCGGAAAAGACCATCGAGAAGGGCCTCCTGATCGTGCACACCGGCGCGGGCAAGGGAAAATCGACCGCCGCTTTCGGCCTGGCGCTACGCATGCTCGGCCGCGGCCGTCGCGTCGGCGTCGTGCAGTTTATCAAGGGCGCCTGGCACACCGCGGAGCGCGACGCGCTCGCGGCGTTCGGCGACCAGGTGTCGTGGCACACCATGGGCGAGGGGTTCACCTGGGAGACCCAGGACCGCGCCCGCGACGTCGCGGCGGCAGAGCGCGCCTGGGGGAAGTCGCTCGAGCTGATCGCCGATCCCGCTTTCGGCCTCGTGATCCTCGACGAGCTCAACATCGCGCTGCGCTACGAATATCTCGACCTCGCCACGGTCGTCGCCGCCTTGAGCGGGCGCCGCGCCGGGCTGCACGTCGTCGTCACCGGCCGCAACGCCAAGCCGGAGCTGATCGCGGCGGCCGATCTCGTCACCGAGATGACGCTGGTCAAGCATCATTTCGCCGCCGGCGTCAAAGCGCAGCCCGGCATCGAGTTCTAGACGTGGCGGCGCGCGCCCTGATGTTCCAGGGAACCGGCTCGGATGTCGGCAAGTCGCTGATCGTGGCCGGACTCGCGCGCGCATTCGCCGCGCGCGGCCTCGCGGTGCGGCCATTCAAGCCGCAGAACATGTCCAACAATGCCGCGGTGACAGCGGATGGCGGCGAGATCGGCCGCGCCCAGGCGCTGCAGGCGCGCGCCGCCCGCACCCCGCCGAGCGTCCACATGAACCCGGTGCTGCTCAAGCCGCAGAGCGAGACCGGCGCCCAGATCGTGGTGCAGGGACGCGTCCACGGCGTCGCCAAGGCCGCCGCCTATCAGGGCATGAAACCGAGCCTGATGCCGTTCGTGCTGGCGAGCTTTGCCCGGCTCGGAGCGGAGGCCGATCTCATGCTGGTCGAGGGCGCCGGCAGCGCCTCGGAGGTCAACCTGCGCTTGAACGACATCGCCAATATGGGCTTCGCGCGCGCCGCCGGCGTGCCGGTGGTGCTGATCGGCGACATAGACCGCGGCGGCGTGATCGCGAGCCTGGTCGGCACCAAGGCGGTGATCGACCCCGGCGACGCCGCTCTGGTCCGCGGCTTTCTCGTCAACAAGTTCCGCGGCGATCCCGCCCTGTTCGCCGACGCGATGACGCGGATCGCAGAGGACACCGGCTGGGAGGCGCTGGGCCTGGTGCCGTTCTTCTCCGAAGCGCGGCTGCTGCCGGCGGAGGACGCACTCGGCCTCGACCGGGCGACGGCGCCCAGGCCGGGCGCAAAGCTGCGCATCGCCGTCCCGATCCTGCCGCACATCGCCAATTTCGACGATCTCGATCCGCTCGATGCGGAGCCCGCGGTCGACCTGGTACGGCTGCGGCCGGGGGCGGCGATCCCCGGCGACGCCGACCTCGTGATCCTGGCGGGGTCGAAGGCGACCATCGCCGATCTCGGCGCGCTCCGCGAGGCCGGGTTCGCGATCGACATCGCCGCGCATCGGCGCCGCGGCGGCCGGGTGCTCGGCCTGTGCGGCGGCTACCAGATGCTCGGCCGCGCCATCGCCGACCCCGGCGGCATCGAGGGACCGGCGGGCCGGATCGAAGGGCTCGGCCTGCTCGACGTCGAGACGGTGCTCACCGCCGACAAGCGGCTGGTACCCGCGCATGGCGAAGCCGGGGGAGCGCCGTTTTCCGGCTACGAAATGCACATGGGCACGACCACGGGGCCGGACTGCGCACGTCCGTTCGGCCGCCTCGCCGACGGATCGCCGGAGGGCGCCGTCTCGGCTGACGGGCGGGTGACCGGCACCTATGTCCATGGCCTGTTCGGAGACGACCGGCAGCGCTCCGGCTGGCTGGCGCGCCTCGGCGCCGCGCCCTCGACCATCGCCCATGACGCGCTGATCGAGGCGACGCTCGATCGCCTGGCCGCACATCTCGCGGCCCATATCGATCTCGACCGGCTGCTCAGCCTGTCGCGATGACGAGCATGAGGATACCCACCAGCGCGATCAAAAGGGCGTCGGCGCGGCGATAGAGGGCAAGCGCGGCGCGGATGTCGGCGGCGGTCGCGGCACGGCGGCCATTGCCCATGACGGCATCCTCGACCTCGACCCCGCCATAGACCCGCGGGCCCGCAAGCGCGAGGTCGAGCGCGCCGGCAAAGGCAGCCTCGGGATAGCCGGCATTGGGCGAGCGGTGATGCCTTGCGTCGCGCATCACCGCGCGCCAGGCATCGGCGGTGCGGCCCGCCGGCCCAGCGGCGACTGCGACCAGCAGCGCGGACAGCCGCGACGCCGGCAAATTGACGAGATCGTCGAGGCGGGCTGAGGCGAAGCCGAAGGCCTCGTGGCGCGGCGTGCGGTGGCCGATCATGCTGTCGGCGGTATTGATCGCCTTGTAGGCGGCGCCGCCCGGCAGCCCCGTCAGCGCCAGCCAGAATACGGGCGCGACGACGCCGTCGGAGAAATTCTCCGCGAGGCTTTCGATGGCGGCGCGGGCGACGCCCGCCTCGTCCAGCGCCTGCGGATCGCGGCCGACGATTTGCGCCACCGCCGCGCGGCCGGCGGCGAGGCCGTCCTGCTCGAGCGCCGCCGCCACGCAGGCGACGTGGTGATAGAGGCTGCGCTGGGCGATCAACGTGCTCGCCGCCAGCGCCGCAAACAGGATGCCCAGCGGCAGGAGCAGCAGGCCATGTTCGACGACATACGCAATCGCAGCGGAAACGGCGACGACGATGATAAGGGCGGCGACCCCGGCAAGGCGGCGGCTGGCGTTGCTCGCGCCCTCGTGGTTCAAGCGGCCGTCGAGCCAGCCGATCAGCCGGCCCATCCAGGTCACGGGATGCCCGATTGCGCCCACCAGGCGATCCGGATACCCGACAAGGGCCTCGATCAGCAGCGCCAGAAAGGTCAGCGTGACGGATAGCCCCGACATCGACGTCGCTTGTCTCCCGCATGGCGGCGACCTCGCCGCCGCGCGCCGGCGGTTTCCGGGTGCGCCGGAACCCTTCGTCGATCTGTCGACGGGGATCAATCCGCATTCTTATCCCCTGCCGCAATTGGCGCCCGACATATTTGCCCGCCTGCCGGAGCCGGCGGCGCTGGAACGCTTGGCCGCGACGGCCGCACGCGCCTATGGGGCTTCGGCGCCGGGTGAGGTGGCGGCGGCGCCGGGCACCCAGATCCTGCTGGCGCCGGTGTTTGCGCTGGTCCCGGCGGGGCGCGCGGCCGTGCTGGGTCCGACCTATGCGGAGCATGCGCGCGTCGCGACCCTCGCCGGGCACCGGACCACGGAGGTGACCGGCATCGACGGTCTCAGGGCTGCCGATCTCGCCGTCATCGTCAATCCGAACAATCCGGACGGACGCATCGTCGGAAAGGACACGCTGATGGCGCTGGCCGAGGAGAAACGGCGGCGCGGCGGCCTGCTGGTGGTCGACGAAGCTTTCGCGGATGTTGGTCCGCCCGGCCTGAGCCTCGGCGCGGAGGTCGGGCGCGGCCCAATCGTCGTGCTGCGGTCGTTCGGCAAGTTCCACGGACTGGCCGGCCTGCGGCTCGGCTTCGCGCTCGCCGCGCCGGAACGGGCGGCGCGGCTGCGCGCGGTGCTCGGTCCATGGGCGGTGTCGGGGCCGGCCATCGCCGCCGGACAGGCCGCCCTGTCCGATCCCGCCTGGGCGACGGCGATGCGGGGCATTCTCGCCCGCGACGCGGCGCGACTCGACGCAATGCTGGCCGCCGGGAAGCTGGATCTCGTGGGGGGCACATCGCTGTTTCGGCTGGTGCGAAGCGAGGCCGCTGCGGCGCTGTTTGATCGGCTGGGCGCCGCCGGGTTGCTGGTGCGCCGCTTCGAGGAGCAGCCGACATGGCTGCGGTTCGGGCTGCCGGGAGAGGAAGCAGCGTGGCGGCGGCTGGCCGCGGCGCTCGCTGGATTTGCGGCCGGGTCGGGCTGAGCGCCCAGGAGCGCGCAGTGAGCGCGCAGCGGTTGCGCTGGACGGCTCCGCGCCGGACCGGTAAGCCGTTTCCGGCAGCGGTTCCAGCTGCCTTGGAAACCAGACATCGTGCCGGACAGTTCGACCCGCCAAGGCCCCATCGGATGGTCCGATCGGGCCGGGCGCGCCCCAAAGAGCCTACAACCGAACTCCCGACCCGTCCGGCGGCGGTTCCGGGAGGGGCCATGAGCCGCCGCGCACTCGTCACCGGGGCCGCGGGGCAGGACGGCTGGTATCTCACCCGGTTGCTGCACGACCGCGGCTATGAGGTCCATGCCCATGCCCGTCGCGCGGCCGGCGGCGGGGAGGTCGGCGGGATGGTCTGGCATTTCGGCGACATCGCCGAAGCCGCACAGATATCGCGGCTGCTCGCCGCGGTCCGGCCGGACGAGATCTACAACCTCGCCTCGTTTTCGCGGCCGCGCGACGCGATCGAGCAGCCGGTCGCATCCAGCATCGTCAACGCGCTCGGACCGCTGCAGCTGTTCGATTTCGCCCGCCATCACCTGCCGGCGTGCCGGATCTTCCAGCCGTCATCCTCGGAAATTTTCGGGGCGGCGGATTCGCCGTTGCAGGACGAGAACACGACCCGCCGCCCCGCCAGCCCCTACGGCATCGCCAAATTGTTTGCCCACGAGATGGCGGCCTTCTACCGGCGGCGCTTCGACCTGTTCGTCGCCTGCGGCATCCTGTTCAACCACGAGAGTCCGCGCCGGCCGCTGCAATATGTGTCCCAGAAGATCGCCCACGCCGCCGCGGCGGTCAGCCTGGGCATCATGACCACGGCCGAGCTCGACGAGGTCGGGCGGCCCGTCGTCGACAACGGCAAGCTCCGCCTCGGCAATCTCGACGTGCGCCGGGATTTCGGCTTTGCCGGCGATTATGCGGAAGCGATGTGGCTCGCGCTCCAGGCCGAGAGCGCCGACGATTACATCATTGGCACCGGACAGTCCCACTCGATCCGGGATTTCTGCGAAATGGCGTTTGCCCATGTGGGCAAGGATTGGCGCACCCATGTGGAGGTCGATCCGTCGCTGCTGCGGCCGATCGATTCCCTCGTCACCGTGGCACAGCCGGCCAAGGCCGCGCACAGGCTCGGCTGGCGGCCGCGCACGCCCTTCAAGGCGCTGGTCGCAATGCTGGTCGACGCGCGCATCGCTGCTTTGCGCGAGGCTGCTCCCCGGTAGCATCCGAGACGATCACCTGGATGGCCGCGAAGCTGGCGTCGCCGACGCGGATGTGTCGCTGCGAAGGCGGCTCGCCGACCCTCGCACCTTTTATCTCCGGCCGTGGCTCTCGGGCCGTTCGCGCACGTCCGTGCGGCCGTGCCAGCCGCATCAGATGGTGGTCGTCAGGCCGCCGTCGACGGCGATCTGCTGTCCGGTGACATAGGCGCCGGCCTCCGACGCCAGCAGCATCGCCAGTCCCGCGAGGTCGCGCGGCTTGCCCCACCGTCGCAGCGGCACCAGGCCGTTGACGCGGGCGACGAAAGCCTCGTCCGCCAGCAGCGGCTGCGTGAGGTCGGTCTCGAAATAGCCGGGGGCGATTGAGTTGCAGGTGATGCCGTCTTCGCCGAGTTCGGCGGCGAGCGACCGGGCCAGCCCGGCCAATGCGCTTTTGGCGGCGACATAGCCGTGAATGGTGGCGCGCCCCTTCAACGCCGTGATCGAGGTCGTGAAGATGATGCGGCCATAGCGGTTGCGGCGCATCGGCACTGCCGCCTTCTGCGCCAGGAAGAAGCTCGCGCTCACATGGACCGCGAGCATCGCGTTCCAATCCTCGACGGTCCACTCCGCCAGCGGCGCGCGATGGGTGTGGCCGGCATTGCAGACGAGAATGTCGAGACGGCGGAACCGCCTCACGATCACCTGCACGGCCGCTCCGGCGGCTTGTCGATCGGTGACGTCGAAGGCCGCGGAGTCCGCACTCAGGCCGCGCGCGCGCAACCCGCCGGCCGCAGCCGCCGCGGCGGCCGCATCGCGGCCGTTGATGACGACGGTGGCGCCGGCCTCGGCGAGCGCCTCCGCCATCGCAAAGCCGAGCCCGCGCGACGCGCCGGTGACGAGCGCGACGCGTCCGTCGAGCGAGAAGAGTTCGGCGAGCCCTGGCATGAGATTCCTTGCGGCACGATCGGCGAAATTCGGCGCCGACTATACACAGGCGAGGCACAGCGCGTTTAGTCGTTCCGGTGCATTGTCGTTTCGTGCATACGCCTTCGCGCGAACCCGGTACCCAGGGCGGTGGTGTCTGCGCAAGTCGTGGCGCGAATGGCCGATCGAGCGGCACGTCCTCACGTGCAGCAGCCTGCGAAACCAGGAGCGGGCGAAATTACCTCGGCGCGCGAGCGCGCGGTGTCGCGCAATCACCACCAGAATATCTGGACCACTTGGGCGACGTCATCCACGCCGGCAACATCGCCGCGACGCCGTGAACGCAAGGCCGGCCTTGTGCCGGAGAGGCCGACTGGGCATTCTTGGTCGCGACAATGCCGGCCGCGCCATGCCGGCGCAACGGGGAGAAACGCCATGAGATCAGCAACGCTGTTTGGTGTCGTCGGTTCGCTGCTGCTGACGACGGCGCTGACGCCGGCGCGGGGAGCCGACATGACCCCCGAGCGTGCGCTCAATCCGCAGCGCGAGCCGCAGAACTGGATCCTGCATCACGGCAATTACCAGGGCCACCGTTTCTCCGCGCTCAAGGAGATCGACACCGACACCGTGAAGAACCTGAGGCCGGCTTTCACGGTGGCGTTGAGCGGGTTCCAGAGCGGCGGGCGCTATGCCTTCGGCAATCTGGAAGCCACCCCGCTGGTCGAGGACGGCATCATGTACGTGCCGGACGGCTGGGGCTCGGTCTATGCGATCGACGTGACCGCCGGCAGGAAGGGCACCGTCAAGTGGAAGATGGACCCCGGCACCGACCGCGCCTGGGCCGGCGATGTCGCGTGCTGCGGCGTCAATAATCGCGGCGTCGCGCTGTGGAAGGACAAGGTGATTTCGATCGCGCTCGATGGGCGCCTGTTCGCCATCAACAAGGCGACCGGCGAGGTGGCGTGGGAGCGCAAGATCGCCGATCCGGCGATCGGCGAGACGCTCACCATCGCGCCCCTCGTGATCGGTGACGTCGCGATCGTCGGCACCGCCGGCGGCGAGTTCGGCATTCGCGGGTTCATCGAGGCGACCGACCTCAATACCGGCAAGCAGGCGTGGCGGACCTACACAATCCCGGCGCCCGGCGAACCCGGCAGCGACACCTGGAAAGACGGTCAGAATCGTTGGGAACATGGCGGC
>DASYNT010000273.1:0-27479 GCA_036008405.1 Xanthobacteraceae bacterium
GCATCTGCTCACGCCGGTCGTCACCGATCCGAAGAAAGCGGTGGTGGCGCTGAAATGGGCGGTGCGCGAGATGGAGGACCGCTACAAGAAGATGGCCAAGCTCGGCGTGCGCAACATCGACGGCTACAATGCGCGCCTGTCAGAGGCCCGCGCCCGCGGCGAAATGCTGTCGCGCACCGTGCACACCGGCTACGACCCCGACAGCGGCGAGGCGATCTACGAGAAGGAGGAGTTCGATCTCGACCTCTTGCCCTACCTCGTCGTGATCGTCGACGAGATGGCGGACCTGATGATGGTCGCCGGCAAGGACATCGAGGGCGCGATCCAGCGCCTGGCGCAGATGGCGCGGGCGGCCGGCATCCATGTGGTGCTGGCGACCCAGCGGCCCTCGGTCGACGTCATCACCGGCACCATCAAGGCCAATTTCCCGACCCGGATCTCGTTCCAGGTCACGTCGAAGATCGACAGCCGGACCATTCTCGGCGAGCAGGGCGCCGAACAGCTTCTCGGGCAGGGCGACATGCTCTACATGGCCGGGGGCGGACGCATCAGCCGCGTCCACGGCCCGTTCGTTTCCGACGACGAGGTGGAAAAGATCGTGCGCCACCTCAAGACCCAGGGCCAGCCGCAATACCTCGAAGCGGTGACCGCGGAGGACGACGCCGAGGGCGAGGACGGCGCGGTGTTCGATGCCACCGGCATGGGCGAGCCGGAGGGCGCCGATCTCTACCAGCAGGCCGTGCAGGTGGTGACGCGCGACCGCAAGGCTTCGACGAGCTACATCCAGCGGCGGCTGCAGATCGGCTACAATCGGGCCGCCTCGCTGATCGAACGCATGGAAAAGGAAGGCATCGTCGGCCAGCCCAACCACTCCGGCAAGCGCGAAATCCTGGTTGGCGGCGACGAGGACGAGCGCTATTGATACGCCGGTGGTGGGACCACCGACGATGCGAGCCGCTGCGCCGGGCGGGAGCCGCTCCAGGACTTCAACGAGTTAGGACTATTCGTGAATTATCGCTTCAATTCGCGTGAACAAGCGACTTATCTACTCCCTCTCCCGCTTGCGGGGGAGGGTTGGGGAAGGGGGCTCTCGCAGCGAGTCTGTACCGTGGAATTGCCCCCTCCCTGACCCTCCCCCGCAAGCGGGGGAGGGACGAAAACTGAATCGATTGTCGGCGGAAGGGTCCTCGGGCCGGACCGTGCCGACATCCGGGACAACGGATGGTCGGGGGTCGGAGGTCGCAGGCGGGACGTGTCGTGAAAAGGCCATAGGGCGGGGCTAGCCCGGTCAAAGATTGGACAAGGACTGGGGAGATGTGCATGGGACGGGCGGGGCTGATCGCGCTGGTCGGGCTGTTTTTCCTGGCTATGCCGATGATGGTCGCGCCGGCGCAGACCGTGCCGATGCCGCAGCCGGCGCCCAAGCGCGGCGCCGTGGCCAAGCCCCCCGCCGCGATTCCGCCCGAAACGTCCCGGACCCCGGCGCCGACCCGCCCGGCCGAGCCGATCACGACCGAGGCCGGCCAGCACGCGCTGGTCGATCGGGTGAGCCTCTACCTTTCGACCATACAGACCCTGGTGGGCAATTTCGTGCAGGTCGGGCCCGACGGCCGCAAGACCGAGGGCAGGTTCTACATCCAAAAGCCCGGCAAGGTGCGGTTCGAATACGATCCGCCGAGCCCGATCGACGTGGTCGCGGACGGCGCCTTCGTGCAGGTGCGCGACCGCAACCTCGACACCAAGGACACCTATCCCCTGTCGACGACCCCGCTGCGCTATTTGCTCGCGGACCGGATCGATCTGTGGCGCGAAACCCACCTGGTGTCGGTCGGCCAGGACGCCAAATACGTCACTGTCACCATCGAAGAACGGTCGCTGGTGGTCGGCACCCACCGCCTGATGATGATGTTCGACGCCAAGGACTTTCAACTGCTGCAATGGACCGTGACCGATCCCCAGGGCTACGACACCACCGTCGGGGTATACAACCTCGACACCAACAAGAAGCCCGATCCGAATCTGTTCCGGATCAGCTACGGTCCGTTCGACCAGCGCGTGCAGTAACGGCTCGTCCGCCAACAATCGAGCCGATTCTCTTCCCCACTCCCGCTTGGGGGGGAGGGTCAGGGGGGTCAGGGAGGGGGCACTTCCACGGCACAGACTCGTTGCGAGAGCCCCCTCCCCAACTCTCTCCCGCAAGCCGGGGAGGGAGTAGAAGGGCCGTTCGTTCACGCGAATTGAAGGCTTTTTTCGAGCGCGCCCGGAGCGCAGCGCGACGATTTCCATGCGCCTGACCGTCACCACCTGGAACATCAATTCGGTGCGCCTGCGCATCAATCTCGTGGCGCGGTTCCTGCGCGCCGCGCGGCCGGACGTGCTCTGCCTCCAGGAGACAAAATGCCCCGGCGACAGGTTTCCGCTCAAGCGGTTCAAGCGGCTGGGCTATACCCATTTCGCGCTCAACGGGCAGAAGGGCTATCACGGCGTCGCCGTCGTCTCGCGGCTGCCGTTCGACGCAATCGACGTTCGCGGCTTCTGCGGCAAGACCGATTGCCGCCACATCGCCGTGACGATCGGGGCGCAGGCCGGCTTTTCGGCGGCCACGACCCTGCACAATTTCTATGTCCCGGCCGGCGGCGACGAGCCCGACCCCGACATCAACGAAAAGTTCGCCCACAAGCTCGCCTTCCTGGACGAGATGCGTAGCGCCCCGGGGATGCATCCGGACGCCGGCGCGCAGGCGATCCTGGTCGGCGACCTCAACGTCGCGCCGCTCGAGCACGACGTCTGGAGCCACAAGCAGCTTCTCAGGGTGGTCTCCCATACCCCGATCGAGTGCGAGAAGCTCAACGCGGTGCGCGATGCCGGAGCCTGGGTCGACATCATGCGCGCATTCGTGCCGGAGCCCGCCAAACTCTACACGTGGTGGAGCTATCGCGCCGCCGACTGGCAGGCGGCGGACCGCGGCCGCCGGCTCGATCACATCTGGGTCAGCCCGGCCATCGCCGCCAAGGTGTCGAGCATGGCCATCGCCCGGCAGGCGCGCGGCTGGAGCCAGCCGTCCGACCACGTGCCGGTGACGGCGACGCTGGAATTGTGAGATTTGCGCCGTTGCACGTCGCCGGGCGGGACCGCCCTGCGCGGTCACCATGACCATGCTGCCAGGGACCGCTACCGGATGACCTCGTCGGCGGTGGCCAACAGCGTTTCCGGGATACTGAGGCCGAGCGCCTCAGCGGTGGTGAGGTTGATGACCAGCTCGATTTCTGCCACCCGCTGCACCGGCAGGTCCGCCGGCCTGTCGCCGTCGAGAATGCGCCCGGTATAAATGCCGAGTTGGTGGTACCCATGGCCGAGGCTGCTGCCATAGCTCATCAGGCCGCCAGCCAGGACGTGCTCGCGGAATGCGAACATCGCGGGCAACGCGTGCCGGGCCGCCAATGCGGCGAGTTGTTCCGTGCGCCGGGCCAATAGGGTGCTGGTGCCGACCAGGATCGCACCGACGCGCTGCTGCGAAAAAGTTGCGAAGGCCGGTTCGAGGTCGCGATCGGTGCTGGCATTCACGACGACGAGTTGCAGGCCCAGCGCGGGTGCCGCCGCCTGCAGGTCGGCGATGGCGGATTGGGTGTTCACCGAGGCAGGGTCCGCGAGAACGCCGAAGCGCGCGGCATGGGGTATCAACTCGCGGAGCAACTGCAGTCGTTTCGCCACCACCTCGCCCTCCAAAAGGGCGATGCCGGTGAGGTTCGCGCCGGGCCGGTCGAGGCTGGCGACGAGACCCGTTGCGACCGGGTCACCGCCGGCGAGAAAGACGATGGGTATGGTCGTGGTCGCTGCCTTGGCCGCCCGCGCTACGGTGATGGCGGTGGCAACGATGACGGCGACGCGGCGGCGGACAAGATCGGCGGCGAGGGCCGGCAGTCGATCCAATTGGTTCTCCGCATAGCGGTACTCGACCGCCACGTTCCGGCCTTCGACGTAGCCGGCCTCCTTCAGGCCCTGGAGAAACGGAATGGTGGTGTCCTTGTAGTCGACTTGAGCGGACTGGGCGCTGAGGAACCCGACCACCGGCACTGCTGCCTGCTGCGCGTGTGATGCGAGTGGCCACGCCACCGCCGCCCCGCCGAGCCCCGCAATGAACTCACGCCGTCGCATTCGTCATCCCGTGGCCCGGTTTCCGCACTGACTTGGCGATTGTATCATCCGCGTTTCGTTAAGGCCTCATCAGCCAGCGCACGACGCTGTAATGTGCCGCGGCGAGCTGTTTCGGCAGCTCCAGGTGGCCGTAATGCGTCATCGGCGGATCCCAATTGATCAGCCGGATCTGCGCGTCGGGATTCTTAGCCCGGTACTCGTTGGCGATGAACACCTCGATGCTCTTCATGGGCTCTTCCGGATTCCAATGATTGCGGTCGAAATGCGCCGTCGTCCAGACCATGCGGCGAAATCCGTCCATCCGGGTGAAATTGGTGACGAACAAATCCTTCGCGACATCCTCGACCGAGATGCGCCACGGATTGCCCGTGCGCTTGAGCAAGACTTCGATTTCGTTCTCGACCCACGCCTTCTGGCCGAGATCGGCGCCATGTTCAAAATTCTGGAGCTGCTGCTTGAAATTGGGACGCCGGCGCGCCTCCGCCGCGAGCCAGCGCTCGGCGATCTGAAGGTGCGACATGCCCGGCTCGTAGAGCGGATTGAGAAAGCCGCTATAGCCCCGCGAGTAGCTCGGCGGATCGCGGCGTTCGAGAACGTAGAGCGGTATCCTGCCGCCGGGCGGGGAGGCACCGGCGCGATCGCGAACGTCCTTGCCTCTGACGGTGCGCAGCAATTCGAGGCGTGCCGGTCCCCCGCTGCCCCAGCCCAGATAACGGCCCTTGAGCCGGGCGCCGAGTTCCGGGTCTTCATAAGCGAGCATCGACAGCTCGCCCGAAGTCGAATGACCGATGAGCAGGATGTCGCCCGAGGTGTGCTTCGTCACCAGCGCCTTCAGCCCCTGCATAATGAGGCTGTTGGTGTAGATTGCGTTGCGCACCTCGTATTCGTCCATCGAAAGATCGCGGTCGAGGAGATAGGCGGGCTGGCGTTTCGCGTCCGCGATCGGTTGTTCCCAGCCGCCATATTTGAAGTTGCCGGGGATGGTCACGATCATGACGTTGAGCTTCTGCGCCAGGTACTGCGCCCAGCCGGGACGGTTCTTGAGGTCGACCAGGAATTCGTAGAGGTTCGCCGCACCGCCGTTCATGATGATGAACCACGGATAGTTCTTCGCCTCCGGTTCGAGGCTCTCGAGGCGCAAACCGGCGATGTCCCATTCGAGGTTGTAGCGGCGAAAGCGCTCGACAACCCAATCGGCTTTGTAGCCGAGCTGTTGCGGCGGAAGTTTTGCCACGTCGCGTGGGTCGAAGGCGCCACCGGGTGCCTGCTCCGCGAGCCGGGCGATCGATCTTCCGCCGTCCGGCAGATCGAAACCCGCACCCAGCGCCCGAAACTCGGCCTCCCCCAACGAGACGTACGCGGCCTTGGAATCGTCGAGAAGCGTCCAGATCTTCTGTTCCAGCGTTTGCGCCATGGTGCCACCGTTTGGAGCGATTGCCAGTGAGAGAACAAGCAGGGCGCCAAAGCTCTTCCTCATGGTGGTGCCTCTCCTGTGGACCGAATTCTTCAATCAACTCTCGGCGATGCGATAACTTCGATCATCGCAGGGCCTGCCACGGCGATCACGGCCCGGCGCGATCCGGCGGATAACGTAACGGGCGGCCGGGGTTGGCGACGGTGGTCATCGGCCTTCGCAGTCGAAGGTGATAGCGGCGCCGCTCGGCCGACCATCGCCCGGCCGGTGCAGACGAGCCGCACCGCCGCTCATCCCGCGAACAGCTCGTCCACGCGAACCCGGCGACGCGGCAAACGGACCATGCGATGCGCCGCGACGTTTGCAGGGCGATCCTGCCCGGGTCATCATTTACTCCATTCGCACGTTCTTGGTGAAATCATAATCCGTGCCGCTATCGCCTTCGAAGCTCCAGGCTACGCGCTTGGCGTCATAACCGCCGGCGAAGACCCTGGACAGGAAGCGCTGTTGTGCGGCCCAGCCGGCTTCGGCCTGGGGCTTGCGATAGCGGCCCGGCATGGTGTCGTTGAGCCAGCCATGCGGCGCCCCCGCGTAAAGGTGAATGTCGTAGCTCTTTCGGTGGGCTTCGAGGCGGTTGCGAAGCCGTTGCACATCCTCGATCGAGATGATGTGGTCGGCCTCGCCGAAGGCGGCGAAGACCGGACAGGGAAGCGCTGCAATCACCTCGTCGAGCGGCTTTGGCTGGAGCTTGTTCACCTCCCATTCGCGCTTGGAGGCGGCGCCGTACCACACGACCGCAGCGCTGATCGGGACCTCGGCAGCAAATATGAGCGGATGTCGCCCAGTCTGGCAGTAGCCGGCGACGACGATTTTGCCCAGGTCCGCGGCCGCGTGCTTCCTCAGGGTCGTAAGGGCAGCCTTGATCAACTCGACGGATTCCGGATCGGTGAGGTCGTATCGCGAGTTGCCCGCGTTGAGGGCGGTCTGGTCGGGATGGCGGAAAAAGAAATTCGGCGCCAGCACGGCGTATCCGTCGCGCGCACACCGTACCGCCTGGTCGCGTGTGTGCTGCACGAGGCCGTAGCGCTCATGCATCAAGATCACGGTCGGAAAGCTGCCGCCACCGGCCGGATATGCCAAATGCGCGGGCATCCCATTGTCGCAAGTAATGTCTTGGGTGATGACATTGCTCACGTTCTGGGCTTTGACGCGAGCTGAGCCGAGCGCGGCAAATCCGCCGAGGAGAACAATCTTCCTGAAGAATTCACGCCTTTGGGAGAGTGTCATTCCGGTCCTCCGCGCCATTGTTGACCCTTGTGGCTGGACGAGCACCCAGCGTTAGCGATCTGAGGCGCAGCGGCCCCAGCTGGCATGAGGCACGGACGCGATGACGAAGGCTGGCCTTGTCGATAGCTATCGCGTCCGCTCAGAAATCCGGCTTGTCCGCATGCGGCACCGCCGCGGCCCGTCCGGCAATGGCCAGTTCCCGCGTGTTCTCGGCGCAGGCGACCTCCCGCCATGCTTCGCCGCCGCGCCGGTAGGTAATGGTAGCCGTCCAGGGCATCGTGAAGACGCCTTCATCCTCGACCGTGAATTGGAGTTGCAGCAGCTTGCCCCGGTAGGAGTAGTCGGGCGCCGAGCCGGCATCGGCGCCCCCAGGCGGGCGACGATTCTCCTTCACGTCGCGTTCCAACCCTTCCTTCCCGACGTCGAAATCGAGCAGCCGGTAGCGTTCCACGACGTGCAGCGCCTCGGTGTAGGGCGTGCCGTAGAAGTCGACCATGGGGAACGGCCCGATCTTGACCCCCACGGTGTCTATCACCAGCGTGTCGCCTTCGTAGCGGCCCACGGAATCCCCATACCACGATGGCGTCACCTTCGCCGGGTGAGGCTGGTTCATGCGTACGCGGCGCGCCTGATGGTCGTTGGGATAGAGGAACGTGATCTTGTCCGGCTGCTGCAGCATCTCCATCGCCACGCCGTTGAAGATGTAGGGAACCGGTTCGGGCCAACACTGGATGGTCGGGGTCGGCGCACCGGCGCCGCTCAACTCCAATTGGCCGTGCCGCTTCACGGCTTCCGCCGCCCGGGGCTTCAAGATCGGATTGGTGTAATCGCCGACCAACCGGGCGGGGTTGCTCACGAGGATGGAGTTCGTCGGCGGCAATGTCCGGCCTTCGACGTCGGCGCCCTGCGGCCGGCGCGACGTGTTGACCACCGGGCCGGGACCCGATGCCGGCGGTTCGAAACCGGGGAACGAGGGATGCGCCCAGATGCCGGAGAAATCCGGAATGGCCGCCCCTGCCGATGGTCCCGCGGCCTGCCCGAAGGCAGGAGTGGCCGCCACCGCCAATATGGCCGCCAGACCGAAATATCGCCGCCGATGCATGACAACCTCCCTTTCAAGCCTATGCGCCACGGACTCAGAAATCCGGCGCCTGCGCCGTTGGAATCGTGGCATCCGTGCCCAAAAAGTGCGGGTTCTCGGCGCAGACCGCTTCCGGCCAGTCGCCGATGAGGCGCCGATAGGTGACCCGTCCCGACCACGGCGTCGTGAAGACGCCCGGGTCCTCGACCGTGAACTCGACCTGCAGCCCCTTCTTGCCGGTGTCCGGATCGATGGTGCCGCGCCCATAGGCCGGATTGGACCGATAGATGGCGCCGTGCTTGCGCTGGGCTTCGGCGGCGGCTTCGCCGTCGATCAGGCGGTAGCGCTCGACCACATGCAGCGCCGGGCTGTGAGGCGTGCCGAAAGCATCGACTGTCGAGACCGGCGCGACCTTGATGCCGACCGTGTCGACGACCAGCGTGTCGCCCTCGTACCGGCCGACCGAGTGGCCCTGCCAGCTCGGCGCCGGATTGTCGGGATGCGGCGCGTTCAGGCGAACATGGCGCACCGTGTTGTAGAGCAGATAGAGCAGCGTGACCTCGTCGTCCCGCTGCAGAATCTGTACCCCGAAATGAAGCGCCATGACAAAGGGCGGTGGCTCGGGCCTGCACGTATTGTGCAGGTCCTGCGCCACCGTGCCGCCGGACACCAACTCGCCATACTTCCTGACCGCTTCGGCGGCCTCGGGTTTCAGGATCGGGCTGGTATCATTGCCCGCCCATGGATTCACGATCCCACAACACTGGTTCAGCAAGACGACGGTGCCGTCGGCCTTGCGGACCGAGTTGACGATGGGTCCGGGACCCGAAGGCGGCGGTTCGAAAAACAGCATATCCCGTCCCCACTGGCCGCCGAGATCGGGAATGGGAGAACCGCCGTCCGCGGCCATCGCCGGGGAGACGAATGCCGCCGCAGAAAACGCGCACGCGATCGTCCAGGCGAACGACCGGCGCGACGACTGCGTAGGGATACCGGACATCGGTTCCTCCTCGTTCGATCCGTCACTATACAGCAGGCGGGAGAAGGTGACCAACGCCGGCGCGAAGATTCGGGCGCGAAAGGCACGCGGCCGCTGCCTTTGCCGGTGCCGCGGCGGCTTTGCGGATGCGCGAGCGCGATCATCACCGATTTGATGCGCTCCGCCGTGATCGCGGAAAGAACGCGGCTCAGCGCCTCATGCCGGTCCATCATCGCACCATTCGAGCCCGTCATTCACGCGACCTCGCGGCCGGCAGCGGAATGCCGCGCCCGCTTTCCCGCGCCTTGACGTAAAGATGATGCGCGAGCGCGATGTCATGGGCGACCAGCCCGGTCGTGTGGACGAGAATGCGTTCCTCGGGGTCGGTGCGTCCCGGCTTTCCCCCCGCGACCAGCTCTTGAATCTCGGCATGCATTTTATCCCTGCCGAATTGCCCCTTCTCCACCATGGATGCGAACACCGGCATCCGCATGTTCATTTCCCAGCTGTCGAGCACGACCTTGTCCATGCGCGCCCACCCGTCGGGGTCGAGCTCGCTGCGCGCGAGCGAGATGAACAGCGACCCCGGCTTGAGCCACTGCTCCCGGGTCATGATCTCCGACGAGGTCGTGCCGCCGACGGCGATGTCGGCGCCGCGCACCACCTCCTCGACGGTGTCGCAGGGCCGCACCGCGATCCCGAGCTCGGCGGACCACCGGCCCGCGAAGGCCTCGCGCGTCTCGCGCCGTCGCGACGTGCAGCGAATCTCGTCGAACCGGTAGAGCCGCGACAGGCAGCGCAGCGTATTCGTCCCCATCGAGCCGACCCCCACGAGGCCGAGCACCCGCGGCCGAACAGGACCCAGCCATTTGCATGCGATCGTCGCCGCAGCGGCGCTGCGGATGCCGTAGGTCCAATGCTCGTCGACGATGGCAAGGCCATGGCCCGTCTTCGGGTCGCACAGGACGACGTAGCGCCCGCATTCGAGCGAACCGACCGTGTTCCGCGTGCCGTCGTCGAAATAGTTGTAGAGGCGAACGCCGGTGGTCGGAATGTCCCGCAGCAGGGCGGCCTTGACGTGCCAGTGATTGTTGAAATCCTCCGCGATATCGAGCTTGAAACTGGGAGGCCGGGAATGCGCGACGGTGTCGCGCGCAAGCATGCGGTAGACGTCCTCGCAAATGCGCATGGCATCGTCGACGCTCAGGAGATCGAGCGAGTCCTGATACGATACGAAGAGCAGGTCGGGATGGCTCATGAGACGCCGGTCCTGGTGGATTCGTGTTCCCGTCCGGGGAATGCGCGAGGAGCGATGTCAATCGACCGCGATGAAGTCGAAATTCCTGCCGGCCGGCGCATAGATTTCGAATATTTCGAACACGTCACCGGACAGGTTGCTGAGCGAATGCGGCATGCCGGCCGGGATGAAAACGATCTGATCGGCCCGGATCGTGTAGGAGGCGCCGGCGACCGTCAGGGTGCCTTCCCCGCGCCGTACGATATAGACGTTGTCGGATTGCGAGTGGCGATGCACGCGGCCGCGCCGGCCGCCGGGGACCAGGCGGTTGAAATGCAGGTCGATCTTTTCGGTCCCGACGCCGGTGTCGATCAGCCGGATCGTCTCGCCGCGCCCATTCGCCATTGGCGTCGTCGGGCACGTGTTCAGATCGAAAATCTTCAACATGGATTCCCCTCCCCCTCCACGGCGCGCGCGCTTTGACCAAAGGCAACAGCTCCGGCATCCACCGGGCTGGTGTCCCGTCTCCATATCACCAGGCGAAAGCCGCCGCCCGCAGTTACGCCGGACCGCAGATACCGTGGCGCTGAAAGGATGGCGATGGCCGCTGCCATCCGGTTAGGCGGATTAGCGCGGCCGCAGACTCACTTCTGTCACAATCGCCCTATTTGTCTCTAACCTGGGGAAAGCTTCTGAGTCTGCGCGCATGCCGCGTGGATTTCCGCACAGGGGGGTTGCCATGAAGCCTCGGAATTTCGTCAGCGGCGACAACACGGATCGGATCAAGCTTACGGACGTCGAGGGCCGTCGCCCCGCCGTGCACCGGCGTCCCGTGGTCTGGCTGCTCGCTTCCGCCATGGCGGTGCTCGGCGCAGTCGACGAGCTGTCTGCCGAACGCCTCAAATCGTCGACGTCCTCGGCTGATCGCCATAAGCCCGCGTCGGGATCGTCGGCCGAACACTCCAAAACGGCCTCCACATCGCCGGCCGAACACCGTAAGTCTTCTTCGCACCACAAGAAATCCGCAGACGCCGAGCACCACAAGGACGCCGAGCACCGCAAGGAGGCCGAGCACCATAAGGGGGCGGAGCACCATCGCCGCGTGATCGCGCAGCCGGAGGATGGCGATGGCGCGGGTGCGCCGCTGCCGCCCGATCTCGCCGCTGCCAAAGAGGCAAACGAGCTGGTGCGCCAGGGCAAGGTGAAGGAAGCGACCGCACTCGCCGCTTCGATCGGCGACCCGGTGGCGGCTAAACTCGTCGAATGGGCGCTGCTGCGCCACTCCGACAGCCCGGCCGGTTTCGAACGCTACGTCGCCTTCATGCGCGCCAATCCCGATTGGCCGAGCATTCCGCTGCTGCGCCGGCGCGCGGAAGCGAGACTGTGGCAGGAGCGGCGCGACGGCGCCACGGTACGCCGTTTCGTCGGCAAGGAACCGGTCAGCGCCGCCGGCCGGCTCGCGCTCGCGCGGGTCGAGATGGGCGAAGGCGACCGCGCCGGCGCCGAGAGCACGGTTCGCGCGGTGTGGCAGTCGGAGCCGTTGTCGGCCGAGCTGGAAACCGCGGTGCTCGCCGCATTCCCCGATATGCTGACCCGCGCCGACCATGTGGCGCGCATGGACCGGCGCATCGGCGCCAAGGATTTCGGCGCCGCGACGCGGGCCGCCAAGCACGTCGGTGAAGATTACGTCGCGATCGTCAAGGCGTGCGCCGCCGCCGAAGCAAAAGCCGCCAAGGGCGGCGCCCTGCTCGATGGGATCCATGCCGACGCCCGCGAGGATCTGGGCTACGCGCTGTGCCGCGTGCACTGGCTGTTGCGCAACGACACCCCGGGCTCGAATCTTCATGGCCGCGTCGTGACGCCGAAAGGGGACCTTGCGGCGGCGGCCAAGCTGGTGCTTGCGGCGTCGCCGGAGGATTTGCAGCGTCAGGACACCGACGAATGGTGGCGTGACGAGCGCGCGCTCGCCCGCAAGCTTCTCGACATCGGCGAGGCCGCGACCGCCTACCAGGTGGTGAGCCACGCGGCCGCGCCGGCCAATCCCTATTACCGGGCCGAGTTCCACCACATGGCCGGCTGGATCGCGCTGCGCTTCCTCGCCGATCCCGCCACCGCGCTCGCGCATTTCGCCCACGCCGATGAGGGGATAACCGACCCGGTCCCGGTCGCGCGCGCCGCCTATTGGCGCGGCCGCGCCGCCGAGGCGGCCGGCCGGCTCGGCGATATGCGGACGCAATATCAGGCCGCGGCCCGCTACCCGACCGCCTATTACGGCCAGCTCGCCCGCGCGCGGCTCGGCCTCGATGACGTCGTCGAACTGCGTGCGCCGCCGGCGCCCGCGGACGTCAACACCAGCGAAGTGCTGCGCGCCGCCGACATGCTCTACAGGATCGGCGAGGGCGACCTCGTCCTGTCCTTCGTGTCCGACCTCGCGCAGGAGAGCTCCGACCCCGCGGTGATCGCAGGGGTCGGCCAGCTCACCGCACGCTACCGCGATGCCCAGGCGATGCTGCTGGTCGGCAAGAACGCGCTGGCGCGAGGCTTGCCGATGGACGTGTACGCTTATCCGGACATCGGCGTGCCGAACTTCAGCCCGGTCGGACCGAAGCTCGATCGCTGCATCGTCTATTCGATCGTGCGCACCGAAAGCGGCTTCGACCAGGGCGACATGTCCGCGGCCAAGGCGGCCGGGCTCATGCAGGTCACGCCGAGCGCCGCGCGCGACACCGCCAAGCGGTTCGGCGCGTCCTACGATTGGAAGCGTCTGGTGTCCGACCCGATCTACAATACGCAGATGGGCGCCGCCGAAATCTCCGGCCTGCTCAAGGATTACCGCGGCTCCTACATCCTGACCTTCGCCGGCTACAATGCGGGCCGTGGCCGGGTCGAGCAATGGATGGCGCAGCACGGCGATCCGCGCGATCCCAAGATCGATGCGGTCGATTGGGTCGAGCGCATTCCGTTCTCCGAGACGCGCAACTACGTCCAGCGCGTCATGGAAAATCTGCAGGTCTACCGCAAGCGCTTCGGCGAGGGCACCGCGACGATCGAACCCAACCTGCATCGCGGTGCGGCAGCCGAGCAGGCGGTGCCGGCCAGGGTCGAATTGTCGATGCCCCACTGACGGTAAGCGGCATCTCCCGCGATTGCGTCGCCGCCGCGGGGGAAGGTCAGCCGCCCGACGGCACGTCCCAGGTTTGCCCGAAACGGAGTTTGCCCGAGTCACGGCAAGCCACGGCATCCTGCTCCGGCGCTGCGGCTCGTCGCCCGTGCCGCCGCCCCGAATCGGGTTCCTTGCCTCCGGACTCCGCGACCGGCCCGCCCGCAGCCGCATGAGCGAAGTGCCGGTCTTGCCGACTTCGCCGCTCCACCCGGATATCGCTCCGCCCATCCAGGCCACTTGCTATTGCGGGGCCTATTTCGATAAGGAGTCGAGCGGCGACTTCATCAAAACCAGCGGTTTCGGAGATGACTGGGCGCTGAGTCGGGAGCCGCGCAGGCGGTGCATGAAGCAGACGAAGGAGGTTGTCATGAGGTTAGGCATTTTTGCATCGATCGCGGGGCTTTGCGCCGCGCCCTATCTTGCAGCGCAGGCACAACCCGTGACGCAAAGCTATCCCGTGGTGCAAGGGAACGCGTACAAGTTCGAGAAGATCGCCGACGGCGTCTATTACGCGACGGTGGCGAGGCCCGGGCTGGGCAGCAACAACGTCGTCGTCGTCAACGATGCGGATGTTCTGGTCGTGGATACCGGCACCTCGCCGGCGGCGGCGCGGGCCTTCGTCGAAGATGTCAAGAAGCTCACCGACAAGCCGATACGGTACGTCGTCAACACGCATTGGCATTACGATCACACGGCCGGCAACCAGATCTACGGGCCCGAGGTGCAGATCATCGCCACCGATTATCTGCATCAAATGCTTGCGACGGTCGACGTGCTTCATCGCGAGCCGTTCTTGACGTCGCAGGTGACCGCATTGTCGGCGCGGATCGATTCCTTGAACGGGCAGATCGCGGCGGAGGGAAATGCGCAGCAGAAGGCGGTTCTGCAGAAGGATTTGGCCGACGCCCAACGCCTTCAACAGCAGAACAGCGAAATCAAGGTGACGCCTCCGAACGTGCATTATTCCACGAAAATGGTGCTCCAAAAGGGCGGCCGGGAGATCGACCTGATGTTCTTGGGCCGCGGCCACACCGGCGGCGACACCGTCGTCTATCTTCCGAAGGAGCGCATCGTCTGCACCGGCGATCTGATGGAAAGCCGGCTCGCCTATATGGGCGACGCCTTTTTCAGCGAATGGATCACGACGCTGGAAGAGCTGAAAAAGCTCGACTTCGCGGTGGATTTGCCGGGGCACGGCACGCCCTTCACCAATAAGAGCCTGATCACGGCCTACCAAGCTTACCTGACCGACCTGGTCAATCAGGTGACCAAGCTCAAAAACGATGGCGTTTCGCCGGAAGATGCCGCAAAGCGCGTCGATCTCACCGCGCACGCCAAGGACTTTCCGCAAATCACCGGACCCGGCGCCGACATCCGCGGCGTTCGCCGCATGTATGCGTGGCTCGACGAGCAGCATGCCGCGAAGTGAATCGTGGCCTGGACCTCGCGCCCGGGCTGAGCCGTCTTCGGCATCGATGGCCGTCGCCGTCCGTCGGCGCCGGCTCCTGGGTGACCTTGCGAAAACGCCCGAATCCATGGGATTTCGGGCCTCGCGATCGCGCCGCCTACCGTCGCGGCGGATCGAGCAGGTCGCGCACCGCATAGAGCTCGTCGGTAGCGGCGTTGGCGCGTTCGGCCAAGCGGTCGCGCATCAGCCGCGCCGCCTCGGGAAATCCTTCGAGGACCTTGCGGAACAGGCTGCGGGTGATTCGCATCACGATCGAAGGCTCGAGCGCGGTGGCGGTGACCGGGCGCCGGGTTTCCGTCACCAAAGCGAGTTCGCCGAGCAGGACGCCGGGCCCGACGGTGATGCCGGGATCGGAAGGATCCGCGTCGGGCAAGGCTAGCTTCAACGAGCCCTCCTGGACGACATAGCCGCCGTCGGCGGCGTCGCCGGCTCTGAACAGCACTTCGCCGCTTTCCAGCTGCTTGGCCTCCGAGCCGATGGCAATGATCTGCAATGCCGCAAATCCGAGCTGGGCGAACGTCGTCACCCGCTCCAGGAAAAAGATGTCGTCCTCGATGGTCATCGGTTCTGCACGGGCATCCTCAGCGGCAGACTTGCCGCCGCCGCGCCGGGGTCGGCGCGGCCATCATGTCATGGGACCAGTTTGTAGCCGCCTGCCTCGGTCACCAGAATCTCCGGGGCCGCGGCATCCTTCTCGATCTTCTGGCGCAGGCGATAGATATGCGTCTCCAGTGTATGGGTGGTCACCCCGGAATTGTAGCCCCACACCTCCTGCAGCAGCACTTCGCGGGAGATCGGCCGCAGCCCGGCCCGATAGAGGAACCGCAGGATGGCGGTTTCCTTCTCGGTCAGGCGCACCTTGTTGCCCTTGGGGCCCATCAGCAGCTTGGAGCTGGGCTGGAACGTATAGGGGCCGATGGTGAAGATCGCATCCTCGCTCGCCTCATGCTGGCGCAGTTGCGCCCGGATGCGCGCCAGCAGCACCGCGAAGCGGAACGGCTTGGCCACATAGTCGTTGGCGCCGGATTCGAGGCCGAGGATGGTGTCGGAATCGGTGTCGTGGCCGGTCAGCATGATGATCGGCGCCTTGAAGCCGTTCTTGCGCAGCATGCGCACCGCCTCGCGGCCATCGATGTCGGGCAGGCCCACATCCATGATGACGAGGTCGACCTGGCCGCCCTTGGCCGCCTGCACCCCCTTGGTGCCGGATTCCGCGGAGATCGCTTCGAATTCCTCATGCAGCGACAATTGCTCGGCCAGGGCTTCGCGCAGTTCGGTGTCGTCGTCGACGATCAGAATTCTTCGCGCATTTGGCATGTCGACCCTCTGCCGGCGCGCCGAGCATCCAACGCGCACATGACGTCACCAACAACATTCCGAATCAGCCGCCGGCAGCACAGAGTAGATTGAATCGGTTAATGTTCCGGGCAGGCCCCGCCGTCGAAGCAGGGCGGATTCGGAGCAACCGCGGCAAGTAGAGCAGTAAGGCGCAAAAGAGCAAGCACCGGCGGCGACCCCCGGTCGGCGGCCGTCCCGACCCGATCCAGGCCTGGCAATACCCATGCACCGCATTTCGCTTTCGAGGATCGAGGTTCGTGCGCGGCCGGGCGACCGTCGCCGCGGCTGGATGAACGCAGGACCCTTGCGGATCGCAGTGGCGCTCGGACGCGCCGGCATCAAGGCCGACAAGCGGGAAGGGGACGGCGCCACCCCGGCGGGCCGCTTCCGGCCGGTCCGGCTGTGGTGGCGCGACGACCGCGGGCCGCGGCCGCAGACCCTGCTGCCGGTGCGGCCGATCCATTTCGCCGACGGCTGGTGCGAGGATGCCGCCGATCGCCGCTACAACAGGCCCATCCGGCTCGCGCCCGGCGCCCCCGGCGACCGCCTGACCCGCACGGATGCGCTGTACGACCTGGTGATCGAGATCGACCACAATACGCGGCCCCGGATCGCCGGCCGCGGCAGCGCCGTCTTCATCCATGTGGCACGGCCCGGACTGGGCCCGACCGCCGGTTGCGTCGCCATGCCCGCCGCCGCCTTGAAACGTCTGCTGCGGCGGCTCCGCCGAAACACGAGAATCGTGATTCATAGTTAGTTTCAGGCTCGGTGCCCGAAAATGGCGCCGCCGACCCGCACATGGGTCGCGCCGAACCGGATGGCGAGCGGGAAATCCGCGCTCATGCCCATGGACAGAAACCGCAATCCATTGCGCGCCGCGATCTTGGCGGTGAGCGCGAAATGCGGCGCCGGCGGCTCATCGGCCGGCGGAATGCACATGAGCCCGGCAATGGCGAGGCCGAAACTGTCGCGGCAGGCGGCGACAAAGCCATCGACGTCCTGCGGCAGAACGCCCGCCTTTTGCGGCTCGGCGCCGGTATTGACCTCGACGAACAGCAGCGGGCTGCGACCCTGCTTGCCGATTTCCTTCGCCACCGCTGCGCAGACGCTGGGCCGGTCGATGGAATGGATGGCATCGAACAGACCGACCGCCTCCCGCGCCTTGTTGGATTGCAGCGGCCCGATCAGGTGAAGCTCGAGGCCGGGATGTCGCTCCCGCAGTTCCGGCCATTTGGCCAAAGCCTCCTGGACCCGGTTCTCGCCGAACACGCGCTGGCCCGCGGCGATGACCGGCGCGATGGCCTCGGCGCCGAAAGTCTTGGAAACCGCCACCAGGCTCACGTCCTCCGGGCGGCGGCGCGCCACGACGCAGGCGTCGGCGATTTCGCGACGCACGGCCGCCAGAGCGGCCGCGGGATCGGGCGGGGAAGGCGGGATCATCATCGCGGCCGATCCGTATCGCGTCGCGAGGACAGCGGCAACCTTGGGAGCGCCGAGGACCGTCCGCAAGGGCTCAGAATCGCTTGGCCGTCAGCGCATCCCTCGTCATCGCCCCGGATCGGGCCGCGCAACCTCTTAATTAACAATCCTTCCACAGCGTTGCGGTAGGGTGACGGTGGGGTGCCGTGAAGCAGCAGAACGCCCGGCGCGGTTGACCGCGGCGCCGCAATGATGTCCTAGTCCGGTGCTTTCTCGGCGACGAAATTGTCATGAGTATCGAGCGATATAACGCCCGTGCAGCGGAATCCCGCTGGCACCGCGTCTGGGACGAGCGGGGCGTGTTCGCGACCCGCAACGACGATCCGCGCCCGAAATACTACGTCCTCGAAATGTTCCCCTATCCGTCCGGGCGCATCCACATGGGCCATGTGCGCAACTATGCCATGGGGGATGTGGTGGCGCGCTACAAGCGCGCGCGTGGGTTCAACGTGCTCCACCCCATGGGCTGGGACGCCTTCGGCATGCCCGCCGAAAACGCCGCCATGGCCAACAAGGTTCACCCTCGTGCCTGGACCTACGAGAACATCGCCACCATGAGGGCGCAGCTCAAGTCGATGGGCCTGTCGCTCGACTGGAGCCGCGAGATCGCCACCTGCGATCCCGCCTATTACAAGCACCAGCAGAGGATGTTCCTCGACTTCCTCGCCGCCGGCCTGGTCGAGCGCAAGCATTCGAGGGTGAATTGGGACCCGGTCGATCAAACCGTGCTCGCCAACGAGCAGGTCATCGACGGCCGCGGCTGGCGCTCCGGCGCGCTGGTCGAGCAACGCGAATTGTTCCAGTGGTTTTTGAAGATCACGAACTACTCGCAAGACTTGCTCGGCGCGCTCGAGCGACTCGACCGGTGGCCGGAAAAAGTGCGGCTGATGCAAAAGAATTGGATCGGGCGCTCTGACGGCCTATTGATCCGTTTCGCGCTCGATCCAAAGACAGCGCCTTCGAATGAAAAAGAGCTAAAAGAGCTAGAGGCTTTCACAACGCGACCGGACACGTTGTTCGGCGCGAAGTTTATGGCGATTGCGCCGACCCATCCACTTGCCCTCGCCGCCGGGTCCACCAATGGGGCGGTGGCAGAATTCATCGGGGAGTGCTGGCACCGCGGTACCGCGCAACAGATTATTGAGACGGCTGAGAAGAGAGGTATCGACACCGGCATCCGAGCGATCCATCCGTTCGACCCCAACTGGCGGTTGCCTGTCTACGTCGCGAATTTCATTTTGATGGACTACGGCACAGGCGCCATCTTCGGCTGCCCGGCGCACGACCAGCGGGACCTCGACTTCGTCAACAAATACGGGCTCGGCAACACGCCGGTGGTCTGCCCGCCCGACCAAGATCCGAAAAGTTTCGTCATCACCGATACCGCCTATGACGGTCCCGGCCGCATGATCAATTCACGCTTCCTCGACGGCATGACGATCGAGGAGGCGAAGGAGGAGGTTGCGCGGCGATTGGAGAACGAAAGCCTGGGTAACCATCCGGTGGCGCAACGCCAGGTCAATTTTCGCCTGCGCGACTGGGGCATCTCGCGGCAGCGTTATTGGGGTTGCCCGATCCCGATCATTCATTGCACCAACTGCGGCATTGTCCCGGTGCCCGAAAAGGACTTGCCGGTTACGCTGCCGGAAGACGTGACGTTCGATCGTCCCGGCAATCCGCTCGACCACCACCCGACCTGGAAGCACGTCAAGTGTCCGCGATGCGGCCGGCAGGCCGACCGCGAAACCGACACCATGGACACCTTCGTCGATTCGTCGTGGTACTTCGCCCGCTTCACCGATCCCTGGATCGCCACCGCGCCGACCGAGCGCCGGGCGGTCGACGGATGGCTGCCGGTCGACCAGTATATCGGAGGCATCGAGCATGCCATCCTGCACCTGCTCTACAGCCGCTTCTTCACCCGTGCCATGAAGGCGACCGGCCATGTCGGCCTCGAGGAGCCGTTCGCCGGCCTGTTCACCCAGGGCATGGTGGTTCACGAGACCTATCGCACCGCCGACGGCGGCTGGGTCACGCCGGCGGAGGTTAAGGTCGAGACGGTCGGGAATGCCCGCCAGGCGTCATTGATCGCGACCGGCGCGCCGGTCGCGATCGGCGCCATCGAGAAGATGTCGAAGTCGAAGCGAAACACCGTCGACCCCGACGACATCATCGGTTCGTTCGGCGCCGACACCGCGCGGTGGTTCATGCTGTCGGATTCGCCGCCCGAACGCGACGTGATCTGGACCGAGGAGGGCGTCCAGGGCGCGTGGCGTTTCGTCCAGCGGCTGTGGCGCCTGGTGAACGAGGCGGCCGCCTTCGCCGCGGCAGCGCCGGCGAGCCGGCCGGGCGCGTTCTCGGACGTGGCCCTCGGCCTGCGCAAGGCGTCCCACGGGGCGCTGGCCCGGGTCTCCGAGGACATCGAAAAGCTGCGTTTCAACCGCTGCGTCGCCCATATCTACGAATTCACCAATGTCCTCCAGGCGGCGCTCGCCGATGCCGGCGCAACGCCCGCGCCGGCCGCGGCCCCCGATTTGGCCTGGGCCGTCCATGAAGCGGCCGAGATTCTGGTGCAACTGTTCCATCCCATGATGCCTCACCTCGCCGAAGAATGCTGGGCGGCGCTCGGCCACCGGAGCCTGCTCGCGGAGCAGGGCTGGCCCGCGGTCGAAAGCGATCTGTTGCTCGAAAACACCATTACGCTTCCAGTTCAGGTCAACGGCAAGAAACGGGCGGACGTGACCGTTGCACGCGATGCCGGCAACGTCGATATTGAAGCGGCTGTGCTCGCCCTCGACGCGGTCCGCCGCGCCCTTGACGGCAAGGCGCCGAAAAAGGTGATCGTCGTGCCGCAGAGGATCGTCAATGTGGTGGCTTGAACTGCGCCCGCTCCGCGGCCTCACGTTGCGCCTCGGGGTCATTTGCGGCGCCGGCGCCATGGTGGCGGGGTGCTTTCAGCCGCTCTATGGGGACGTGTCGCTCACCAGTTCCCCGGGCGTCGCCGCGGCGATGGCGACGGTCGATGTCGACCAGATCGCCGCGCCCAACGGCAGCCCGTTGTCGCGCCTCGCGGTCGAGGTTCGCAACAAGCTCCTGTTCGGGCTCACCGGGGGCGGCGCCGCCGCGCCGCCTGCCTACCGCCTCAACATCACGATCAGTTCGTCGAATCTTTCCGTCATCGTCGACATCAACAGCGGCCGGCCGGATTCCGAGAATTACGCCCTCAATGCCACTTACACGCTGAAGGACGTCAAGACCGGCAAGCCCGTCCTCACCAGCCAGACCTTTGCGCGCGTGACCTATGACATTCCGGGCCAGGCGCAGCGCTTCGCCCGCGCCCGCGGCCTGCGCGACGCCGAGGACCGCGCCGCGCAACTGATCGCCGACAATATCAGGTCGCGGCTGGCATCGTTCTTCGTCGCGGGCACCTGAGCCGGCGCCGATGGTGGCGGTCAAGAATGCGAATGCCGATCGATACGTGGCAAGGCCCGACCCGGCGCACCCGATCGTCCTGCTGTTCGGGCCCGATGCGGGGCTGGTGCATGAACGCGCCGAGGCCCTGATCGCCTCCGCCGTAGACGACCCTCGCGATCCCTTTTCGCTCGCCCGCATCGACGGCGACGCCCTGGCTGACGAACCCGACCGATTGGTGGAAGAAGCCCTTACGGTGCCCTTGTTCGGCGGCCGTCGCGCAGTCTGGGTGAAGGCAGGCGGACGAAACTTCGCCGCAGCGGTCGAGCGCGTGCTCGCGGCCCCGCTGGGCGGCGAATGCCGCATCGTGATCGAGGCCGGCGATTTGCGGCGCAATGCCCCGTTGCGCGCCTTGTGCGAACGGGCCGCCAATGCGGCCGCGCTGCCCTGCTATGCCGACAGCGCGAACGACCTGGGCCGCCTGATCGAGGCGGAGATGCGCAACGCCGGCCTGTCGATTGCGCCGGACGCGCGGACCGCGTTGACGGCGCTGATCGGCGGCGACCGCGGCACGTCGCGGTCGGAACTGCGCAAGCTCGCGCTCTATGCCCACGGCAAGCCCGGCATCGGGCTCGACGACGTGCTCGCCGTCATCGCCGATGCCACCGAATTGAAGCTCGACGAAATCGTCGATGCCGCCTTCGCCGGGAAGATGCGGGAGCTCGAGGTCGGTTTCGCAAAGGCGCAATCGAACGGCGTCGCGGCGAGCCCCCTCATCGGCGCGGCGATCCGGCAGGCGGCGCTGCTCCACCGGCTGCGCCTCGCGGTGGAGCAGGGACACTCGGTCGGCGAGGTTGTCGAGAGCGCCGGGCCGGCGATTCATTTCAGCCGCAAGGCCCTCGTGCAGGCCGCATTGTCGGCGTGGAGCGCGAAGCGGCTCGAACGCACCATCGGGCAGCTCGGCGACGTTGCCCTCGCGGTGCGCCAGCACGCCGTCCTCGCCCATCCGATCGCGCAACGGGCGCTGATGTCGATAGCAGGCGCCGCCCGCCGCAAGGATTGACGGTTGCGACACGGGTTTTCCGTACCATTTCAACACCCTGTCCACAACGAAGCGGCGGCCCAATTACTTGATAAGTCGCATAGATCTTAGTTGTTCACGCCCCTTTCCCTGGCGCGTGCAATGACGGTAAGCGTCGTTCCGGCCCGAATTCCTGGCGTCTTGCGCCTCGATGGCATCCGGACCAGAGTGGCCGGCAATGAAGGACGAGCCCTGAGCTTGCCGGCTGCAGCAATGGGAGCTCGTGGCGGGGTCGATGACGGTTCGTCCCGGACCGGTCATATCGCCAAGGGAGGATCCCATGAACGGCTGGATGAAGGGGCTCGTTGCGGCGGCCGCATGCGCGGCGGCCAGCGCCACATTCGCCCAGGATGTCTATCCGTCGAAGCCGGTGCATCTGCTGGTGCCGTTCCCGCCGGGCGGCGCGGTCGACGTGGTGGCGCGCTCCCTCGGGGACGAGCTCGCCAAACGCCTGGGGCAATCGATCATCATCGAAAACCGTCCGGGCGCCGGCGGCACCCTCGCGGCGATGGCGACGGCGAAATCCGCGCCGGACGGCTACACGCTCGTCGTCGTCGCGAGCGGCCACGCCATCGTCCCATTCCTGTTCCCGAGGCTGCAATACGACGTGTTCAACGATTTCACCCCGATCTCGCTGCTCGGCAATTCGCCGAACCTGCTGCTGGTAAAGGCGGATTCGCCGATGAAGACGCTGGCCGACCTGATTGCGCTGGCGCGCCAGAAGCCGGGGCAGCTATCCTACGGCCATGCCGGCAACGGCACCTCCCCGCATCTCGCCGGCGAACTGCTGAAGGTGACCGCCAAGATCGACATCACGGCCGTTCCCTACAAGGGCGGCGCCCCCGCGCTCAACGATCTCATGGGCGGCCACATCCCGATCGCGTTCAACAACTTGCCGGAGGCGATCGGACAGATCCAGGCCGGCACGGTGCGGGCGCTCGCGGTGACCACGATCAAGCGCACGCCGATGCTGCCGGACGTGCCGACTGTCGCCGAATCCGGCCTGACTGAATACGACACCGGGGTGTGGTGGGGCGTGCTCGCGCCGGCCGGCCTGCCCGCCGATATCCAGGCGCGGCTGTCGCGCGACTGCGCCGAGGCCATGAAGTCGCCGGCGGTGACCGAGCGCTTCCGCACCCTGGGCGCCACGCCGATCGGCGGCAGCGCCGCGGAATTCGCCAAGCTCATCCGCGCCGATTACGACAAGTGGGGGCCGGTCATCAAGGCGGCCGGCATCCAAGGCGAGTAACGGGCTGTTCCAGCGCTGGACGCCCGATGAAGCGACGCGCCGGCGCATCCTGGTCGACAAACTGGCACGGCTTTATGGTTTTCCCGTCTGAACAAAGTGCCGATAGCACCAAAAGTGAAATACCGTGTAGATGCGTCCAAATGGCCTGAATTGGCGCGCCATCCACTCGAGCGGCGCGTAAAGGCGCGTCGCCAATTCAGCAGAAAAACTATGCGGCCATCGGTACATGATGACAAAAGCGGCGCCGGTGGACATCGCCGGCAACGTCTATTGCGGCGGTCCCGGCGGCATCTACGTCATGGACCCGCAGGGCCGGAAGCTCGGACGCATCGTCCACGGCAATCCGCAGACCACCAACATCGCGTTCGGGGGCGACGATTGGAAGACGCTGTACTTCACCAGCCGGACCGCGCTGGGCTCCGTCCGGGTGAAGATTCCCGGTGTCCCGGTGCCGGCGACCAAGCGCGGGTAGGTCGCTGCGCCTTCTCTGCTGGTCTGCTCGTCGGGCGGCGGGAGCATCCCCAGCGAGGCGACGATGACGAGGATGATCGCACCCAGGCCTGCTTCGACCAGGGCGTTGCGGCGCAGCTGCCGCAGCGCATCCTGCTGTGCGGCCGCATCGGGTTCCTGAACCAGCCGGGGCGTAAGCTGCAACCGATTGACCGCGGCGACCGCCAGCATGACCAGGAACAGCGCGACCTTGAGCGACAACAGGCGGCCATAATCCGTGCCGACCAGTGCCGCCACGCTGCCGACGCGCTCCCAGCTATTGACGATGCCGGTCGCCAGCACGATGGCGACACTGACGATGCCCAGCGTCGAGAACCGCAGCGTCGCCGCGCGGGCGATCGCCACGGCCGGCGCGCCGCGGGCGCCGTGGCGGTCCTGGGCCGCGCCGAGCACCACCGCGAGCGGCAGCAGCGCGCCGACCCATGCCGCGGCGGCGACGAGATGCAGAAAATCGGCGGCCTCCTGAACGATGCCGTCGACGCCTTCGCCTGAAGCGGCGTGTCCGGCGAAGGCCAATGCACCGACCAGAGCGGCCGCGAATGCCAGCGTCGCGCCGCGCTGCCACGGCGATCGCGGCGTAGCGGCGAACGGGAAGGGACCCCACGCCATGGCCACCAGCACGACCAACACGGATCGCGCCAGCCAGACATTGCCGAAGTCGGTGTCGAGCAGCACCGTCCGCAAGACGCCTTCGGACCACATGGCGGCAAGCGGACGCTCGCTCATCTGCTTCGCCAGCAGGACCAGCCAGGCCACGCCGGTGAGCACGACCACGGCGAGGCTGATCCAGGCGATGCCTGCGAGCCGCCGGTGAACCAGGGCGGCGATCGCTTCATCCGGCGCGGCGACCCGGAATGCCGGCTCGCCGACCCATGCCAGAAAGAACACCACGCCCGACACCGAGACGGTCGCGGCGAAATGAACCGCACGCACCCAGATCAGCGGATCCAAGCCGTTCTCCCGCGATCGAGGCGTGAGCCGTTCCGATTCTAGGGGATCGATCCCAGCTTTCGACGTCATGCCCGCGAAAGCGGGCATCCGGTGCCCCCAAACGATCGATGGGACTCCTGCTGTGCCCACATCGAAGTCCAAGGGTTACCGGATCGCCCGGTCAAGCCGGGGCGATGACCCAGATGGGATACGCTACTGGCCGATCTTGAACGTGAAATCGCCGTCGACCTTGTGCGTGTCCGCCGACACGGCTTTCCACTCGACTTTGTAGACACCGGGCTCCAGGGGCGGCAGCAATACCCGAATGACCATGCGATCGGCTTTGTCGACAGCCGCGCCACCCTTGTCCACCTGCTTGCCCGCCGAATCCCGCACGATGACGGAACTGAATTTGGGCTCCAGCTTCTCGCTGAAACGGAGCGCGACTTCATTGGGCGCCGCCTGCACCGTGCTTCCGACCGCCGGCGTCGCACGAACGAGATGTGCGTGCGCGAACGCTGCCAGGGTTCCCGACAGGACCAGCACGGCCGATGCGGCAAGAACGCTGATTGTACGTTGCGTTGACATATGAACCTCCCATGTAATTTTGGACCAGTGGAACGTTGCGGCGGGCGGCGATACCGGCGATGCCGCTAGCGCTTCGCCCTTTCGATCTTCGTCACGGTCGATTGGCCGTTGACCTCCTCGGCATCGAACTTCACCTTGTCGCCGGCTTTGACGGACTTGAGCATGGCCGGATCTTGTGCCTTGTAAACCATGGTCATCCCCTCATCCATTCCAAGCTTCTTGATCGGACCATGCTTGATGGTGATTTTCCCGGCCGACTGATCGACTCTCGTGACTTGGCCGTCGATCAAGGATGATTGTGCGACCGCGGCTTGGGATACGGCACACAGTGAGAGCGCAAACAGGAGCGTCCGACCTTTTTTCATCTCAGCTTCCTCCTTCTCAATGCTGACGCGATGAGGACGATGACTTGGCACCCGGCTTGACCACGTTGAATTGCGCAGCCGGTGCGCGGTTCGGGGTGCTTTCGCCGCGCCGCGGCGGCTCGCCGGCATCGCCTTTCAGCTCGTGGGCGACCGTGCCTTCCGGGTGCCGGTAGGGGCCGGGATCGGTGTAATCGTCGGCACCGAGCCGTTCGCGCACCTTCACCACCGAAAACATGCCGCCCATCTCCATCGGCCCGAACTGACCGAAGCCGGTCATCATCGGCAGCGTGTTCTCCGGCATCGGCATTTCCATCGCGCCCATCTCGGCCATGCCGGCCGAGCCCATGGGCATGTAGCCGGGAACGAGCTTGCGGACGTTGCCGACGAGATCGCGCCTTTGCACGCCGATGAAGGTCTTCAGATTGTGTGCCATGGCATTCATGGTGTGGTGCGACTTGTGGCAATGGATTGCCCAGTCGCCCGGCTCGTCGGCGACGTACTCGAAGGCGCGCACCGCCCCCACCGGCACGTCCGTCGTCACCTCCGGCCGCCGCGCGCCCGGCGGCACCCAGCCGCCATCGGTGCAGGTCACCTCGAAAGGCTCGGCATGCTTGTGGATGGGATGATTGGTCATGGAGAGATTGCCGACGCGGACCCGGACACGGTCGCGCCGGCGCACCACCAGGGGATCGATGCCGGGGAACACCCTTGTGTTCCAGGTCCACAAATTGAATTCGGTCATGGTGGTGACCCGCGGCACGTAGCTGCCGGGATCGACGTCATAGCTCGCGATGAGGAAAACGAAATCGCGATCGACGCGGTAGAGATCGGGATCGCGGGGATGGACGATGAAGCTCCCCATCATGCCCATTGCGATCTGCACCATCTCGTCGGCATGGGGGTGGTACATGAACGTCCCGCTTCGCCGTAGCACGAACTCGTAGACGAAGGTCTTGCCCGGATTGATGTGAGGCTGGGTCAAGCCGCCGACGCCGTCCATGCCATTGGGTAAAAGCAGGCCATGCCAATGCACCGTGGTGTGTTCGGGCAGGCGGTTGGTGACGAAGATGCGGACCTTGTCGCCTTCCACGCACTCGATGGTCGGCCCCGGCGACTGGCCGTTATAGCCCCACAAATGAGCAACCATTCCGGGCGCGATCTCGCGCCGCACCGGCTCGGCGACGAGGTGGAATTCTTTCCAGTCGCCGTTCATGCGGAAAGGCAGCGTCCAGCCATTGAGCGTCACCACCGGGCGATAGGGCGGGCCGGTGGAGGGAAACAGCGGTGGCTGCGTCGCCGCCAGTGCACCGGTCGCGGCCTCCGGAATGCCCGCGGCGTGGGCCCGGCCGGTCACGACTGCCGCGCCCGCGAGCGTCGCTGCCGACAGCCTCACCAATCTGCGTCGCGATATGTTCATGGGTCGCCTCGATCAATTGTGGCCGGCGGCGGATGCCGCGGCGAGCGCCGGGACCGATGGTTCGGCGGCCGGTGCAGCGATGCCGCCGGCGATGACGGCGCGCAGATCGGTGTCCGCTACCCAGAAATCCCGGTCGGCGGCGATGGCTGCGGTGTTCGACGCGATGCGCTGGCGCGCCTCGGCGAGCAGGGCGAAGACGTCGACCTGCATGGCGTTGTAGCGCAGCAGCATCTCGTCGGAGATGATCTGGCGCAGCGGCAGTACGTCGCGGCGGTAATGCTGCGCTATGTCATAGGCGGAGCGATAGGACTGATAGGCCTCGCGCGC
>DASYNT010000274.1:0-7863 GCA_036008405.1 Xanthobacteraceae bacterium
CGCATCATCGCCCACCACATCTGCGACTGGCTGGTGCCGACAAGGCATCTCCTCAACGATCGCGGCATGATGGGCGATGGCGTCATCGACTTCCCCGCCATCCGCCGCATGGTGGAGGAAGCCGGCTATCGCGGCATCCAGGAGGTCGAGATCTTTTCCGAGGACTGGTGGAGCCGGCCGGGCGACGAGGTGCTGGCGACCGCGGTGGAGCGGTTCGGGACGGTGTGCCAAGCGTGAGACGGTGGGCGGAGGACCGATGGCTGATCGTCCTCCGTCCCTCGTCTTGCGCGGCAGAAGCCCGATCGGGCGGCGCGGGACGCCGCTATTCGGCGGCGGCCGGCAGTGCGACCGGCGGCGCCCCATGCCGCTCGACGACCGAGCGCTCGGGATCGAGCCAGAACGCCCAAATCGAGGCGCCGAGGATGAGCAGGATTGCCGCGACGACGAACTGCGCATGCCAGTAGCCCGCGTCCGCGAGATAGCCGAACACCACGGGCGACAGCGCACCGCCGAAATTGCCGAACATGTTCATCATCCCGGACACCGTTCCGGAATACTCGCCGGCGGTATCCATGGGCACCGCCCAGGACGGACCGATGGTGCATTCGAGAAAGAACGCCGCTCCGGTCAAGCAATAGACCGCCGCATAGGCATCTTCCATCAGCGCAGCCAGCAGGATGAACCCCGCGCAACACAACATGCCGGTGATCGCGACCGAGCGCCGGGCGAACCTCGTCCTGCCGGTCTTGTGGAGCAGCCAGTCCGTCGCCAATCCGCCTACGGTGTTGCCGATGACCATGGCGGAAAGCGGAAGAATGGTCAGCGAGCGAGCGACCTCGGGGGTGAGATGACGGGCGCCGACCAGATAGGACGGCAGCCATGCCAGGAATATATAGAGGCAATACACATAGGTGAAATAGGCGCACATGATCGCCCACATGTTCGACGACGGCAGCAGCGTGCTCCACGGCACTTTCTTGCGCGGTGCGACCTGGTTGAGCCTGCCCTTGTCGTCGAGGCCGCGAATATATTCCAGCTCCGTGCGGTTCACCATCGCATGGTGTTCCGGCATGTTGCGGTAGAACGCGTACCATGCAAGCGCCCACAGCGCGCCGATGGCACCGCAAATGTAGAACGCCCAGCGCCAGCCGAGCGTCAATATGATCGCCGTGATGATGGGGGGGGCAATGGCGGCGCCGAAGCGGCTCGCGCTATGGGTAAACCCCTGGGCAAAGCCTCGTTCGCGCCGCGGAAACCACATCTGCATGGCGCGGGTTGCGCCGGGAAACGCCCCGGCTTCGCCGACGCCGAGAAGAAACATCAGGATCATGAAGGCCGGCGCGCTGCCCGCCAATCCCACCGCCGCCGTCATGAGAGACCAGTAGGCAACGAGGCCGGCCAGGACCGCCCGCGGGCCGAAGCGCTCGCTGAGCCAGCCGCCGGGCACTTGAAACAATGCATAGGCCAGGACGAAGGAGCCGAAAATCCAGCCCATGGTCTTTTGGTCGAAGCCGAATTCGGTGCGGATTTCCGGCGCCGTATTCGAAATGATGACCCGATCGAGATAGGTGATGAGGTACATGAGGCAAATCACCCCCAAGATGTACCAACGGCCATAGCTCGATGATTTTCGTTCGGCCTCCGGCATGGTGCTTTCCCCTCTCAGCGCAATTTTCTCGATTGGACCAATGGTTTCGGATTGCTCGCCGCCATTGTGCCGGTTTGGGTCCGCGCTGCAAGCCGAATTACGGACGACGAGCGCGTTGCGACAGGGTGCGCTCTTCTACCGCGCCGCAGCGAGACTCATCGCGAGTATTTGCGCCACGTGGATCGCCTCCCGTCCGGTGCCGTCCTTGATCTGGTGGCGGCAGGAGGTGCCGTCGGCGACGATGATGGCGTCGGCGGGCGCGTTGCGGACCGCCGGCAGCAGCGACAGCTCCCCCATGGCGAGCGAGACGTCGATGGTCTCGGCGTGATAGCCGAAGCTGCCGGCCATGCCGCAGCAGCTCGACTCGATGGTTTCCACGGCGAGCTCGGGGACCAGCCCCAGCACCGCCTGGACCGCGCCCATGGCGTCGAACGATTTTTGATGGCAATGGCCGTGGAGCAGGGCGCGGCCGGCGACCGGCGCCAGCGGCAGGGCGAGCCGGCCGGCGCGTGCCTCGCGGGCCAGGAATTCCTCGAACAGCACGGCCTGGCCGGCGACCTGGCCTGCCGCTTGGGCTGTACGGGGGTCCTTGACGATGGCCGGGATTTCGTCGCGGAACGAGAACAGGCAGCTCGGCTCCAGGCCGATAATCGGCACGCCGCGCGCGGCATAGGGTTCGAGTGCGGCAAGGGTGCGCTCGGCCTCGCGGCGGGCCTCGTCGACCCGGCCGATGGCGAGGAAGGTGCGGCCGCAGCACAGCGGCCGCGAGGTTGCGTCGGCCGGCGTCGCGACGTGGACGCGGTAGCCGCCGGCGCGCAGGACGGCCATCGCCGCGTGCAGATTTTCCGGCTCGAAATAGCGATTGAAGGTGTCGGCGAGGAGCACGACTTCTTTCCCTCCCCCGATTGCGGGGGAGGGCAGGGAGGGGGCTGCTTCCACAAACGCGGTGCTCTCCGGCTCGGCAATCGCCCCCTGGGACCCGGCCGTTGCCCCTGCCGGCTCGGCCGTTGCCCCCTCTGGCTCGGCCGTTGCCTCCTCCCCAACCCTCCCCCGCAAGCGGGGGAGGGAGTTTTGGGGGGAGTCGGCGGGGTCGCGGAACCAGTCGCGCCGCCACTGTGGCAGGGTGCGGCGCGCGGAGAAATCGGCGATGCTTTCCGACAGCGCCGCGGCGCCGGGAACGCGATCGCGCAGGTTGAACAGCCAGGCGAGCCGCGCCGCCATCGGGGCGTAGCGCGGCAGCCAGCCGACCAGCCGGCTGTGCAGCGTCAGCCCGTGGCTTGCCGCCCGCGCCGCCAGAACCTCGATCTTCATCCGCGCCATGTCGACGCCGGTCGGGCATTCGCGCCGGCACGCCTTGCAGGAGACGCAAAGCTTCATGGTCTCCGCCATCTCGTCGGAGGCGAGCGCGCCGGGGCCGAGCTGTCCGGTGACGGCGAGCCGCAGCGAATTGGCGCGGCCGCGGGTGACGTCCTTCTCGTCGCGGGTGGCGCGGTAGGACGGGCACATGACGCCGCCGGCGAGCGCGCGGCAGGCGCCGTTGTTGTTGCACATCTCGACTGCGCCCTGGAAGCCGCCGCCGACGCCCGGATAGCCCGACCAGTCGAGCGCCGCCGTCATCGGCTCGCCGTGATAGCCGGGGCCGTAGCGGAAATTGGCGCGGTCGTCGAACTTGGGCGCGCGCACGATCTTACCGGGATTGAACAGACCGCCGGGGTCGAATCGGTCCTTGACCTCCTCGAACGCGTGCACGAGGCGCTGGCCGAACATCGGCGCGTGGAATTCCGAGCGCACCAGGCCGTCGCCGTGCTCGCCGGAATGGGAGCCCTTGTATTCCGCGACGATGGCGAACGCCTCCTCGGCGATCGCGCGCATCGCCTGCTTGTCCTTGTCGAGCCGCAGGTTGAGAACCGGGCGCACATGCAGGCAGCCGACCGAGGCGTGGGCGTACCAGGTGCCGCGGGTGCCGTGCTTAGCGAACACGTCGGTGAGCCGCGAGGTGTATTCGGCGAGGTGCTCCAGCGGCACCGCGCAATCCTCCACGAAGGAGACCGGCTTGCCCTCCTCCTTCATGGACATCATGATGTTGAGGCCGGCGGTGCGCACCTCGGTGATCGCGGTCTGCAGCTTGGGATCGAGCACCTCGGCGACACCGCCCCATTTGTCGCCGGAATGATCCCAGGCGAAGCCGAGATCGCCCATCAGGGCCTCGAGCAGGTGCAGGCGGCTGATGTTCTCGTCCCAGTCCTCCTCGGCGAACTCGACCAGCAGCACCGCGTCCGGCGCCCCGCGCACGAAGGCATCGACGGTCGGGCGGAACATCTCGATGCCGCGGGCAAGCTCGATCATGGTGCGGTCGACCAGTTCGACCGCGATCGGCTTGAGCTTGACGATGTGCTGGGCCGCCGCCATCGCGTCGTAGAAGCGGGCGAAGTGGCAGGCACCGACCGCGCGCCGGCCGAGCAGCGGCCACAGTTTGAGCTCGATCCTCGTGGAGAAGCCGAGCGTGCCTTCCGAGCCCACCAGGATGTGGGCGAGGTTGTGGACCGGCGCATTGGGCGCCAGCGCATCGAGATTGTAGCCGCCGACCCGGCGCTGCACCTTGGGAAAGCGCGTGGCGATCTCGTCGGATTCGCGCAGCGCGATGGCGAGCAGATCTTCCGCCAGCGGCCGCAGATTCGGGGCCGGCGCCGGATCGCGCAGGCCGGCCCCGACCGGGCCGAAATGCGCCGCGCTGCCGTCGGCCAGCACCGCGTCGATGGAGAGGACGTTGTCGCGGGTCACGCCGTAGCGCAACGACCGTGCGCCGCAGGAATTGTTGCCGGCCATGCCGCCGATGGTGGCGCGCGACGCCGTCGAGATGTCGACCGGGAACCACAGGCCGTGGCGGCGGAGCTGGCGGTTGAGGTCGTCGAGCACGATCCCCGGCTCGACCACGCAGCGCCGCCCGGCGACGTCGAGGTCGAGAATGCGGTTGAGATATTTGGAGCAGTCGATGACCAGCGAATGGTTGACGGTCTGGCCGCTCTGGGACGTTCCGCCGCCGCGGGCCAGCACGGTGGCCTTCTCGCTGCGGGCGACCGCGATGGCGCGCTCGGCCTCGGCGACGGTGCGCGGAGTGACGACGCCGAGCGGCATCATCTGGTAATGGGAGGCGTCGGTAGCGTAGCGGCCGCGGGTGAAGCGGTCGAACCGCACCTCGCCGGTCAACTCGGCCTTGAGCCGTCGTTCGAGCCCAGGCGCGAGCATCACGGCCATGTTCGTTTCTCCACCCGCGTTTCCAGGCGCAGCGCCGCCGCGGGAAAATGCCGTCACTACATAAGGGAGAGCGCGTCCGGACGCAAAATTCCGGTTTTGCCGGACCGGGTGGCGGCTCTCCTCGGCCGGTCCTTGGCCCTGCTATCCATGCTCCCGCATTTTCGCATGTGCTCAATGCGGGCTAAGTTCTCGCGCGGCGCCCGCGAGCACAGCGAGGGCGGCATCGTGGACGCGGCGGTCGCCGGCGGCGATGATGCGGCCGGCCTGTTCGGCGGGACCGCCGGCCCAGGTGGTCATGATGCCTCCGGCGCCGGAGACGATCGGGATCAATGCCGCGACGTCATGGGGCTTGAGCTCGGTCTCGATGATGAGATCGACATGGCCGGCGGCGAGCATGCAATAGGCGTAGCAGTCGCCGCCATAGCGCGACAGCAGCACCTTGTCCTCGACCACGGCAAAGGCCGCGCGGTCCTGCAGGTTCATCAGCCGCGGGCTCGTGGTGTAGAGCACCGCCTCCGCGAGGCTGCCACATGGCCGCGTCAGCAGGGCGCGGTCGCCCGCCGGCCCGCGATAATGCGCCGCCGCGCCGTCGCCGGAGAACCGCTCGGCAATGAAGGGCTGGTGGACCATGCCGAACACCGGCCGTCCGGCGCGGGTCAGGGCGATCAGCGTGCCCCAGGCCGGCATGCCCGAAATGAAGGACTTGGTGCCGTCGATGGGATCGAGCACCCAGACGAATTCGGCGTCGGCCCGCTCGGCGCCGAATTCCTCGCCGACGATGCCGTGGGCCGGGAACTGCTGCCGGATCATGGCGCGCATGGCGGCCTCGGCCGCATGATCGGCGGCCGTCACGGGATCGAAGGCGCCGCCGCGGCTCTTGTCCTCGACGCCGAGCGAGGTGCGGAAGAACGGACGAATCGCGTCTCCCGAGACTGTGGCCAGCTCATCGATGAAAGCCACGAAATCGACTGCGGCCATGTGGTCCTTCCCCCCCATGCCTTGGGCCAGTGTATCTCCAGTGCCACAGATTGTGTGAATCGAGGGGATATCTTGTCAGGTGTTCGAACCCCCTTGTTTTTTGTGCAGCGCGGTGGCATATTCTTGCAGTGCGGTAGCGCGATCTCTCGCGTTATCGCCGCCCTCCTTGGGCGTTTCCTCCCTAGACTTGGGCCGCTGGCACGCTAGCGGCCCTTTTTTCATGCGGGTGGCATGAACCCGGTCCGGCCTCGATTGCGACCGGGCAAGGTTTGCGGCCGGCGCAAGCCTATTCGGCGGCGGCGCGGTACGGGCGCAGCTCCTGGCGGACAATGTCGTTGACCCCGTCGGCCACGGCTTCCAGATCCTGGGCGACCGTGGCAAACCCCGTCAGCCGCTCGAACCGGCGCTCATCCATGTAGAGCGCGCGGTTGACCTCGAGCTGGATCGAATGCAGCCCGGCGGCAGGGTTGCCGTAATGCTCGGTGATGAAGCCGCCGGCATAGGGCTTGTTGCGGCTCACCGCGTAGCCACGTTGGCGCAGGACGGTCTCGATCACCTCCGCCAGCAGGCTTGAACAGCTGGTGCCGTAGCGGTCCCCGATCACGACATCGGCGCGCGGCCGCTCGTCCTTGGGACCGGCGGTCGAGGGCATCGAGTGGCAATCGACCAGGACCGCGGCCCCGAAATCGCGGTGAATCCTGGTCATCAGCCGGCGCAGGGCCCGATGATAGGGCTTGTAGAGCCCCTCGATCCGCCGCAGCGCGTCATCGACGGGAATGCGCCGGTCGTAGATTTCCTGGGCATCGCCGACCACGCGGGCGACGGTGCCGAGACCGCCGGCCACCCGCATCGAGCGGGTGTTGGCGAAGGACGGCAACCGCCCGTCGAACATGCGGGGATCGAGCTCGTAGGGTTCCCGGTTGACGTCGACGAAGCAGCGCGGGAAATGGGCGCGCATCAGCGGATGCCCGCGTGCTACCACGCCGAGCAGCAATTCGTCGACGAAGCTGTCTTCGGACCGCCGCAGGGTGGCGAGGTCGAGCCGCGCCGCGGCCAGGAACGCGCGCGGATAGACGCTGCCGCTGTGGGGCGAGTTGAACGCCACCGGACCCCGGAGTTCGGCCGGCTCCAGGATTTCAAACGGCGGTTCGAGTTCGTCGGGGTGAACGTTCATGGGCTCGATCGGGGGCTGCACAGGCCACATTTCTTTGCCAAATGGACCTGCGTCGTATTGTGTAGACTTGAAAGGCCGGACGGGTAAAGCGCGAAGCGTGCTCGTGCCGATTCACGACATATTTACCAAGTTTGCGCCTTATGGGAATCTAGCAATTCGGACCGGGGGGCGGCACCGTGCCAGGCTCGCGGCCGAGACATCGGACGGCGTTGTCGCATGACCACAAAGATCCTCCTGGCAGAAGACGATACCGACATGCGGCGCTTTCTCGTCAAGGCGCTGCAGACCGCCGGCTACGACGTGATTTCCTACGACAACGGGCTGTCGGCCTATCAGCGCCTGCGCGAGGAGCCGTTCGAGCTCCTGCTCACCGATATCGTAATGCCGGAGATGGACGGCATCGAGCTCGCCCGCCGCGCCGCCGAGCTCGATCCCGACATCAAGATCATGTTCATCACCGGCTTCGCCGCGGTGGCGCTGAACCCGGATTCGTCCGCCCCCAAGCACGCCAAGGTGCTGTCCAAGCCGTTCCACCTGCGCGACCTCGTCAACGAGGTCGGCAAGATGCTGGCGGCCTGACCGCGGCGACGGCCGGCGACGGCCGCGCACCAGCGCCTTACGGGTTCGCCTCACCGGCCCGCTTGCAGCGACCCGCACCATGCTCGCACCGCCGCTTCCGCGCCTCACGGGTTCGCCTCACCGGCGCGCTTGCAGCGGCCCGGCTGAGCCGATATAGCATCGCCCGGTCCCAACCGGGCGCGTAGCTCAGCGGAAGAGCACTACCTTGACATGGTAGGGGTCACAGGTT
>DASYNT010000275.1:0-9960 GCA_036008405.1 Xanthobacteraceae bacterium
AAAAGCGCATGACAAGGATGTAGTGCTCCACTCCGCCGGTCGGCAGCCAGTTTCCGGGGCGGGCGCGGGGCGAGACCACCACTTCGAAATCGCCGTTGCGGTCGCGAACCAATTCCTGGCTGGTGAACCCGAACCGCGAGAGCGAATTGGCGACCAGGCCTCCGGACGGGGTATAGAGCGTCAGAGTGAAGTAACGCGCCGGCGGCGTGGTCCCGCTTATGACCACATCGCAGCGCCCGTCGAGCGGGCGGCCGGCGTCGTCGACGCTTGCGGTGAAGGTGATTCCGTCCCCGGTGCCGATCGGCAGCTCGCCATTGCGCGCGATGATGGCACGCGCGTAAGGGTCGATGCCGGCGGTGCCGCGGCGCGGGTTGGCCTTCCAGGCGCCGAGGGAAAGCCCTCCGAACGACACGTTGCTGGACAGCGCAAACCACGTCGAGCCGAGGCCGATCGCCCCGGCGATGGCGAAGGACAGCAACAATCCAATGAGCAGTCGCACGTTCGGCCGGACCTCGCGGGAATGCCGGACACGGTATCCGCAGCGTGGCTGGTCCGCTGCGCCGGTTCCGCATTCAATGCCCTGTACTTACAGCATGATGCCGAAAGATTGCAGATATTTTCGGGCCGGACCATGCGCGATATCAAGCGATCGGCGCCGCATCCCCGATGCAACCTCTTTGCGCCCCATCAGGCACCGGATCGGGACAGGCCGGCCGGCGGGGCTCAATTGGACGCCGCCACATTGCCCACCTTGTTGTCGGGGCCGACCTTGTTGTCGGCCCGCTTGGGCGGCGTCGCCGTCGCGGCCGGCGACGGAACGGCCGGAGCCGCGACCATCGCGCGCCCGGCTTCGTCCATCAGGCGCTCGACCCGCAACAGAGCCTGGACGCCGCGATTGGTGAGCATGACCGGCCGCAGCGCGTCGTTCTTGTTGTTATCGAGGATCGGTCCAACGCTGAGCCCGTTCGGCCCGACGCCGGTGATGTTCTTCAGTTCGACGCCCTGATGGGCATAGGCCATGATCTCATGCCAAGTCTGGGCCGGCAGCGAACCGCCGGTCATGCGATTGAGCGGGCTGTAGTCGTCATTCCCGAACCACACGCCGCACACGAAATTGCCGGTGTAGCCGACGAACCAGGCGTCGCGATAGGAGTTCGTGGTGCCGGTCTTGCCTGCCGACTTGATGCCTTCGAGCTGAGCGCGCTTGGCGGTGCCTTCCTCGACCACCTTGCTCATCATGAGCGCCATGTCGGAGGCGACCTGCGGGCTGATGGCCACCGTTGGCTTCTTGCCGTCGCGATCGAACCGCCAGATGGTGTCGCCGGTGCCGGAGCGCACCTCCAGGATGGCGTGAGGGGTCACCGCCATTCCCTTGTTGGGGAAGGTCGCATAGGCGACGGTGTGCTCGAGCACGTTGACCTCGTCGGCGCCGATCGGCAGCGACGGGGTATCGGGCAGCGGCGAGCGGATGCCGAACCGCCGCGCGGTGGCCACGATCATGGCGCGACCGATCTTGGCATTTCCTTTGCCGAGCGCGATCGACAGCTTGACGGGAATGACGTTGATCGAACGGATGATCGCCTGCGTCAGCGTGATCGAGCCCGAATAGGATCGTCCGTAATTCTGCGGGCACCAGTTGCCGATGCACACGGGGCCGTCGACCACGACCGACGTCGGCTTGAAGCCGTTCGCCAGCGCCGTGGCGTAGACATAGGGCTTGAACGAGGAACCGGGCTGGCGCAAGGCATCGGTGGCGCGGTTGAATTGGCTCGCATTGTAGTCGACGCCACCCACCATGGCGCGCACCGCGCCGTCGAGATCGGAGAGCACCGCGGCCGCCTGCTTGGCGTGGTAGTCGCGGCCGAATTGGCGGATCTGGTTTTCCACCGCGTCTTCGGCGGCCCGCTGCAGGCCGGGGTCGAGTGCGGTCCGCACCACGAAGGCGCGATCGGTGATCGATCGCGGGAAGGTGTCGACGAGCTTCTTCATCTCGTCGAACGCCCAGTCGAGGTAGTAGCCTGGCGTGCCCTCGTCGCGACGATCGATGGCGCGGGCCGGATTGCGGCGGGCGCCGAACACCTGGCCCTCGGTCATGAATCCGGCCTCGACCAGGTTGTCGAGCACCACATTGGCGCGGCCGCGGGCCGCCGGAAGGTTGATGTGCGGCGCGAACTTGGTCGGCGCCTTGAACAGTCCCGCGAGCATTGCCGCTTCCGGGAGGGTGACGTCGCGCGCCGACTTGCCGAAGTAGAAATTCGCCGCCGCGTCGACCCCGAAGGCGCCGCCGCCCATGTAGGCGCGGTCGAGGTAGAGCTTCAAGATCTCGTTCTTGGTGAGCTTCGATTCGAGCCACAAGGCGAGGAACGCCTCATTCACCTTGCGTTCGATGGTGCGCTCGTTGCTCAGAAACAGGTTCTTGGCGAGCTGCTGGGTGATCGAGGAACCGCCCTGGACGACGCCGCCGGCGCGCGCATTGGTAACGAGGGCGCGGAACGTGCCGCCGAAGTCGATGCCGAAATGCTCGTAGAAGCGCCGGTCCTCGGTGGCGAGCACGGCCTTGATCAGATGGTCCGGCAATTCGTCGAGCGGCACCGAATGGCTGTGCTTGATGCCGCGGCTGCCGACCTCGTTGCCGTAGCGGTCGAGGAAGGTGACGGCGAGTTCGGACTTCTTGAGCCAGTCCTCGTCCGCGGTCTCGCGGAACGCCGGACCGGCGAGCGCCAGCATCATCACGAGGCCGGCGAGGCCCATGGTGGCCGCCTCGGACAGCGGCTCGACGATCAGCCAGCGGCGCCACCCCGCGACATGGTAGCGGTCCATGAAATCGCGGTAGCGCTCGAATCCCTCGCGCGCCAGCAGGCCGCCGCGGAACAGGCCGAAATCCAGCCGCGCATCGAGATCGAGCAGAAAATGCCTGAAGCGCTCGCGCAGCCGCGGTTTCGGCAGCGCCGGCACGGCGTCGCCACGCCCGGAATCAGTGGGTAAGTCCTGGCCCGGCCTCTGCTGGTCCGCCTTGTCCTCGCTCGGAACTTGATCCTGCACGGTCGCTCCGTTACTGACCGGATTGAACGATCCGGACTCTGCTGGACGTGGTTAGACGTGTCTAGCCCATGGGCATTGCCGGGCCAATGACAGATACGCCGGAACATGAGCATTTGTAGGCGTGGTCATGGCGAAATTCGCACCGTACTCATATGGTGCCGGAGAATTGTTGAGATTTCAACCGCTTGAAGGTGGCTCTTGGCGAAAAATTCAGTTCAGTGACCGCCTTGCATCAGGGCGGATCGGGAGAGCCTGCGAGCTGGCGGACAAGGCAATCCGGCATGACCGGCACGAGGAGAGGCCGATGGACGAAAAGCCGTTCTGGCGCCGCAAGACCCTGGCTCGCATGACCAAGGGCGAATGGGAAAGCCTGTGCGACGGCTGCGGGCGCTGCTGCCTCAACAAGATCGAGGAGGAGACGAGCGGCCGCATCTATTATACCGACGTCGGCTGCAGGCTGCTCGACGGCTCCACCTGCCGTTGCACGGATTATGCGAACCGGAGCGAGCAGGTCAGCGATTGCGTGCGGCTCACGCCCGCCAATATCGCCGCGCTGAATTGGCTGCCGCCGACCTGCGGCTATCGGTTGGTAGCGGAAGGCCGCGACCTCTACTGGTGGCATCCCCTGGTGTCCGGCGACCCCGATACCGTCCATGCGGCGGGAGTGTCCGTCCGTGGACGGGTCGGCGTCTCCGAGGACGATCTCGGCGACCAGGAATACGAGGACCGCATCGTCTCATGGCCGCTGCGAGTGCCGGCCATGGCGCGCGGCAAGCGGCGGGGTTGAGGCGCCGCAGCGCCTGAAGGCGCGCGGTTGCGGTTCGGTTGCGCGCCCGAGTGGCTCCACTGTGTAGGGCAACGGGGTGCGGTCTTGGCGCAGGCCGGGCGCGCGCGGGCGGCCGTTTCCTCATAGCACCTGCGCGGCGGGCGGGCATTGAAATGGCGGCGCCGGCGCGGCATAGGTGCCTGCGACCTTCATTCATCCCCATTCCCGTGTGTCCGCCCGGCGGCTCCGGAAACTTGAGAAGACAATGACCTTTCCGCCCGCCTCCCGTAGCGACGGCGCCGGGACTTCCGATCCGGCGATGCCTGTCGGGGCGGGGCCGGGCGGCGGTGGCGAGGCGCCGCCGGGACCGTTCCACGCCCCGCTCGCGCCGGCCGCGGTCAACAAGATCATCGCCGGCATCATGCTCGCCATGTTCCTGAGCGCGTTGGAGCAGACCATCGTTGCCCCGGCGCTGCCGACCATCGGGGTTCATCTCGGCGACATCGAGAACCTGTCCTGGGTGGTCACGGCCTATCTGCTGAGCGCGACTGCGGTGACGCCGCTGTTTGGAAAGCTGTCCGACATCTACGGCCGCCGCAGCATCCTTCTGACCGGCGTGGCCATCTTCATCGTCGGTTCGGTCGCCTGCGCGCTGGCACCCGCCATGTGGGCGCTGATCGCGGCGCGCGCCCTGCAGGGCATCGGCGGCGGCGGCATCCTGCCGATCGCCCAGGCGATCATCGCCGACCTGGTGTCGCCGCGCGAGCGGCCGCGCTATCAGAGCTATTCGGCGGTCATGTTCATGGTGGCGAGCGTCATCGGTCCGGTGCTCGGCGGCGTGCTCACCGACCGGGTCCACTGGTCGTTGATCTTCTGGATCAACGTGCCGATGGGCGCCGTCGCGCTGATCATGACCTATCGCGCGCTGCAGAAGCTGCCGCGCCACGAGCGACCGCACCGGCTCGATATCGTCGGCGCCGCCCTGATGGTCGGCGCGGCGATGGCGCTGATGCTGGCGATGACCTGGGGCGGGTCGCGCTATCCGTGGGCGTCGTGGCCGATCCTCGCACTGATCGGGGGCTCGGCGGCGGCATGGGGCCTGTTCGCGCTGCGGCTCGCGACCGCGGCCGAGCCGCTGATCCCGCCCGCGGTGCTGCGCGAGCCCGTGGTGACGCGGATCGTCGTGGTGGCCTTTTTCAGCATCGGCGCCATCATCGGGCTGTCGATCTATGTGCCGCTCTATCTCGAACTGGTGCACGGCGCATCGCCCTCGGTTTCCGGCCTCGCGCTGATCGCCTTCACCGCCGGCACGGTGATCGGCGCGTTCGCGGCGGGCCGCTCGCTCGGCCGCAGCCGGCATTACATGCGCCTGCCGATGGCAGGCCTCGCGATCGGCATGGCGAGCCTGGCCGTCATGGCGGCGATGCCGGCGGGGCTCTCGCTCGCAGGCCTTTCATGCCTGTTGTTCCTGTGCGGCGCCGGGATCGGGCCGATGTATGCGGTGACCACCGTGCTGATCCAGAATGCCGTCCTGCCGCATCAGTTCGGCGTGGTCACCGGAACGCTCAATTTTTTCCGCCTGCTCGGCGGCACCGTCATCGTCGCCGCTCTCGGCGCCATCGTGCTCACCGAGGTCGATGCCTCCGGCGGCCTCGTCGCACTCGACCGGCTGGCGCAGGGCGGAGTGAGGCCCGACGCCGATTTCTCCATGGTGTTCTCCTGGGTTTTCATCGCCGCCGGAACCTGCCTCGCTGCGGCGCTGCTTAGCCTCGCCGGCATCGAGGAGCGCCCATTGCGCGGCCCGGCGCCGCCGCCGGGCTCGCGCGAGGCCGCGCCGATCGCCGCCGAGTAGCGCCGTGGCGATCCACCAGGCCGAGGCCCCGCCGGCTGCGCTTTCCGTACCGTCGGTGCGGCCGCTGAGCTATCTCGAGGTCCGCCGCATCATCACCGGAATGATGCTGGCGATGTTCCTCGCCGCGCTCAACCAGACCATCGTCGCGACGGCGCTGCCGACCATCGGCCGCGATTTCGGCGATTTCGAAAACCTGCCCTGGGTCGTCACCGCCTACCTCCTGACCTCGACGGCGGTGGCCCCGCTCTACGGCAAGCTGAGCGATATTCACGGCCGGCGCACCATGCTGATGACCGGGCTCGGCCTGTTCACCGCGGGCTCGGTGCTGTGCGCGCTCGCCCCCACCATGCTCATGCTGAGCCTGGGCCGCGCCCTGCAGGGGATCGGCGGCGGCGGCATCATGCCGCTGGTGCAGATCGTCATCGCCGACGCGACCACGCCGCGCGAGCGCGGCCGCTACCAGGCGCTGATCGGCGCCATCTGGGTGAGCGCCGGCATTTCCGGCCCGCTGGTCGGCGGGTTCATCGCCGAACACCTGCCGTGGTCGATGATCTTCTGGGTGAACGTGCCGCTGGGGATCGCCGGCGCGGTGATGATCAACAACGCCCTCGCCAAGCTGCCGCGGCACGACCGCAAGCACCGGCTCGATCTGATCGGCGCCGCGCTGATGACGGTCGCGGCGGTGGCGCTGCTGCTGGCGCTCGCATGGGGCGGCGCCCGATATCCCTGGATGTCGCTGCAGATCGGGCTGCTGCTCCTCGCCTGCGCCGGGTTTACGGTGCTGTTCGCCTGGCGGCTGCGCCACGCGCCGGAACCGTTCCTGCCGCTGCCGATCCTCGCCGATCCCGTGGTCCGCGCCGGCACGGTGGCGAGCGCCTGCGCGGTCGGGGCCACGCTCTCGCTCACCATCTATCTGCCGCTCTACTTCCAGGTCGTCCACCAGCTCTCGGTCGCCGCGTCGGGGCTCGCCCTCATACCCCTGGTGGTGATGTCGACGCCGGGTTCGATCATGTCGGGCCGCGCGCTCGGCCATGCCGAGCACTACAAGCGCCTGCCGATCGCGGCGCTCGGCTGCGCCATCGCGGCGACCGCGCTGCTCGCGCTGTGGCCGACGGCGCCGCTGTGGCTGGTGCTCGGCGCGCTCACCGTCGTCAGCATCGGATGCGGCACCACCTATCCGGTCTGCACCGTCAGCGTGCAGAACGCGGTGCCGATGCATCAGGTCGGGACCGCGACCGGGGTGATGAACTTCTTCCGCGCCCTGATCAGCGCGCTCGAAGTCGCCATTCTCGGCGCCATCGTCGTCGCCGGATTCGGGGTCGGCGTCGAACGCGGCCGCGGTGCCGACGCCGCGGTCCAGGCCGCCAACGCGCTGGGTTCCGACGTCTCCCACGTGTTCGGTTGGATGTTCGCCGCCGCCGGGCTGTTTCTCGTGATCGGCGCCGCCGCGCTGGTCCTCATGGAGGAACGCCCGCTGCGCGGGCCCGTGGCGGGCCCGTGAGCCGCCGCCGGCGGCGCATGCCTCGGCATCATGTCATTCGCCATGACGAGACGAGCCGGCCGCCCATTCGCGTCGTGTCGTAGGCGGAGGCATGACAGATGCGGCGGCGGTGGCTAAGATGCGACTGTCGCGCGACGACCGGCTAAACAAGAATCAGACTTCTCAGGAGGAACGACATGAGGATCGCCTGCGCAGCATTCGCACTTTTGCTTGCCGCATTCCCGGCGCTCGCCCAGAACGTCAAGATCACGCCCATCGGCTCGCACCCGGGCGAGCTGTGCGCGAACGACCGCGCGATCATTTTCGAGGACCCGACCGGCGTCCGCTTTCTCTACGACACGGCGCAGAACGTAACTGCCGGCAACGATCCACGGCTCGGCGCCATTCACCTGGTGCTGCTTTCCCACATGCACGGCGACCACGTCGGCGACCTCAAGCTGAAGGCGCCTGGCGAAGGCACTTGCGCGAATTCGGCGAGAGTGCCGGCCCCGAATTCGACCACCGCCGAAGTCGTCGCGGCGAAGAACGCCGTGCTGGTGACGACCCGCGCGATGGCCGGCTTCGTTCACAACAAGGTGGACACGATTCGCGGCAGCGGCAGCAAGCCGATGGACTTTTGCCCCACTCTGGCGGCCACCGTCCCGGTTCCGGCGGCGTGCAGCTCGCGAATCGACCTGGGGGGTGTTTTCACCGCCAAGGCCGAAGGCGCGCGGCAAGGCGTGGAATTCACGATCGTTTATTCCGCCCACGTCAACGACGTGGCGCCCTCACTGCTCTCGAAGGCCCGGCAGGACCTGCTGAAAGCCGATGGCGCCCAGCTCGGGTACGGCCCGCCGGTGGGCTTCGTGGTGAAGTTCACCAACGGGCTCGTCGCGTACCTGTCGAGCGATACGGCCGTCTTCGGAGACATGAAGACGGTCATCCACGATTTTCATAAGGCGAACCTGGCCGTGATCAACCTCGGGCCGAACCCGGGACTGTTCCAGTCCGGCGCCTACGCCTTAAACGATCTCCTCGAGCCGGCCTCGGTGATCTTCACGCACGTGAACGAGGCCGCCACGGAAGGCGGCAAGCTGAGGGCGAATACCCAGACGGCGGCGCTCATGAAGCAGGTCAAGGCGCCCGCCCACCTCGCGATCAGCGAGCGCACCATGGAATTCGACGGCAAAGGCAAGTGCGTCTCCGGCTGCTGACGGCCGGGGCCGGGAAGTAGACCGGGCCGGGCGCATTGCCCGGCCGGGACTCGGGGCGAATTCACTCGGGGCTAATTCGCCTTGGTAGCGCCCGCTTTCGCCTGCTCGTCGGCGAGCACTTTCCTGGCTGTCTCGAGCTGCCGCTTGGCGCGCGCGTCCCAGGTCGCAGGATCGACGAAGGGATGCGGGTCTCCCGGCTTGCGGCTGGCGAGCTTCTTGGCACGCTCGTGGATGCCGCCGCCCGGATAGCCGTTCGGGTCCTGCCAAGCATGGGTCATGATATAGACCTGCACGCCCTTCACGGCATTGAGCTTCTCGGCGTTCTTCACTCCCTGCTCGGCACCGGCGAGGCCCGGCGCGCCGAGGCCGCCGCCGCCCCAGATGCCGCGATAGGTCTGCGCACCATCATGCAGAGCGAGGCCTTCGACGAACAGATTGCCCGGCGTGTGACCGGGTGCCGTGTGGAAGATCAGATGCTGATCGCCGAGGTCGAGGTGGTCGCCCTCACGCACTTCCATGTCGCGCTTGGGCACCTCGGTCGGCTTGTTGCCGTCGCGGCCATTGGGCTTGCCGGCGAAGGCTTCGATCATCTTCCAGTCTTCGGGCGTCGCCATGACGCGCGCGCCGGTGAACTCCTGGAGACGCTTCGCGCCGCCGAAATGGTCGACGTGGCCATGGTCAATGACGATGTATTTGATGTCGTGCGGGTCGACACCGATCTTCTTGATATTCGCCTCGATCATGTCGACGAAGGGCTCTTGCGCGGTGTCGAACAGGATGTCGCCTTGCGGAGTCTTCAGGACCCACGACGACACGTAGCAGGGACCGACATGGTAGAGATTGTCGAAGACCTTGAAGGGCTCCATCTTCTGGATCTCGACTTCGCGCGAGCGGGGACCGATGCGGCAGGTCTTCTCGAGCGGATCGTCGGGCGAAACTTGCGCGTTGGCGCGGGCGGCGGCCGCAGCAGCGGCGGCGCGGGCCGCGGCAGCTTCCGCTTCAGGGGTCTGCGCAAATGCCGCGGGTCCAAAAAGACCGGCGGCCACGAGGCAGCTCGCCGTCAGCATCCAGATTTTTCTCATCCGATCCTCCCTTGGTCCGTTCTGAGCGCATTGAAATTTTTGCACTGCGGCCACTCTATCGGATTGCCGTTCGCTATGGAAACTGGGAGGCGCGGCAGCGCGGCCGATGGTGGCGCGGGCGGCAGACAAGGATACCGGTGCTCGGAATTCTGCGCGCCGCGACGTCGAACGTCGGTGCCGAGCTCAGACGTCAAGGGCGACCATCAGTCGGGTTGCGTATCGGTGTCATTGTCGTCCGCCCGCCCGAGCGTAGGCAGGTGCCTGCCGAAGTTCAATTCGAAGTCGCTCGGAACGCCGTAACCCATACTGCGGATCCTGGCACGGCGCGTCCGCTGGCCGGGCCAGGCCAGGGCAGAGAAGAACATGTCGTTGCTCGACTGGAGCTCGCCAGCTGTCGGCGTCCCGAACCGATTGACCTGGGCCTTCACCGCGCCCAGCGCTTCCCGGTCGAACGAGGCCAGACGCCGGGCGAGCGCATCGACAAACGGGTCGAGGTCGTCGTCGTCCAGCGTGCGGTTCACCCA
>DASYNT010000276.1:0-6215 GCA_036008405.1 Xanthobacteraceae bacterium
ATGCGGTACACCATGGGCTCGGCGAAGGCCCGCCCCGCGATCTGCATCGCCAGCGGCAGACCGGCGGCGGTGAATCCGGTCGGCACCGAGATCGCCGGCGTGCCGGTCACGTTGAAAGGCATCCGGCACTGGCGCTCATAGGTCTTGGCGATGGTGTCGGGGTCGTCGATGCGGCACGGCAGGTCGAGGCTCGACAGCGTGATGATGGCGTCGAGTTCCTTCATGGCGTCGGCGAATTCCCGGCACAGCTCGGCGCGCAATTGCTGCGCCCTGACGTAGTCGGCCGCCGGAATGAACGCACCGGGCAACAGCTTGCGGCGGGTCGCCTCGGCGTAGTCCTCGGGGCGCTGCTGGAGGTCGCGCTCATGCACCGCATAGGCCTCGGCGAATTGGATGGTGCGCCCGCAATCGGCGAAGCGCGCCAGCGGCGGCAAGCGGACCGGCCGCACCTCGGCGCCGAGCCGGCGCAGCACGTCGGCGGCTTCGGCGATGGCGGCGACCTGCTCGGGGGCGCCGATCGCGTCTTCCATATAGAAATGGGCGACGACGCCGATCCGCAGTCCCTTCACGCCCGCATGGAGATCGGCGAGGCAATCGGGAGGCGCACGTCTCGCACTCGACCGATCGGCGGGATCGTGCCCGGCGATGGCGCCGAGCAGGATGGCGTTGTCTTCGACGGTGCGAGTCAGCGGCCCGACGTGGTCGAGCGAAAAGCTCAGCGGAAACACGCCGGTGCGGCTGACCGCGCCGTAGGTCGGCTTCATGCCGATGACGCCGCAGCAGGTCGCAGGATTGCGCACGGAACCGCCGGTATCGGTGCCGAGCGCGCCGGGCGCCATTCCGGTCGCGACCGCGACGGCGGAGCCGCTCGAGGAGCCGCCGGGGTGGAGAGCGAGGTTCCAGGGATTGAGCGCGGCCGGCCACGGCAGTTCCCGGGTCGGACCGCCGGTGGCGAATTCGTGCAGGGCTAGCTTGCCGAGCAGCACGGCGCCGGCCTCGCGCAGCCGCGCCACGGCGGCGGCATCCGCCGACGCGCGGTGATTAATGCGCAGCTTGGAATGACAGGTCGTCGGCGTCCCCGCGACGTCGAAAATGTCCTTCAACGCATAGGGCACGCCATGCATCGGCCCGCGCCAGGCGCCGGCCGCGATCTCGGCCTCCGCCGCCTCGGCCTGGGCAAGGGCGACTTCCGCCGTCACGGCGATATAGGCGTGGTAGATGCCGTCGAGCGCGGCGATGCGGGCAAGCAGGGCCTTCGTCAGCTCGACCGGCGAGAGCTTGCGCGCACGGATCAGCCGCGAGGCGTCCGCGATGGTGATGAAGGCGAGGTCGCTCATTACGGCACCGTGAACGCGGCGGGATCGAAGCTGACCGCCGGCTCGGTGAGCGGGGGAAATGTCGCCGGCAGGGTGCTCATGGCCTGGCTGCCGCGCGCGAAGGCCGCGGCAACGGTGTCGGGGAACAGCGCATGGGCGCGCCCGAGGCCGCGCGCGGCGGCGAAGCGCCGCATCCATTCGGCGTCGGGGCCTTCGATTTTCGCGGTATCGGCCATCTCATCCTCGTCGTCGATCCATCGGGGCTGGATTCAGGGCGTCAGGGCGATGCCGGCTTCACAAGCCAGCCGCCGGAATTTGTCGTTTTCGCGCACCCGGACCTCACGCGTATTCGCGGGCGACGGCTCGCCATGCGCGCTCCAATCCGCAGCATAGCACGCGGGGTTGCGAAACGAAGCCGGGTTGCCCCGGGGACCGGAATGGGGAGGATGGCGGCGCAGCGTGGCGCAGCCACGGTCAACCGGAGAGCGTGTCGATGAGCGAGTCAATTCTGGGTGTGCAGGATGGCGGCATCTTGCGGGTCACCATCAATCGGCCCGATGCGGGCAATGCGATGACGGACGCCATGGCGCTGGAGCTGACTTCGATCATCGCCGCGGCGCCGCGAACCTCGCGCATGGTGCTTCTGCGGGGCGCCGGCAAGGACTTCTGCGTCGGCCGACAGGCGCCGCCGCCGCCCGCCACCGCGCCGGAGGCCATGGAGCGGCGGCGCTTCTCCGATATCGTGTTCGATACCTATGGGACGATCCGCAATTCGCCGATCCCGGTGGTGTGCGTCGTGCAGGGCCGTGCGCTCGGCTTCGGCTGCGCGGTCGCCGCGGTCGCCGACATCACCATTGCGAGCGACGCTGCCACCTTCCAGGTGCCGGAAATGCTGCACAACATTCTGCCGACCATGGTGATGTCGGCGCTCGCCGACCGCGCCACCCGCAAGGCACTCGCCTATCTCGTCTACTCGACCAAGGAAGTGAGCGCCGAGCGGGCACTCAGCTACGGCATCGTCAGCGACGTGGTGCCCCGCGGCGCGCTCGAAGCGGATGTCGAGAGGTTGTGCGCCAACATCCTCCAGGCGCCGGGTATCGCCACCGAGGGCGTCAAGGATTACCTGCGCCACGCCCTGACCATGGATGTGCCGGCGGCGATCGACTATGCGCGCAATCTCCACGCGGTGGTCAATTCATCGCACGAGATCCGCAAAAAAAACTGACCGGAGCGGCTGCAAATCCCGATTCGAGGGCGGCCGACCCGCGCGCCGAGGTTCGGCGCCGAAATCGTGCATTTCATTGGTGTCGGCATCGGAAACGGCCGATTTCGAAGCGCGCGTCTCGAAGGACAGGCAACACCATGCCGGCAGCACCCTCGAGACGCCGTGTTTTGGGGCGCTCCGCGGGACGAGGTCGGTGGACTCGCGTCATCCCGGGCCGAAAAGGCCCTGGTGAAACCTGCTCGGGTTTGCGGTAAGGGACATGATGCCCAGCCCGTCGCCATCGAAAGACCCTGATATGGCATCTCGCCCCCTGCCCCGCCGCGTCATCGCCACCGCCATTGCCACGGTCGCGGCCGCTCCCGGCGCCGCGCTCGCGATCGCCGCGGTTGCTTTCGCATCCGCGGCATCGACCTCCACGGCATTCGCCCAGGCGGCGGAAGGGCCCACCTTCACCGCCGAACAGGTCGAGCGGGGACGCGAGGCCTATACGCATAACTGCCAGGATTGCCATGGGTCGACGCTCGACAATGGCGAATTCGGCGGCCCGCCGCTCAAGGGCGGCTATTTCCGCAACCATTGGGGGGCGGGCAGCGTCGCCGACTTGACCGGCTATGCCAAGGCGCTGATGCCGCCGGATCGTCCGGGCCGGCTGTCCGAGCAGACCTATACCGATCTGGTCGCCTTCCTGCTGAGCAGTAACGGCTATGAGCCCGGCGGCACCGAACTGCCTTCCGACACGGCGGCTCAGCAGAAGATGAGCCTGAAGAAATAGCGGCGCGGCCACACAGACGGTGCCGGTTTGAATGATTTCTCCCTGCAGCAACTGGTGCTGCGCCTGCTCGCCATGGTCGTCATCGCCGGCGTGCACGGCGTTGCCGTCGCCGGCGCGGCATGCGCCATGGGCGACCCCGGGCCGCGCTATGACGGGCGGCTGACGCCCAATCCGCTGGTCCACCTCGATGTGCTGGGAACGCTGGCGGGCGTGTTCTCGACGGGATGGATCCGGCCGATCGCCATCGATCCGGCCGGGTTGCGCACCGGCCGTATCGGGCTGCTGCTCGTCGTCCTGGCCGGGGCGGCGGCGACGCTCGCCGGCGTCGTCGCGCTGCGGTTCTTGCGTCCCTATCTCCTCCCCTTGCTGGCGGACACGACCGCCGCACTCGCCTTCGCATGGATCGAGACGATCGGCGAGGTTGGGGTGTGGTTCGCCATCGTCAACATGCTGCCGCTGCCGCCGCTCACCGGCGCCCACCTGCTCGTTGCGATCGCTCCGCAATGGCGCGACCGGCTGCGCCGCACCCAGCCCTATGCGGCCGTGCTGCTTGCGGTGCTTGCGGTGGCGGGCGTGTTCACGCGCCTGCTCGGACCCATCCATGCCGCCCTTGCCGGTGCGGTACTGGGGCAATGAGGCCGGCTATGGGCCGGCGCTGCGATCGCGGCCGAGATAGCGCGCCATGATCGCCGCCATGTCGCCATTTCGCTCGAGCCTTTCCAGGCCCGATACGATGGCCCGCTTGAGGGTGAGGTCGCCTTTCCACAGCCCCAGCACCAGCGGGTAGCGCCCGAGCGGCGCCGGCGCCCACTCGACCTTCCAGCCCTCGCGCGAGGCGATCTGCCCGGCCAGCAGGAACTCCGTCACCCCGAAATCGAATTTGCGGTCGCGCAGGCCCTGCGCCAGCTCGCCGGCATCGGCGAGGATCGTCACCTCGACCTTCTGCTCGCGCAGATACCGCGACAGCGCCAGGCGATCGAGCCCGGAAATACCGACCAGCACGCCGGCGCGGCGGCCCTCCCCGGTCGGCCCGGGCAGGACAAAGGCCCAGCCGGTCTGCGCATAGGAAGGGCTCGTCTCCAGGAACGACCGAGTCTGCGGCGAAGCGACGACGCCGCCCGCCAGCACGTCGCATTGCGCCCGCGTGATGTGCCAGTTGCGCGGATTGAAGTCGCGCCCCATGGCGGCATTGGCGCTCACATCCAGCCGCAAATCCATGTTCCTGGCGAGGCCGCGGAGCAGTTCGACATCGATCCCCGGGGCGGCCGGATCGCCCGTCACCAGCGGCGGATAGACGGTCGGCAGGCACGCCCGCAGCACGCCGGCGGCGCGCACCTCGCTCATCGAGGTGTCGGGCGGCAACAAATTGACGGCGGCGAGCAGCCCGAAAATGAGGACGTAGGAGAGGACGGTGAGCCAATTGCCCGGGAGAGCCATCGCGGGCCCTGTCAGAATTTCTGGAAATCGCGCAATGCGACCAGGAAGAATCCGACCGCCATGACCACCAGCACGATCGGCCCGAGCCCCGGGTCGAACTGATGGTAGTGGATGAAGGCGCCGCGCAGCGCATCGACCGCATAGGTGAGCGGATTGATCTGGACCAGGACCACCAGCCATTCCGGATAGACCACCTTGGTCTGCGCCGTGGTGAGCGAGGGCTCGAGCGGAAAGATCGAGCTCGAGGTGAAATAGAGCGGCAGGATTACCGCGTTCGAGAATACGCCGAAGCCCTCGAAGCTGCGGACGCGGTTGGCGATCACGACGCCGAGCGAGGTGAGCCCGAACGCCAGCAGGAACATCAGCGACAGGCCGAGCAGGAGGTCCGACGGGACCAGCGCGATGTCGGCAAAGCGCGCCAGCGCCAGCACGAGGCAGCCGTGGAACATGGCGACCGTGGTACCGCCCAGGATCTTCCCCAGCAGGATGGTGAAGCGCGGCAGCGGCGAGACCAGGATCTCGCGCAGGAAGCCGAACTCGCGGTCCCAGATGGTCGACACCGCCGACTGCACCGACGTGTACATGATGTTGAGCGCGATCACCGCGGGGAAGATGTACTGCAGATAGGTGTAGGGAACGACGAATCGCACTTCGCCGTAGATCTCGCCGCGGAAATAGGGATTGAGGCCGATCCCCATGATCAGCACCCACAGGATCGGCCGGCTCACGCCGCCGACGAACTGGCCGCGGTCGCGGACGGCCCGCTTCACTTCGCGCAGCCAGATCGCGTAGAGGCCGCTGAGCTGGGTCGCCAGCCCGGCGCCGGCCATTTGCGTCGCGATGCCCGTCATCTCGTGTGCTCGCCTCCGCGTCTGCCGAACTGGAAGGTGCGTTCGCGTGCGCTCGCGGGAGCATCGCGCAATTCGCGGCCGGTGAGCGACAGGAACACGCTCTCCAGCGTCGGATCCTCGACGATGAACCTCTTGATGCGGCCGCCGAAGCGCGACAACAGCATTTCCGCGAACGCCTCGCCGCTGGATTTGATCACGATCTCGACGTCCTTGCGATGGGCAAGACCGGAAAACGCCGCGACGATCTCGACCGCGGTCGGCTCGTCGCTCGCCACGACGCGTATGAATTGCTGGCCGTGAGCGAGCTTCAGCGCCGCCGGCGTATCGTTGGTGAGGATGCGGCCATGGTCGATGATGCAGACCCGGTCGCAGCTCTCCATCTCCTCGATGTAGTGGGTGGTGACGATGACGGTGAGGTCGCGCTTGCGACGCAGCGCCTGCACGTGCTGCCACAGGCGGCCGCGCGACTGCGCATCGAGGCCCACGGTCGGCTCGTCCAAGAACAGCACGCGGGCGTCGTGGACGAGGGCGCGCGCGATCTCGAGCCGCCGCTTCATGCCGGCCGAAAGCGTTCGCACCAGGCTGTCGCGCCATTCGTCGAGCTCGACGAGATG
>DASYNT010000277.1:0-2036 GCA_036008405.1 Xanthobacteraceae bacterium
CCAAGTCGCTCAAGCTCGGCGACGGCCTGGAAAAGGGCGTCACCATGGGGCCGCTCGCCAATGCGCGGCGCATCGATGCCATGGAGACGTTCGTCAACGACGCCAAGGACCGCGGCGGCAAGATCGTCACCGGCGGCACGCGCCACGGCAACCAGGGCTACTTCTTCGAGCCGACGGTGATCACCGACGTGCCCGATGATTCCAAGATCATGACGCAGGAGCCGTTCGGACCGGTGGCGCCGGTGGTGACGTTCAAGACCCTCGACGAAGTCGTGGAACGCGCCAATTCACTGCCCTTCGGGCTCGCCGCCTACACCTTCACCGGTTCGGCGCAGACCGCGAATATGATGGGGGACGCGCTGCAGTCCGGCATGGTCGGCGTGAACTCGATCGCCGTGTCCACGCCGGAAACGCCGTTCGGCGGCGTCAAGGAATCGGGCTACGGCAGCGAGGGCGGCATCGAAGGATCGCAGGCCTATCTGAGCACGAAGTTCATCTCGCAGATGTAGAGCACGCTCAGCGCGCTCGAGCCCGCTGCTCTCGCCCGTTCGTCCCCGCGAAGCGCGCGAAAGCGGGGACCCGGTGGACTATTGCGCCGGCGAAGGCTTAGGCGAGATCGGCGAGCCCGAAATGCGGTCCGAGCAGGCGGCGCACGCGGTGCATGGCGGCGCGGGCGGCGAGCGCATCGACGGCGATGCGGGCCAGAGGCCTGAGCTGCGACGGTCGCGTCATGAGGTCGCGCAAGATCGCCAAGACATCGGCGCGGCCATCGGGGCGCATTCCGAGAAGGGCGGCCGGCGGAATCGGCCGATGGGCCGGGTCGACAATGACCCGTACCGCCGCAAACGCCAGCCGGTGCGCGGCGGCGACCCGCGCCACGATGTGCGATTCCATGTCAACCGCGGCGGCCCCGGTCGTTTGGTGCAGTTCCCGCTTCTTCGCCGGCTCGGCGATCGGCGTGTCGACGCCGACGACCGGAGCGTGGACCGCATCGTCGATCATGTTGAGAAGGCGGCGTGACCAGGTTGCGTCGGTGGCGCGCACCGTCTGCGATTCGCGCACCGCGGAAGCGACGACCCAATCTCCGGCACGCAAATGCGAGGCGAGACCGCCGGCGACGCCGAAGCTGAGCATGCCGCGGTAGCCGTGGCGGACTGCGCTCTCCGCCACAGCGGCGAGTTCACTTCCCGCGGTTCGGCATACAACCAGCACGCCGGGACCGGCGGCAATTCGGGCCTCGAAGGCCATGCCGACGAAAGCAATAACGACGCGGCGTTGATTTTCGACTGCTGCACTGGCGACTTCGTAACCTTCGTCGCCCTCACTCACCATCCCGTCTGCGAGCGCTGCCCCGACGCAATCGAATTGGGATGTCATGAAAACCTTCGCCCCCTTCGCGCCGGTCACCCGACTTCGCGCGATCAACCCCCGACAGATTCCGACTCTATCACAACCGCTCCGCATATGCGAATTGCCGAATTTGCTCTGGTCCACGCGTATGCGCTGCGGACATGGCCTTTCGGCCATGAAAGTGCTTGGCTACCGCTCGCGGTTGTGGATGCGTCATGGGCGGCACGGCACGGACCCTCGTCACCGGCGCCACCGGGTTCGTCGGCTCGGCGGTGGCGAGAAAGCTGTCTCTCGAGGGAACCCGCGCGCGGGTGCTGGTCCGGGCCGGCAGCCCACGGTTTCACCTGGACGGGCTCGACCTTGAGTTCGTCGGTGGCGACCTGCGCGACGCTCAATCGGTCCGCGCGGCCATGGCCGGCATCCGGCACGTGTTTCACGTCGCGGCCGACTACCGCCTGTGGGCGCGCGACCCCGGCGAGATCTTTGCCGTCAATGTGGAGGGCACGCGCCACGTGATGCAGGAGGCGCTGCGCGCCGGCGTCGAGCGCATCGTCTATACGAGCAGCGTAGCGACGCTTGGGCTGCGCGCCGACGGCAGCCCGGCAGACGAAAGCGTCCCGTTGTCGGTCGAGGAGGGGATCGGCGCCTATAAGCGCAGCAAGATTGCCGCCGAACGGCTGGTCGAG
>DASYNT010000278.1:0-13716 GCA_036008405.1 Xanthobacteraceae bacterium
CCTCGCCGGCATCGGACCCGACCGCACCACCATCGAAATCTGGGCCGATCCCGCGGTGACGCGGAACTGCCACGCCATCGAGGTCGACGCCGATTCGGCGCGGTTCTCGCTCGCGATCGAGAACATCCCGTCGGAGAATCCCAAGACCGGGCGCATCACCGCACTGTCGGTAATCGCGGCGCTGCGCAAGCTCAACGCGCCGCTGCGGGTGGGGACGTGAACGCCCGATCGAGGTCGATTGCGCGCAAACCTCCCCGCGTCGTCATTCCGGGGCCGCCGCGCCCGCTTCTCCTCCCCCGCTTGCGGGGGAGGTTAGGGAGGGGGCTGCTGACTCGCCTAATCGCACCGCCGCCGCCCCCTCCCCCGCAAGCGAGGGAGGGAGAAGGTACCGTCACGCAGCGATGCGGAAGCTCGCGGCGCTCGCCATTTTCCAGGCCTCGCGGAAGCGCGGGTCCTCGCCGCCGCCGTCGAGGAGTTCGCCGGGCCGCAATGTCGGGTAGAGGTCGGCATAGGTCATGACCTCGCGCGGCGACACCCGGCGGGAAAAATGCGCCGGCAAGAATTCTTTCGGGTGGTCGAGGCCCGCGGCCGAGACGATTTCCGCGAGGGCTTGCAAGTTGGCGGCGTGGAAATTCTTCACGCGAATCCATTTATCGGCGACCACCAGCGCGCGCTGCCGGGTCCTGTCCTGGGTCGCCACGCCGACCGGACAGCGGTCGGTGTGGCAGCTCTGCGACTGGATGCAGCCGAGCGCGAACATGAAGCCGCGCGCGGCATTGCACCAGTCGGCGCCGAGCGCCATGGCGCGGGCGATGTCGAAGGCCGACACGATCTTGCCGCTGGCCCCGAGCTTGACGCGCTCGCGGGCATTGATGCCGATCAGCGCATTGTGGACGAAATTCAACCCCTCCCGCATCGGCATGCCGATGTGGTCGAGGAACTCCAGCGGCGCGGCGCCGGTGCCGCCCTCGGTGCCGTCGATCACGATGAAATCCGGATAGATGCCGGTCTGCAGCATCGCCTTGCACAGCGCCAGGAACTCCCAGGGATGTCCGACGCAGAGCTTGAATCCGGCCGGCTTGCCGCCGGACCGGCGGCGCATCTCGCCGACGAATCCCATCATCTCGATCGGGGTCGAGAACACCGAATGGCCGGACGGCGAGATGCAGTCGAGACCGATCGGCACGCCGCGGGTCGCTGCGATCTCCGCCGAAACCTTGGCCGCCGGCAGCACGCCGCCATGGCCGGGCTTGGCGCCCTGGCTCATCTTCAGCTCGACCATCTTGACCTGGTCGAGGGTGGCGGACTGCGCGAACCGCTCCGGCGAAAAGCTGCCATCGGGATTGCGCGCGCCGAAATAGCCGGAGCCGATCTCCCAGATGATGTCGCCGCCGTTTTCGCGGTGATAGGGGCTCAGCCCGCCTTCGCCGGTATCATGGGCGAAATTTCCGGCCTTGGCGCCCTTGTTGAGGGCGCGGATGGCGTTCGGGCTCAAGGCGCCGAAGCTCATGGCCGAGATGTTGAACACCGAGGCATCGTAAGGCCTCGTGCAGTCGGGACCGCCGACGGTGATCCTGAACGGCTCGATCGCGTGGGGCCGCGGCTGCATCGAATGCCGCACCCATTCGAACCCATCGGCATAGACGTCGTACTGGGTCCCGAACGGGCGCTTGTCGAGCACCATCTTGGCGCGCTGGTAGACCAAGGCGCGCTTGTCGCGGCTAAACGGCGCGCCGTCCTTTTCGCCCTCGAAGAAATACTGCCGCATCTCCGGCCGCATGGTTTCCAGGAGGAAGCGCAGATGGGCGGAGATCGGATAGCTGCGCAGGACCGAATGCCGCGTCTGCACCAGGTCGTGGGTGCCGAGGACGGTCAGCCCGGCAAACACGGCGAGCGAAACGGCCAGCACATAGATCGCGAAGGGAGCGGCAGCGACGGCGAGCAGCAGGGCCACCGTAAACAGAATGCTCAGCGCGTAGCAGATGTAGCGCGGCGTGAACGCCAGTTGCAGGGTGCCCATGGAACTCCCCTCCCGGTCGCGGCGCAGGGTCCGAACCCGCGGATTGCTCGATGTAATCCGGCCTCCAAAACGGTTTTGTGAAATCGGCGCCGGCCGCCGGCATGCCGCGAGGGGTGTGCGGCCGGTCGAATCTTGGGCCCCTCAGTCCTTGGCCCGTTCCACGTAGGAGGCGTCTTCGGTCGACACCACGATGCGGGTGCCGGTGACGATGTGGGGCGGCACGTTGGTGCGCAGCCCGTTGGAGAGCTTGGCCGGCTTGTAGGAGCTGGCTGCGGTCTGGCCCCGCGTGGTGGGCTCGGTCTCGACCACCTCGAGCACCACCCGCGGCGGCAGCTGGATGCTGACGGGAACGCCGTCATAGGTGGCGAGATGGACCTTCATCTCCGGCTGGAGAAAGGCCGCCTGGTCGCCGAGGATATCGGCGCTGACGGCGATCTGGTCGTAGCTTTCCATGTTCATGAAATGGTGGCCGTCGCCGTCCTGGTAGAGGTATTGGAATTCGCGGTCTTCCACATGGGCGCGCTCCACCTGGTCGGTGGTCTTGTAGCGCTGGGAGGACTTCACCCCGTCGCTGATCCGGCGCATGTCGAGCTGGGTCACCGGCGTGCCCTTGCCGGGATGGATGTTTTCCGCGGTCAAGATGACATAGAGCTTGCCTTCGAGTTCGACGATGTTGCCCTTGCGGAGCGAGCTGGCGATGACTTTCACAGGTGAAATCCTTCGATCGGTCATGGACCGGATCGCCGCAGGCGCGGATCCGGCCGGATTCGAGGCCCGCAACATACTGATCCTGCGCCCTCGCGCCAGCATTTTCGGCACGACGGAAGCCGCACGATCCGGTCGCCGCCGGGCGAGATGAGGCTGGGAATCCCGATGCCGCAGGCTTCGCCCTGGTGGGCACCCGAAATCCATGCCGACCGGCAGCCGTTCCTGCAGGCGCGGCGGCGCATTCTCGCGGCGCTGCGCGGCCACCTCGAGGCGCAGGATTTCGTCGAGGTCGAAACCGCGATCCTGCAGAGGTCGCCCGGCAACGAGACCCACCTCCATGCCTTCGCCACCGAGCTGGTGGCCCCGGACCGCACGCGCATGGCGCTCCATCTGCACACGTCGCCGGAATTCGCCTGCAAGAAGCTGCTGGCCGCCGGGGAGCGGCGGATCTTCGAGTTTGCCCGGGTGTTCCGCAACCGGGAGCGCGGCGCGCTCCATCATCCGGAATTCACCATGCTCGAATGGTACCGGGTGGCCGAGCCTTACGAGGCTCTGATGGCGGACTGCGCCGATTTTCTGGCCGCCGCGGCCACCGCCGCAGGAGCCACGACCTTCACCTTCCGCGGCCGCAGCGCCGATCCCTTCGCGGCGCCGGAACGCGTCACCGTCGCCGCCGCCTTCGCGCGCCATGCCGGCATCGACCTGCCGGCCACGCTTCGCGGCGGCGAGCCCGACCGGGCCGCCCTCGCCGCCCAGGCGCAAGCCGCCGGAATAAGGCTCGCCCCCGACGACGGCTGGAGCGATATATTCAGCCGCGCGCTGGTGGAGCGGATCGAGCCCCATCTCGGCAATGGCCGCGCCACTTTGCTGACGGAATATCCGCGGGCGGAAGCGGCGCTCGCCCGCGCCAAGCCGGGAGAACCGGGGGTCGCCGAGCGCTTCGAGCTGTTCGTCTGCGGGGTCGAACTCGCCAACGGGTTCGGCGAACTCACCGACGCCGCGGAGCAGCGCCGCCGGCTCGAGGCCGAGATGAACAGGAAGCACCGGCTCTACGGCGAACTCTATCCGATCGACGAGGATTTCCTCGCCGCGCTCGCGCTGATGCCGCCGGCCTGCGGCTGCGCGCTCGGTTTCGACCGGCTGGTCATGCTGGCGACCGGCGCGTCGCGGATCGATCAGGTGATCTGGACGCCGCTGCCGGAACCCGGAAAGGACGATCGATGATCGCAAGGACTCTTACGCCGGTTCCCGTCCCCTCACCCGCTTGCGGGGAAGGGTCAGGGATGGGGAAATGCCACGACACGGACTCGTTGCGAGAGCCCCCTCCCCAACCCTCCCCCGCAATCGGGAGAGGGAGTAAAGGCCGTTCGCTCGGCGACGATAACCTTGCAATGACGGCGACCCTGCGCAGCGTGGCGCAAATGCAGAACGCGGGCCTGGTGCCGGCGTCGCGCGCTGCCGCGCTGGAACCGGTGGCGGCGCGCTACGCCGTCACGATCACCCCGGCGATGGCCGCCCTGATCGACCCGAACGATCCCGATGACCCCATCGCGCGGCAGTTCGTTCCGGACCCGGCAGAACTGGTCGCGTCACCGCACGAACGCAGCGACCCCATCGGCGACGACGCCTTCAGCCCGGTCGAGGGAATCGTGCACCGCTATCCCGACCGGGCGCTGCTGAAGCTCGTCCACACCTGCCCGGTCTATTGCCGGTTCTGCTTCCGCCTCGAGATGGTCGGGCCCAATGGGCGGCCCGGTCTGACGGCACGGCAGCGCGAAGCGGCCTATGACTATATCCGTGCCCGTGCGCAAATCTGGGAAGTGATCCTCACCGGCGGCGATCCGCTGGTGCTGCCGGCGTCGCGCCTGCGCAAGGCGGTCGAGGCGCTCGCCGCGATCGACCACGTCAAGATCGTCCGTATCCACACGAGGGTGCCGGCGGTGGCGCCGGAACGCATCACCCCCGAACTGATCGATGCCATCAAGGCGCGGGGCAAGGCGACCTACGTCGTGCTCCATGCCAACCATCCCCGCGAACTGACGGCGGCCGCACGCGCGGCCTGCGCGCAGATCATCGATGCGGGCATCCCGATGCTGAGCCAGTCGGTGCTGCTGCGGGGCGTAAACGACGATGCCGACGTCCTGGCGGAGCTGATGCGCGCCTTCGTCGCCTGCCGGATCAAGCCCTATTATCTCCACCACGCCGATCTCGCCCCCGGCACCGGCCATCTGCGCACCTCGATCGAGGCCGGCCAGGAGCTGATGCGCCGCCTGCGCGGCCGCGTCTCCGGCCTGTGCCAGCCGGCCTATATGCTCGACATCCCCGGCGGCGCCGGCAAGGTGCCGATCGGCCCGCAGTATATTTCGGGCGGCGACGGAGAGACGGGCGCAGGCGGGATCGAGGTCCGCGCGATCGACGGAACGACGCATGGCTATCCGTGACCGAAGCGGCTCGTGGGACGCAATGACCGGACGAGCGATATTTCGATGACTACGCCCAGGCGCGATTGTCGACGGTGTTCTCATAGGTGGCTCCCGGCACCACCATGTTCCACTTGACCGTCCAGTTGTAGGTGTCGTCGAACCGCTCGCGGGTGTAGGGCTGCGGCGGAGCGTGAAGGAGGCGCCAGGTCGCCAGCTCATGGGGCTCCAGCAGGCCGCCGGTCTCCGCGATCAGGTAGTGGACATAGGGCTTCGGGTCCTTTTCGAGAACCTCGACCGCCCTTGCCTGCGCGCGAAACATCTTGGCGAGCGTCGCGCCGTCGAGGTCGTCGCCGGCCGCTTCGCTGCGGGTCGAATGCGATTCGATCAGGATGCGCAGGCCCTGCTTCTGCGCCACGCTGATCCAGGGCTCCATCAGGCTCGCAGCCGCCACCTTGCCGTCGCGCACCGCCTCGAGCCGTTTCTGCATCGAGCCGGCGTGGGTCGTCTTGATGTGTTCCGGTGCGAGGAATCCTTCCATCATCTTCAGCGTGGTGAAGTGCGAGCCGTTGTTCGGCGTCACCGCGATCGCCTTGTTCTTCAGCATCTCGGGCTCGTAGACGTCGGAATCGCGCGCGACCGCGATGGCGAACATCGACATCGAGGCGCCGAGCGCCACGATCTTGCGCCCGCGAAGTCCCTCGCGATCGGCCTCGACCGCGCGCTTCATGATGCCCCATTCGCACATGCGGAACTGGTCGATGCCGCCGTCATTGTAGACGGACTCGAGGGGGCGCTCGAAAATGGAATCGAACTTGACGAGATGGGACGTCGTGACCTGCGCCATCCCCGGCGTCGTCACGAAGTCGATGTCCAGGCCCTCGTCCCTGAAGAACCCACTGTCGCGGGCGACGAGCACGGGAAGGTCATGGACCGCGTTCATGATCGCGACCTGGGGCTTCTTCGAGGTCTGCACAATATTCACGACGCTTCCTCCCGAATTCGTTACCGTTTGCCGCGGATGATCGACCTCGTCCGCTCGGCTGTCAACGGCGCGATCCTATCGCGCAATCCAGAACGGACCAACGGGCCGACATGGGCAGACCATCCGGCTGCGCAGATGCCGTGGCGTGGGCTCGGCGCGGCATCGGCAGCGCGACGCTTGCGCTGAAGAAGCTCGCGCCGGTTTGACCGAGTCGCGCGCAAGGGCGCTCTCTTCGACAGCTGACTTGGGACCGCCAATGATGGATGATCTGACCGCGAAGGCATGCAGGATAGCCAAGGAGGCGAAAAATGACCTGGACAACGTTCTTACGGACTTCGATCGGCGTCGCTGCGTTGACGGCGCTGCTCGTCTCATCATCCGCGGGGCAGGCCAGAGATTACCTCAAGGGAGAGCGCCCGCAGCAGCGAGGCTACTCGGAGGCCGTGATCACCGAGGGCGGCAGAACGATATGGCTCGCCGGGCAGACCGCAACGGTGGACGACGCAGGCAGGTCGCTGGCGGGCGACTTCGACGGCCAGGTCCGGCAGCTTTTCAAGAACCTCGACCGCACCCTCCAAAAGGCGGGCGGCAAGCTCGGCGACATGGTTCAGATGACCGTGTTCATTACCGACGTTCGCAACGGCGACCGCCTCACCCAGATCCGCCGCGAGGTATTCGGCGACAACTTCCCGGGCAGCGCTCTCATCACGATCACCGCGCTGGCCGTTCCCGACGCCAAGATCGAAATCCAAGGCTATGCGGTGGTCGGAGGCAAATAGGTTTCGGGCGAGGTTTTGGCGGCACCCCACCAACCCGGCACAGGAGTCCGGCAGCTGCCGGCACCGGCTGACCCTGGTGGGGCTGGCAAAGGTCATGCCTCGATGTTTGCGGGGTCGGCCTTGAAATCATAGAGCCGGGCCGCACGGAATTGCGGAACGCCTCGCGGATCGTCGCATCGGCGACGCGCTTGCTGCTTATGGAAACGACCCATCCGACGGCGGAACCGCAATGACCCGGTCGACTCCAGCCGGCGGAGGCGGTTTCCCGTACCGAAACCGACAGCAGCCATGAGGGCAGCCGCGAGGGCAGCCATCAGGATCGTCGCGACGATACCAGAGGTTAAGGGAACCTTTTGAATCCCTATGCTAGTGTTCCGCCGCTGCCTTCGGGCGTCGTCGGCGCCCCGGGGGGTCGCAGACCCTAAAAAAGCCGTCGTCGGGCTGCGCAATCCCCCCCAGCGATAGATACGGACCGCCTCGCTCATGGACATGATTCTCATCAAGATTTTGGCGGCCTTCCTGGCCCTGAGCCAGGTCACCACGCGCCCGGACGCGATCCGCACCCAGTTCGATCCGGCGCGCGACCGCGCCGAAGTCGTCCAGATCATGCGGGACGGCTGCGGTCATTTCCGCAAGGCATTCGATGTCGAGTCGATCGACCTCGACGATCTCATCAAGACCGCCATGGACGATCCCGGCGCGTTTTCCGCCGAGATCAAGTCGCTCCACGGCTTGAAGTTCGAGAGCCTGATCCTGGTCTATCGCCAGTTCTGCAAGAACGAGGACGTCAAGGATTCCCCGGTCGATATCGGCGAGGTCATCCGTTTCTACGACGACGCCATGGCGGACCTGCCGGACCATACCCGCCTCCAGGGGTTGCGGAACGCCGGCGCGGGCGGCGTGCTCGACGCCAAGGGCGAGCGCTTCGCCGACCTGTCGGAGAGCAACCGGCGCGTGTGGGTGCCGCTCAAGGACATTCCCCTGCACGTGCAGAAGGCCTTCCTCGCCGCCGAGGACAAGCGCTTCTACGAGCACAAGGGCGTCGACGAGCGCGGCCTGATCCGCGCCATGATCTCGAATCTGGCCCGCCCCGGCCGGCCCCAGGGGGGCTCGACCATCACCCAGCAGGTGGTGAAGAACCTCCTGGTCGGCGACGACGTGACCTATGAGCGCAAGATGCGCGAGGTCATCGTCGCCTCGCGGGTCGAGCAGAGCCTTTCCAAGGCGGAGATTCTGGAGACCTACCTCAACACGATCTATCTCGGCCGCGGCGCCTGGGGGATCGAGCTTGCCGCCAAGACCTATTTCGGCAAGCCGGCCGCCGCGCTGACGCTCACCGAGGGCGCCATGCTCGCGGGCCTGACCAAGGGGCCGACCTATTTCGGCCCCGACAGGCATCCCGACCGCGCCCAGGAGCGGCTCGCCTATGTGCTGACCCGGATGCAGGAGGATGGCGACGCCGGGGCGCTCGATCCGGCCCGAAGCGGCCTGCCGCAAATGGTCGCCTATGACCACGCCGCCCAGCGGGATTCCGGCTACTACTTCCTCGACCATGTCAGCCGGGAGGCCCGCACGCTGGCGAGCGTCCCCAGCCTGACCACCGCCTCGACCACCGTGCGCACCACCATCCGTCCCGACCTCCAGCACGCCACCGAGGCGGCCCTGCAGGAAGGCCTCGCCCAGTACGAGATGCGCAACGGAAGGGTCGAATGGCACGGCGCCGAAACCAACATCGCCGAAGCGGTGCGCCGCATCGAGGCGGCGGCCGGCGGCGCCAAGGGCAAGCCGGCCTGGCAGCAGGCGCTGGCAGCCGCCCACCCGCCGCTCTACGACGTGCACTGGTCGACCGCCGTGGTGCTCGGCACCGGCAATGACCGCAATGGCGGCTTGCGGGTCGGGCTCGCCGACGGCCGCGTCCTGCCGCTGGCGTCCACCGCCGGCGTGCGGCGGGGCATCAATCTCTACGATGTCGTGTTCGTCAAGCTGACCGATGCAAAGAACAAGCAGGCCGCCCGCGTCGAGCTGCGGGTGCGGCCGGTGGTGCAGGGCGCCGCCATCATTCTCGACAACAAGACCGGCGGGATCCTGGCGATGGCGGGCGGCTTCTCCTACCCGCTGAGCCAGCTCAACCGCACCACCCAGTCCCAGCGCCAGCCCGGTTCCTCGATCAAGCCCTTTACCTATCTCGCGGCGCTGCGGCGCGGCCTGCAGCCCAACACGCTGGTACGCGACCAGCAGGTGACGCTGCCGCCGATCGGCAATTCGTACAACGCGCGCGACCGCGACTACTGGACGCCGAAGAATGCCGACGGCGACGGCGGCGGCATCACCACGCTGCGGCGCGGGCTGGAGAATTCGAAGAACCTCGTCACCGCAAACCTGCTCGACGGCGGCATCGACAGCGATCCGACGCAGAGCCTCGCCCGCGTCTGCGAGCTCACCATCGACGCGCAGATCTACAGCACCTGCGTCGCCTATTATCCTTTCGTTCTCGGCGCCCAGCCGGCCCGCCTCATCGACATGGCGGCCTTCTATGCCGCCATCGCCAATGAAGGCCGGCGTCCCGCGCCCTACGGCATCGAATCGATCGAGCAGAACGGCCGTCCGGTCTATACCCACAAGCCCGAGTTCAAGTGGCTGGCCGCGGGCGACCGGCCGGCCTTCTTCCAGATCAAGACCATGCTGCAGGGCGTGGTGGCGCGCGGCACGGCGCGGGCGATCGCTCAGCTCTCGCCCTATGTGGCCGGCAAGACCGGGACCAGCGACGACGAGAACGATGCCTGGTTCGTCGGCTTCACCAACGACGTCACCGTCGGGGTCTGGGTCGGCTACGACAATGCGGACGGCAAGCGGCGCACGCTCGGCGGCGGCCAGACCGGCGGGCGCGTGGCGGTACCGATCTTCGAGCAGATCGTCCAGGCGACCTGGGCCCAATATGCCCACCAGGCTCCGCTCGATCCGCCCTCGCCGGAGGCGAAGAAGGAACTGGTGGCGCTGCCGATCGACCTCGCCAGCGGCAATCGGCTGAGCGAGCGCCGCCAGCAGGCCTTCACGGAATATTTCCGGCTCCGAAACGGCCAGATGGACGACACCCAGTACGACATCGTCTCGCAGAGCGAGGTGGCAACTCCCGATACCGGCTATGCCGGGGGATATGGCGACGGCGGTCGCACCTATTATCCCGGCGGCTACTACCAGGGCAACCGCGCCTACTATCCCAACGCCTATGGCGGCGGCGGCCTGTTCGGCAACGGCGGCTTCTTCGGCCTGTTCGGCGGGCCGACCTATGTCCAGCCGCAGCGGCCGATCTATCCGCCCGCAGCGCAGCGCGGTGGCGGCACATATGGCGAACTGCGCTCGCGGTCGTCCGAGGAGCGGCGGTTCGTGGCCCCGCGCCGCATCGACCCCGACTATCCCTATCGCGGCCAGCGCTATTGAACGGAATCGCCCGAAAGCATCGGTTGCTCCAAAGGATCGGTTGCCCAATGAGGATGGATTGCCTGGCTGTCGCCCTGGTGGCGGTGCTCGCTTTGCCGCTCGGTGCGGCGGCGCAGGAATTCCAGCTCCAGGAGGCGCCGGCGCTACCGCCGCTCGCCGCCGGGCCGCTGGCGCCGCGAACGATCGTCTTTACCGATCATCGCAAGGATGAGCTCGTCGACCCCGTGACCGGCCTGATCCGCTTCGCGGACTGGGCGCGGTCGCGGCCCCAGCAGAAACAATTGCTGGGCCTGTTTCCGTCCTATGACGAGCCGACCATCCCCGGCCCCGAGGCTCCGAGCAAAGCCCGCAAGCGGCGCCTCTACGTTTATGTCGCGGAGGCGCGCTTCGCGCTGGCGCGTCCGGCGGCCACCATCGACTTCTCGAAGCTGGTCACGCTTGCGGTGCTCGAAAAGCTCGACCCGTCGATCAAGCACAAACTGCTGGCGCCGGCCGATCTCCTTGCCAATACGGATCCCAAGCTCGCGGCCAACCGCAACCCCGACCGCAACTGGTGTGAAGGCCCCGGCGTGCTCTGCATCCAGTCCAATTACAAGCTGGAGGGAAGGCTGCCGATGGGCATCCTGCTCGTGAACAAGATCCGGGAGAGCGGCAAGAAGATCGCCGACTTCCTGGAGTTCCAGAGCGAGTTGCGCCAGCTGCCGCCGGCCGCGATCAACCAGGCCGCGTTCGCCCAGGCGACCGGCGTCGATACCCCGGTCGCCGGCGCCATCGAGCAGAACATCTTCTACGTCAACCAGGTCATGCAGTTCGGAAAGTTCCTCGCGGTGCTGCAGCCCGATCCCGCCGATCCCAAGAAATCGATCGCCACCGCCTTCATCGCGCTCGCAGTCGACAGCGACCTGTTCGAGAAGAAGAAGGAATTCGAGAGCATTCCGGTGCTGCGCAACCTGGTGCCGGCCCAGGTGCTCGCCGGCAACAGCTCGTTCAACACCGGCAATTCGATCAGCGCCGGCCTGCCGAAATATTCCCGCAACCGGGTGAAGGCGATCGCCGCGTTTTTGGAGAAGGAATAGGGGCGGGGCCGCGGCACCTCAAGCCGCCGTGCCGGTCGGCGGCCATGGGCGTCGGCCTTGGGCCGAGAGTTGCCGTCGGCGGCGGTTCCAATGCAGCCCGGATGCTTATGGGCTTCCCGACGAAATCTCTGGAGGACGGAGGTGCGACGGCGGGATTTCATTGCGGGGCTTGCCGACGTCCTCATCGAATGAAACGGCGGGTTATTGATTTTGAGTTTGCATCGGTGGTGACTTCTCGTTCGGGTCATAACCCGATGCAATCTCCCACCTTTGCGCTAAGGTACGGTCGCCGATGGACGATGAGGACGGCTACTTCGGAGAAGGTGTCGCGGCGAGGTACGATGAGTCGTTGGCGGATGCGTTCGAGCCGCGCGTCGTGGACGCGGTGGTCGAGGTTCTGGCAGGGCTGGCCGGCGGCGGGCGTGCCCTGGAGCTGGGCATCGGTACCGGACGCATCGCAGTGCCGCTGGCGCGGCGCGGCGTTGCAGTCCACGGCATCGAACTCTCGCGCGCGATGGTTGCCCGGCTGCGCGCCAAGCCGGGAGGCGAAGCGATCGGCGTGACGGTCGGCGACTTCGCGACGGCGAGGGCAGACGGGACATTCACGGTCGCGTACTTGGTCTTCAACACGATCATGAATCTAACGACTCAGGCGGCGCAGGTGGCCTGCTTCCGCAACGTTGCGACTCACCTGGAACCCGGCGGCTGCTTCGTCATCGAAGTCATGATCCTTAATCTGCGACGGCTTCCGTCCGGGCAGCACGTCGTGCCGTTACATGTGAGCCCAACACTGTGGGCGTTCGATGCCTACGACACCGCCACGCAGACGATGAGTTCAAACTACGTCGAGGTCACTGGAGGTCGTGGCTCGTACCGCTCGATCCCCTTCCGGTACGTGTGGCCGGCAGAACTCGACCTGATGGCCCAACTCGCAGGGCTGCGACTGCGCGAGCGGTGGGACGGGTGGACACGGGAACCCTTCACGAGCGAGAGCCGCCAGCATGTCTCGATCTGGGAGAAACCCAACAGCTCTACCAGGCCGACTTCAACGCCGACGGAGGTGATCGATTAGTGTCCCGGAAGAGAGGTGCGTCATGTCGAAGGCGAATCGAACGGGTTGGATAGCATCGGGCGGCTTCGCAGCGCCGCTTGCCGCCGGCGTGTCGTGCCTCGCCCGGGCGTCCGGCGACAATCCCTACCGCCCCGTCAGGGGATTAGCGGATAACGGCGGCCAGCGCGTTCCGGGCGGCGAATGGGCGAGGCTGCCGGGCGGCCGCGAGATGGGGCCGCGGGCTTCGGTTCACGTTGACGTCAACGGCGAGACCATTTGGGCCGTCATCCGATGCGACGAGACGAACCCGGTGCCGGCCGCGCGGGGCGGCCGGTTCGGCGTCGAGTGCCACGGCGTCAGCCATCGGCCAGGACGAGCCGCACCGGTCCGACCCGTCGTGTAACGCCATTTCCATGCTAGACTGTGCCGATCAGCGCGGAGGATCGACGATGCCACGCCGAGAGGTCATCGCAGCGGCAGGCGCCGCGCTTCCGACGAGGCGCGAGGAGTGATGCGAATGTTCAAAAAGGTTTCGTTATCCAGTGCAATCCTGATCGGCTCGCTTGCGGCTGCCAGCGCCACGCGTGCCGTGGCGGCTGAAAACGCCATCATCCCGAATTTTACATCGATCGAATTCGGCTGGCTGCTTCAAGGCGGTATCGATTTCCGCCCGATCCCTGGGAAAATCCCGCCGATTACGTTCGACCCGGCCTATCCCCAGCGGCAGGGTAATCAACTCGGCGCGATGGAGCGCATGTCCGACGCCGAGAACCCGAACCTGAAGCCTTGGGCCCAGGAATTGATGCGCAAATACAATCGAGATGTGCTGGACGGCCACCGGGCGTTCTCCTCCCAATCGCGCTGCTGGCCCGGCGGCACGCCCGGCCAATTGCTTTTCCCGGCCGAGCCGATCTTCTTCATCCAAACTCCGAAGGAGGTGTGGATTCTCTGGCAGCGCCAGCAGGAGGTGCGGCGTATTTACCTGGACGTGCCGCATTCGATAAATCCGAAACCTTCCTGGTTCGGGGAGTCGGTCGGCCATTACGAAAATGGCGAGTTGGTCGTGGACACCGTCGGATTTCTCGACAAACATGAATTCGATTTCGTCGACAATTGGCGCACACCGCACAGTAAGGATATGCACGTGGTGGAGCGGTTCAGGCTCATCGATGGCGGCAAGGGATTGGAAGCAACGGTTACCGTCGACGACCCCGGCACATTCAATCAGCCTTGGTCGGG
>DASYNT010000279.1:0-2370 GCA_036008405.1 Xanthobacteraceae bacterium
CCTGTTCGGCACCGGACTGGGATTTGGCCTGGAATTCGGTGGCTTGGAACTCGATGACCGGGATTGACGACCTGGGATTTGATAGCGCCTCGGCCCCTCCCGGGCTATGGTCCCGGCGAACCGAGGATTGCCATGCCGGACACCGGCGAAACCCATTTCGGCTTCCAGACCGTCGAACTCGACCGCAAGCAGGCGATGGTGGACGAGGTCTTTCACCGGGTCGCGCACCGCTACGACCTGATGAACGATCTCATGTCGGGAGGCCTCCATCGCGCCTGGAAGGACGCGATGGTGACCATGCTCAACCCGCCCGGCCCGCGTCCGTTCGCGGTGGCGGATGTCGCCGGCGGCACCGGGGACATCGCCTTCCGGGCCGCCGAGGCCGGCGGCCCCGCGACCAGAGTCACGGTCTGCGACATCAATCCCGACATGCTCGCGGTCGGGCGGGCGCGGGCACGGGAACGCGGGCTCGACGGCACCGTCACCTTTGTCGCCGGCAATGCCGAAGGGCTGCCGTTTGCGGACTGCAGCCAGGATGCCTGCACCATCGCCTTCGGCATCCGCAACGTGCCGCGGATCGACGTGGCGCTGCGCGAATTTCATCGCGTGCTGCGGCCCGGCGGCCGGTTCCTCTGCCTCGAATTTTCCACCGTCGAGGTTCCCGGCCTCGATGCGCTCTACGACTTCTATTCCTTCAACGTCATCCCGGCGCTGGGCCGGGCGGTGGCGGGCGATGCCGATTCCTATCGCTATCTCGTCGAGTCGATCCGTAGGTTCCCGCGCCCATCAGCCTTCGCCGAGATGATCGCCGCGGCGGGCCTGCGCCGGGTCAGCCACCGGCTGCTCACCGGCGGCGTGGTGGCGCTGCATTCCGCCTGGCGGCTGTGAGCCGGCCCGACGTGAAGCCGTGATCGCAGCGCTCGCCCACCTCGTCCGCCTCGGCCATGCCGGCTTCGTGTTCGCGCGGGAAGGCGTGTTCGGCCTCGTAGATCCGGCGCCGCTGCCGCTGCCGGCGCGCGTGGGCCTGCGCGCGGCCCGGCTGATCGAACGGCGCGACGGCGGCGCCGGCGCCCATCGGTTGTCCGCCGCCTTGACCGCGCTCGGCCCGTCCTATGTGAAGCTCGGTCAGTTCCTGGCGACGCGGCCCGATGTGGTCGGCCCGGTGCTCGCCCGCGATCTCGAAAGCCTGCAGGACAGGATGGCGCCGTTTCCGCAGGCGGGGGCCGAGGCCACCGTGGCGGCGGCGCTCGACCGCAGGCTTTCGGACGTGTTCGTCAGCTTCGGGCCTCCGGTCGCTGCCGCCTCGATTGCCCAAGTGCACCGCGCCGAGATCGCGACCGCGGACGGCCGGCGCGCCGTCGCCGTCAAAGTGCTGCGGCCCGGCGTCGAGCGGCGCTTCCAGGCCGATCTCGCGGCGTTCCGTTTCGTCGCCCGCAACGCCGAGGCGCTCTCGGTAGAGGCGCGTCGACTGCGCCTGACCGAGGTGGTCGACACGCTTGCCCGCTCGGTCGCTATGGAGATGGATTTCCGGCTGGAAGCCGCCGCGCTTTCGGAGATGGCGGAGAACACCGGGCAAGACCGCGATTTCCGCGTGCCAGCGGTGGATTGGACCCTGACCGCGCGCAACGTGCTGACGCTGGAATGGATCGACGGCACGCCGCTCAACGATCGTGCCGCGCTCCTCGCCAAAGGCTTCGATCTCGCCGCGCTCGGCCGCGCGGTGATCCAGACCTTCCTGCGCCACGCCCTGCGCGACGGCTTCTTTCACGCCGACATGCATCCCGGCAACCTGTTCGTCGACGTCGACGCCCGTCTGGTAGCGGTCGATTTCGGCATCATGGGACGGCTGGGCCTCAAGGAACGCCGCTTCCTCGCGGAAATCCTGCTTGGCTTCATCACCCGCGACTATCGCCGCACCGCCGAGGTGCATTTCGAGGCCGGCTACGTGCCGCCGTATCACGCCGTCGACAGCTTCGCCCAGGCGATCCGCGCCATCGGCGAGCCGATCCACAATCGCACCGCCGAAGACATCTCGATGGCCAAGCTGCTGACGCTGCTGTTCGAGGTCACCGGCCTGTTCGACATGCGGACCCGCCCGGAGCTGCTGCTGCTGCAGAAGACCATGGTGGTGGTGGAAGGCGTGGCGCGCACCCTCGACAGCCGGCTCGACATGTGGACCACGGCCGAACCGGTGGTGCGGGAGTGGATCGCCCGCAATCTCGGCCCGGTCGGCCGCCTGGAAGGCGCGGCGCAGGGAGCCGGCGAAATCGGTCATTTCCTGTCCGCGGTGCCGGGGCTCCTGACCCGCGCCGCGCGGGTCGCCGCGCAGCTCGATGACGCCACCCGGGAAGGCCTCGCGCTGTCGCCGGA
>DASYNT010000280.1:0-10036 GCA_036008405.1 Xanthobacteraceae bacterium
GCCGGCAAAGCCCGGCTCGCCGGCCGCAGCCGCGAGGCCGGCATCGAGCCGCGAGCCGCGTCCGGCGGCGGCGACGGTGATCACGGTGAACAGCTTGTCGCGCGGGCCGGCGATGAAGAGCTGAAGCTGGCTGTGCTGGTCGACCGGGCCGAGCGCCGCGATGGGTGTCGTACCGGCGCCCTGCTTGCCGAGACTTTCCGCCCACAGCTGCACGTACCAGCGGGTGAAACGCTCCAGCCGATCCGCGTAGGCCATCAGCACGGCAATCGGCTTGGCCTTGGTGGCGGCGAGCGCGACGTTGAGCGCCGCGCCGACGGCGGCGGGAACCTCGCCGGGAGCCTTGCCGGACAGCACCGGCGCCAGCGCCGCCGCGGCGCCGCGGCGCAGGGAGGCGATGTCGAGGCCGGCCACCGCAGCCGGCAGCAGGCCGACATTGGTCAACACCGAGAAGCGGCCGCCGACACCGGGATCGTGGTCGAGCATCGCGACGCCGTGACCGCCGAGAAGGTCGCGCAGGCCGTTACGCCGGCCGGCCGCCGCGGGCTCGGTGATGCCGAAAAACAGTTCGTGCGCCTTGCCGGCGAGGCCGGCTGCGCGGACCGAAGCCAACGCCGCGATCGCCTGCATCAGCGTCTCGCCGGTCCCGCCGGACTTCGATATCGCGACGAAGCGCGTCGCGGCGAGCGGCAGGCGCGCCAACAGGCTCGCATAGGTGTCCGGATCGAGATTATCCATAAAGTGCAGGCGCGGGCCGTCGCGCCAAGCCCCCAGCCCGGGCACCCCGCAGCCGGCGAGTTGCGCCACGGTCTGGCCGCCGAGGCTCGAGCCGCCGGTGCCGAGAAAGACGATGTCCGTGGCCCCGGCCGACAGCCGGGTTGCAGCACTTTTTATTGCAGGGAGGTCATCGGCTTTTTCGGGTAGCCGGAGCAGCGGCAGCGAGCCGTCCCCATGGCGCACCCGCAGCCAAGCCAGCGCGTCGGCGCTGCGCGCCAGGACATCGGCATAGGCATCGGCTGCAACGCCGTCGCGGCCGATGCGCTCCGCACCGGCATCATCGATGGACTGCAACAGGGCCATGGAGGGGCGTTCGCCCCGCCGGCGCTGGTCAACCGCCCTTGGCCGCCGTCACCGGTGGCCGGCCGACCACCGTGATCAACATGCCGCCGTCGAGCAACCGCTTGGCGACGCGCTTTACGTCGGCCATGGTCACCGCCTCCACCAGGCTGTTGCGCTTGTCGATGTAATCGATGCCGAGATCGTCGAGCTGGAGCTGCACCAGCTGCTCGGCGATCTTGCCGGAAGTGTCGAAGCGCAACCCGAAGGACCCGGTCAGGAAGGACTTCGCCTTGGTGAGTTCGTCTTCGGTCGGGCCGCTCTCCGCGAGGCGATGGATCTCGGACTCGAGCACTTCGAGCGTCTCCACTGCGCGATCCCCCCGGGTCGCCGTACCGGTCATGAACAGCGACGCGTGATCGAGCGGGATCAGGGTGCTGAACACCGAATAAGCGAGCCCGCGGACCTCGCGCACCTCCCGATACAGCCGCGAGGAAAACGAACCGCCGCCGAGCACATGATTGACCACGAAAGCGGCCATGAAATCCGGGTCGTGGCGCGGAATGCCGACCCCGCCCAGCATCAGGACGGACTGCGGCACGTCGAGGTCGATCGCGATCTTCTGCCCGAGCCCCTGCGGCGCCGCCACCGGGACCGCGACCAGGTTGCCCTTGGCCGGAAGGTCGCCGAACGCCTTGTCGATGAGCTTGCCAGCGGCAGCGGCGTCGATGTCGCCGACAATGCCGATCTTGAGCGTGTCGCGGGCGAACACCCGCCGCATGTAATCCTTGAGATCGCTCACATTGATGGTCGGAACCGATTGGATGCTGCCGCGCACGGGCCGGCCATAGGGGTGGCCGGGAAATGCGGTCGACCACCACCGCTTGCTCGCTATCTCGTTGGGGCTGGTGGTTTCCCGCCGTAGCCCCGACAGCGTCTGCTCGCGGATGCGCTCGACGTCGCTCGCATCGAACCTCGCCGCGGTGAGCGCCAGACGCAGCAACTCGACCGCTTCATCCTGGTTGGCGGACAGCGTGCGCAGCGAACCCGCGGCATGGTCGCGGCCCGCGCTGAAGCCGAGCTGGATCGCTTTGGCTTCGATCCGCTCGTGGAAGGTCTTTGAATCGTACTCGCCCGCCCCCTCGTCGAGCAGCGACGTCGCCATGCTGGCCACGCCGGGCTTGTCCACGGGATCCTGGTCGGCGCCGCCGCGGAATGCGAAATCGAGCGCGATCAGCGGCACGCTCGGCTCCTGCACCAGCCAAGCCTCGATGCCTCCGGGGCTCACGATCCGTTCGATCGTGGTCGCGTCGGCGGCAGGCGGCGTCATCAGCACCGCCGCAACGGACACGACGGCGGAGAGGAAACCTAGTTGGCGCGACTGAAATCCACTGCGAGGACCTGCGATCACGAGTGCTTCTCCGTGGAAGGAAGTTCCTTGACGAGATAACCGGTCACCGAGCGTCGCTTGTCAAGCCAAGCGCGGGCAACGTCGCGTACCGCGTCCGCGGTCACCCCGTGGACACGCTTGGGCCATGAGGTCACCCGCTCCATCGTAGCCCCGGTCGTGAGCGCGGCGCCGTACCATCGCGCCATGGTGGCTTGATTGTCCTGGGCATAGACCGCATCGGCCACCAGCCGGGTCTTCGCCCGATCGAGCTCGTCGGCAGCAATCCCATGCTCGGCGATTTCGGCGATCACGGCGTCGAGCGCCGCCTCCAGGGCGGCGAACGTGACCCCCGGCAGCGGACTGGCATAGACGCCGAAGCGCGCGTCGTCGAGGGCGGTGCCTTGGTACCAGCCGCCCGCGGTGGTTGCGAGATGCTGTTCGACCACGAGGGAACGGTAGAGCCGGCTCGTCTCGCCGCTGCCGAGCACATGGGCGAGCACTTCCAGGGCTTCCGATTCGCCGGCCTTCGCGGTCGTGCTGGAGGGCACCAGATAGCTGCGCTGAAGACTGGGCTGGGCGACCCGCGGGTCGGCCAGGGTGACCTGGCGTACCGCCACCGGCGCCGGCTCCTGAGGCCGCATGCGCGGGCCGATCTCGGCGCGGGCGGCCACCTTGCCATAGGTCTTTTCCGCCAGCCGCCTGACTTCGTCGACGGTCACGTCGCCGGCGATCACCAGCACGGCGTTATTGGGCGTGTAGAAGCGACGGTAAAACGCGAGCGCATCCTCGCGGTTGAGCTTCTCGAGCTCCGGGCGCCAGCCGATCACCGGTCGTCCGTAGGGGTGATTGAGATAGAGCGCCGCGGCGACCTGCTCGCCGAGCCGGGCCTCCGGACTGTTGGCGACCCGCATATTGTACTCTTCCAACACCACGTCGCGCTCGGGCGGCACATTGGCTTCGGTCAGCACCAGGCCGGTCATGCGGTCGGCTTCGAACTCCATCACCGTCGGCAGGTATTCGCGCGCGATGCGCTGGAAGTAGCCGGTGTAGTCGGCGGTGGTGAATGCGTTCTCCTGGCCGCCAATGGTGGCGAGCGTCTGCGAGAACCGGCCCTGCGGATTCTTGTCGGTGCCCTTGAACATCAGATGCTCGAGAAAATGGGCGAGGCCGGATTTGCCGGCCTGCTCGTCCGCGGAGCCGACCTTGTACCAGACCATATGGGTCACGACGGGCGCGCGGTGATCGGGGATCACCACGACCTCGAGCCCATTGTCCAGGCTGAAATGGGATATCTGGGGACCTTCGGCCCCGGCCGGCCCGCCAGCCACCATCACCGCAGCGGCAACTGCGGCAAAAATACAAAAAGCGGCCGGCCGGAGACGCCGGGCGGCAGCTTGGAGACTGCGATGGCTGAAACTACGAAAAGGGACGGTTCGCTGGCCGGACCGGTGAGCCCATGTCCGGCCGCAGCCGCGAACGCGCGGCCAACCGAAACTCGTCATTTTCAATCCACTCCTACTGTCTGGCGTTCTTCCAAGGTCTGCGCCTTCGGCCTTTCGTTACGGATCGAGGTCGTAAGGCTTGCTCCGGCAGTCGTCGTGCGCCGGTCGGAGCACCGGTGAGGCAACCTCAATACCGCAAAGGTTGCCGAAACAGAGCGGTTCGACTGGCGGTCGGCGGAGCCCCTGTCGGGCTGCCGCCGCGACGGCGCGGCAAACCAAAACCGGAATCATTCATCCTTTTTCGGAGTCTGACGCTCTTCTATGGTCTCCGCCTTCCCCTTTTCATGGCGGTAGTTGAGGCCGTAAGGCTGATCCGGCGACGGCGTGCGGTAGCCGGTCGGTGGATCGGTCAGCGATGCGCGAGACGGCTCGCGAAGGAACCTCGCCCCTTCGGGCGGCTTTTCCTTGGAGAAAGTAGAACCCAAATTCTTGAACTCGGACCACAAACTACCATTATAGCCCAGTTCGTCCGGCCGCAACTGCGTCGATGTGTCCAGCGTCTCGCCGGGCTTGACACCGGTTTCTTTGGGCGCCGAAGTGGTCCTGCCGGCCTGCATCTCGCGCGGCGTGAGCGAATCGCCCCAGGTCACCGGATCGACGTATCTGCGTTCCGCATTCGCCTTCTTGGCCGCCTTGCGCTTGGCCAAATCGGGATCCGACGGCCACGCCGGGTCGCGTTGGGCGAGGGAGCCGGTGGTGTCCGGCGGCGGCAGATTGCGGTTCGGCGGCACCACCAGAGGTGGCCGTTCCTTGTATTCGATGGTGCCCTCGCGGCCGTTCTGAAGGCCGAGCCCCCGCAGGAAGCTGCGGATAATCCTCTGGTCGTACCAACCTTCATTGTCGTCATCGGCGGCGAAGGCGGCGCCGGCGCTGCCGGCCAGGACAAGCAGCACGCCCAGCATCGTCCCCACTACGACGCTGGTCAGCTTACGGTGCCGAACATCTCGAGGCATGGCTTTTCCCCACAAAGCACGCCGCCCTGCGGGCGGCTCGAGTGACAACGCTCAAGTAACAGCGCTCAAGTAACAGTGGATGCACGTTTTTTTACCCCGCCGCTCCCCCACCTAGAGGCCTATCAGGGCGCTTTTGCGGCATCCCCTGCGAACAGGGATTCATACAGCAGGCCGACAACTCCCGCAACGATTGCTGCGTCGGCGAGGTTGAAAACGTACCACTGGAAGCTCCAGGTGGCGGCGGTGAGATGAAAGAGCACGAAATCCATTACCGCTCCGTGAACGAGGCGATCGACCGCATTGCCGATCGCGCCGCCGATAATCAGGCCGAGCGCGACGGCCGACAGCCGCGAATGGGTGCGTGCCAGCCACATCGCCAGCAGCACCACCGCAACCACTTTGAGCGCGAACAGGACCCATTGCCCGAGCGGCCCGGTCTGCTGAAACAGGCCGTAGCTGATGCCGGTGTTCCAGGCCAGCACGAGGTCGAGAAACGGCGCCAGCGCGACCCGCCCGCGGCCGGGCAGATCGAAGCCGTTGAGCAACCAGAGCTTCACCGCCAGGTCGGCGGCGGCGGTGACGAGCGCCACCATGACGCCGAGACGAAAGGTCGCGCCGCGCCATGGGAACGACAGCGCCATCTCACTTCGCCTCGACCTTGGCCGTCGCGTGCGCCGCGGCCCATTCGCGCAACGCCTGGGCGTCGCGCGGGGTCACGTCGGGGTATTCCGGATCGGTCCCGACCGCGGGAAGGATTTTCCACGACCGCGCGCATTTGATGCCCTCCGCCGGGCGAAATTCGACCGCCACCCCCGGCAAGTCATCGAGGCGGAAGGCACCGGCAGGCCCCTCCCCCGGCGCGACCGTGAGCCCCGAAGTGATGGCGACCTCGGCCAGCCCGGCCTCGCCGTGCTCTCCGGCAAGCTCGGCGGCGATGAGCCGCAGCAGCGCGGCGTCGGCGACGTGCACCACCGGAGCAGCCTCCAGGCTCGATCCGATGCGTTTGTTCGCGCGCTCGATCTCGAGCGCCCCGGTCACCACCCGGCGCACCCTCCTGATCTCGTTCCACACCTTCGCCAGCGCCTCGTCGCGCCAGGTCTGCGGGATCGCCGGGAACGGCTCGAGATGGACCGAGCCGGCGCCGGGAGACCGCGACTGCCAGGCTTCCTCCGCCGTGAAGCACAGCATCGGCGCGAGCCACGTCACGGTCGCGCGGAAGACCTGGTCGAGCACCGTCAGGCAGGCCTTGCGCCTGGTCGAGGAGATCGGATCGCAGTAGAGCGCGTCCTTGCGGATGTCGAAATAGAACGCCGACAGGTCGACGGTCATGAACTGGTTGAGCGCCGCAAAGATTCGCTTGTAGTCGAACTCGGCATAGCTCTTGCGCACGGAGGCGTCGACCTCGGCCAGCCGGTGCAGCAGGTACTTTTCGAGCCCCGGCATGTCCTCGTAGGGGATGGTGTCGCCGTGGCGGAAATGCACGAGATTGCCGAGCAGCCAGCGGATGGTGTTGCGCAGCTTGCGATAGGTCTCGACCGTGGTCTTGAGGATTTCCGGCCCGATCCGCAGGTCGTCGGCATAGTCCGACGCGCACACCCACATGCGCAAGATGTCGGCGCCGGAAGCCTTGATCACGTCCTGGGGCGCCACCGTATTGCCGAGCGATTTCGACATCTTGCGGCCGTTCTCGTCGAGCACGAAGCCGTGGGTGAGCACGACGTCGAACGGCGCTGCGCGGCGGGTCCCGCTGCTTTCGACCAGCGAGGAATGAAACCACCCGCGGTGCTGATCGGAGCCTTCGAGATACATCACAGTATCGAGGCCGCCATCCTTCTTGCGGCGGATGCCGGCGAGGGCCGGAAAGTTCTGCGGGTCTTCCAGGACGAACGCATGGGTCGAGCCGGAATCGAACCAGACGTCGAGGATGTCGTCGACCTTCTGCCAGCCCTCAGCGGCGCGTTCGCCGAGGAAGCGCTCCCGCGCGCCGACCGCGTACCAGGCGTCAGCGCCTTCGCTCGCGAAGGCCTCGACGATGCGCAAATCGACGCGCTCGTCCTCGAGTATCTCGACCGAGCCGTCGCCTTTCTCGCGCACGAACACCGTGATCGGCACGCCCCAGGCGCGCTGGCGCGAGATCACCCAGTCGGGCTTGGTCTCGATCATGCCGGTGATGCGGTTCTCGCCCTGGGGCGGCACCCAGCGGGTCACCTTGATCGCTTCGAGGGCGCGGTGGCGCAGCGTATCGCCCGGCTCGGCACGACCGCCGGCATCGGCAATCGGCTGATCCATGGCGATGAACCATTGCGGAGTGTTGCGGAAGATCACCGGCTTCTTGGAACGCCAGGAATGCGGATACTGGTGCTTGAGCCGGCCGCGCGCGATCAGCATGCCGGCCTCGATCAGCGCCTTGATCACGGCCTCGTTGGCGTCGCCCTTGTCGCCCTTGTCGGTGAGGACGCGCTTGCCGGTGAAGCCGGGCGCCGCCCCGGTGAAGCGACCGTCGGCATCGACGGTGTAGGGGATGGCGGTGTCGATCCCAAGCGCTTGAAGATCACGGGCATTCGCCATCCAGATATCGAAGTCCTCGCGACCGTGACCGGGCGCTGTGTGGACAAATCCAGTGCCGACATCGTCTGTGACGTGGTTGCCAGCGAGCAACGGCACGGGAAAGTCGTATCCCTCTGCACTCAGCGGATGCGAGCAGAAAGTCAGATAGTGAGGATCGACATCGTCCTCACGGATGTATGCTTCCACTTTCGCGACTTTCATAACCTCCGCGGCGAGTTTGTCGGCAATTATGAAGCGATCTCCATTCTTTGCCCAATTGCCCGCTGGTGCCAAAGTGACTTCATATAGTCCGTATTTGATGTTGGGTGAGTAGCTTAGGGCCCTGTTCCCAGGAATCGTCCATGGAGTGGTCGTCCAGATAATGACGCAGGCGTCGAGCAAACTTTTCGCTCCTGAATTCACAGCGCCCGTCACCGGAAACTTCACCCACACTTGGTCGCTCACATAGTCCTCGTACTCCACCTCGGCCTCGGCGAGCGCTGTCTTCTCGACTACCGACCACATCACCGGCTTCGATCCTCGGTAAAGCAGCCCGTTGTCGCGGAACTTCATCAGCTCGCGAGCGATCTGCGCCTCGGCGGCGAAGTCCATGGTGGTGTAGGGATGCTCCCAGTCGCCAACCACGCCGAGGCGCTTGAACTCGTCGCGCTGCACGCCCAGCCAGTGCTGGGCAGAGGCCCGGCACTCCCGGCGGAACGCGATCATGGCGGCGGGATCGGAGAGGTCGGGCTTCGCCTTGCCCTTGGCGCGGTAGTTCTCCTCCTCGATCTTCCACTCGATCGGCAGGCCGTGGCAGTCCCAGCCCGGCACGTAGGGGGAATCGAAGCCGAGCATCTGCTGGGAGCGCGTCACCACGTCCTTGAGGACCTTGTTGAGCGCGTGGCCGATATGGATGTGGCCGTTGGCATAGGGCGGCCCGTCATGGAGCACGAACTTCGGCCGCCCCGCGGCCGTTTCGCGCAGGCGGCGGTAGAGGCCGGTCTTCTCCCACAGCGCCAGGATCTCGGGCTCCTTCTGGGGCAGCCCGGCGCGCATGGGAAAATCGGTCTTGGGCAGAAACAGCGTCTCGCTGTAGTCGCGGACGTTATCGGACATGGCGGCTCGACCTGGCAGGCGGCTTGACTTGGCATGAATGACGGAAACGGGCTCGGCAATCCCGGTCTTCCGCCGCCCTACGGGTCAAGCGGAAGCCGGGCCGATAATTTGCCGCGAGGCCGACCCGAGCAACGAAGCGATTGAATCGCGCGCCATCATGGCAACGCTCCTAACATATCGACCCCGCGACGGAAAGACCTCGCGCGCCGAAGCGTCGCGCGAAAAACCTCAGGCCGAAAGCGCGCCCAGCGGCGGGAACATCTCGCTGGCCCGCCGCAGCGCCATGCGGGCGACGCTGCAATCGTCGCCCATGCGGCGGGTCAGGTCGGCGACGCTGTCGAACGTCATCTCCGGCCTGGTCCAGGCGATGAAGGCGACGTCGAGGGTGCGGCCGTAGAGATCGCCGGAAAAGTCGAACAGGTACACCTCCAGCAGCACGATCCCGGTATCGAACATGGGACGGCGGCCAAAATTCGCCACCCCGTCATGGCGCTGGCCGTCGACCTCGACCCGCACCGCATAAACGCCGTGGCGCAGGCCGCAGCCGGGATCGAGCCGCAGATTGGCGGTGGGATAGCCGAGCTCGCGCCCGCGCCGGTCGCCGTGGACGACCTCGCCGGTCACGAACCAGGGATAGCCGAGCAGTTCCGCGGCCTCCGCCACATGCCCGGCCGCCAGGGCTTCGCGGATCGCCCCGGACGAGACGCGCCGGCCGTCATCGGTCAGTTCGGGCACCACGTCGACATGAAAGCCGAGCCGGGCGCCCTCCTCCTTGAGATAGGCGGGCGAGCCGGCCCGCGCCTTGCCGAAATGGAAGTCGTAGCCGATCACCGCGCCGGATATCGCGTAGCGCTCGACCAGCACCCGGGCGACGAAAGCGGCGGGATCGAGCGCGGCGAGCGCGCCGTCGAACTTCATCAGGATGGCGCCGTCGAGCCCGGTGGTCGCCAAGAGCCGCAGCTTTGCGGTCGCGTCGGTCAGGCGGAACAGCGGCTGGTCCGGATTGAAGAAGGCGCGCGGATGCGGCTCGAAGGTGAGCGCCGCCGCCGGCCGGCCGAGCCCGCGCGCCCGCGCTACTGCGGCGGCGATCACCGCACGATGGCCGCGATGCACGCCCTCGAAATTGCCGATGGCCACCACCGCGCCCGCAAGCGCGCCGGGATGCGCCGGCAGGTCGAGCGCGTCCTTGACGACGACAAAAGGCGGCCGGGTGGTCTGGGATGACATCGGTGACCGTGCTGGTGGCGAGCGCGAAGGCACTTAACAACTCGCCACCCCCCGTGCAACTCAAGGGCAAGGGGGCGGAAGGGAGCGGCGTCGGAGGCCACGGCATGCTCCCTCTCCCGCTTGCGGGGGAGGGCTGGGGAGGGGGCCTTGCAGGGTACAAACCGGGTAGATACCCGACAGTTTAGACCGGGTTGATGGTCGACAGGTCAAGGTGGCTCGGAAGGAGGACTTCCGATGCCCTTTAAGGA
>DASYNT010000281.1:0-2162 GCA_036008405.1 Xanthobacteraceae bacterium
GCGCGGGCGCCGAGCGGGTTTTCCGGTCCCCCGGGCATGTAGTGCGGCAGGTCGGGCCGGCGGCGCAGCATCTCGTCCGGCGGCCGCCAGTCCGGCCATTCCTTTTTCATGGTGACGGTCTTGACGCCGGCCCAGGTAAAGCCGGGCCGGCCGACGCCGATGCCGTAGCGCCACGCCTTGCCGTCCGGCTCGATCAGGTAAAGCAGGCGCTCGGGCGTGTTGATGATGACAGTGCCGGGCTTTTCCGGCCCGTGATAGTCGACGATCTGACGGTTGTAGCGCGGATCGGCAGCGTAGCGCAGCGCGTCCGCATCGGGCGCGTAGGCCTGGCGCTGCGGCGCGGCGGAAGGCGTGCCGCCGGAGAACAGGAACTCGATCAGGCCGCCGCCGAGGCCGGCCGCGGAGGCGCCGGTGGAGGCCACGGCAGAAGCGGCGCAGGCCGCGACCGCGACGACAAAAGAGCGCCGAGGGCGGAGGAAAGAACCGGGAGGGTCGACACGAGGAAGGCGGGACATGGGGCGTACTCTCTACATTTCGCCTCGTGGAGCGCGCCGGCATCGCGTTCGATCCCGCACCCGAAAAGTCTGCGACTTCCCGGGCCCGGGCGCGCAACGAACGCGCTCCATGATTGGCCACGGCGGCATTATGGGCAAGAAACCACCACCGATCGGTAAATAAAAATTGCCAAAAAAGTAAGTATATCTGCACACAAACCGTTCATCACAACATGGTTTATTCCTGGTAAACGTGTAATCTCAGGGTTAATATACGCCATATCTTCATGGTTAAAGGGTTATTAAACGTTAGGATTATTGTGGAAGCGCGACGCTGGATACAATATTCCCCAGTCCCGATGCTTCGAACACGATTTTTGATCATGCCGGCTGCTTCACAACGCCGTCACCTGCAGATCGGCGCAGGCGCGCTGAGCCTGCTTGGCACGCTGCGCGGACTGACGGTGTCGTCGGGGGTTCCCAAGCGGTTCCGGTCTTCGTCAGGAACGGGCTGGTCTTCGCCGGGCTCACCGGATATTGCGGCATGGCGCTGGGGGCTGCGACAGGCGCCTGCCGAACCAGGCGACTACCGGCTCGATGATCCGCAGCCGCCTACGAGGGACCATGCCCCCCAACCTGATGGTCGACGTGCTGGGACTGCTGTCGGGCTCGCTGGTCGGGTTCTCGCTCGGCTTGGTCGGCGGCGGCGGCTCCGTGCTCGCCGTACCGCTGATGATCTACCTCGTGGGCGTGCCGGACGTGCATGTCGCCATCGGCACCACGGCCCTCGCCGTCGCGGTGAACGCGGCCGCCAATGCCGTGTCCCATGCGCGTATGGGGACGGTGAAATGGCGGTGCGCCGGCGTGTTCGCCGCCGCCGGCATGGTCGGCGCCTTTGGCGGCTCGAGCCTGAGCAAGATCGTCGATGGCCAAAGGCTGCTGGTGCTGTTCGCCCTCCTGATGCTGGTGATCGCCGCGGTGATGTTTTTCCGACGCTCGACCGTGGGCGAAGCCGACGCCGAGCTCAGTCGCGAGAATTTGCCCAAGCTCCTCGCCGCCGGCTTCTTGGCGGGAGCGCTTTCTGGCTTTTTCGGCATCGGCGGCGGCTTCCTCATCGTCCCCGGCCTCATGTTTGCGACCGCCATGCCGATCATAAATGCGATCGGCTCCTCGCTCGTCGCGGTCGCCACGTTCGGCGCGACGGCGGCATTCAACTATGCAAGGTCGGGACTGGTCGATTGGCATCTCGCCGCCATCTTCATCGCCGGGGGCGTCGGCGGCGGACTGGCCGGCGGACGCGTCGCCCACGCGCTCGGAGAGCGGCGAGGCGCCCTCAACATCGTGTTCGCCGGCATCATCGTTTTGGTGGCGATTTACATGCTCTGGCGCAGTATCCTGGCGTAATGACTCGTCGGTGAATTATCGCTTCAATTCGCACGAATGAACCGCTTTTCTACTCCCTCTCCCGCTTGCGGGGGAGGGTTGGGGAGGGGGCTCTCGCAGCGAGTCTGTGCCTTGGAAGTGCCCCGGGTCCCAGGCGGCGCGCTTTCGGCGGCGCTTGATGGATCGCTTGTCGGCGACCTGGCGGACCAGATTGAGGGCGAAGTGGCGTACCACCGCCATGTTTTTGGCACCATGACCGGTGCGCAGGCGTGACAGGTCCTCGCC
>DASYNT010000282.1:0-4202 GCA_036008405.1 Xanthobacteraceae bacterium
TCACCTCATCGAGAACTTCTTCGCCAAACTCAAGCAATTCCGCGCCATCGCCACCCGTTATGACAAGCGGGCGATCAACTTCCTGGCCGGAATCTACCTCGCCGCGATCATCATTTGGCTCAATTGAGGACAGGCCCTAGCCTATTCGGCCTCCGGCTGCACCCGTGGCAATTTCCCCCTTTGCAATTCTCGAGGGATTCCGACGTGGTGTCGGTTCCGCAGCCCCCGGTTCGCGGATCATGTCGGCGACCCGTGTGCCGGGCCGGCGGTTTGGGTCACAACCCGCCCGCCTCTCCATGCTCGGATGTCTCCCTTCGCCGTGACTTGGTCCCCGAGGCCATCGGCTGTGGCCTCGGGCATGAGCGAAGCGTAAACTTGCGTCGGTGCACCTCGCGGCGGATGTTGCCGCGGACGCTGCGAGGAGCACGATAAAGGAGGGCGCGATGAAATTCTCATGGATGGCTTGTGTTCTGCTCATTCTTGCCGGCACTGGACCACTCTGGGCTCAACAACCGAATGCGCATACGGCCGCAATGGCGATCGACTTGCCGGACGTAGTTGCCGAGGTGAAGGCGGCGTATGATCGGTATAATGACGCGATCAATTCGGGCAATATCATCATTCTGAACTCGACGTTCCGCGATGACCCACGCACCATTCGTTATGGCCAAGCGGAGAATCTTTACGGATACAAGGGAATCGAAGGTTTTCGCGCTGGTGCGCGCCCGCTTGATCCCCCGCGCACACTATCGAAGACGGTAATCACCACATATGGCCGCGACTTTGCAGTGGCCTCAACGCTAACTTATCGGACCAACCAGCCCGGTAGGGTCGGCCGTCAAATGCAAACTTGGGTTCGATTCCCGGAAGGCTGGCGCGTTGTTGCGGCACACGTGAGTACTATCGACGAGCCTAAGTAATGTGCTCGACGAGAGGCCGCACCGCCGCTCCGGGTCAAAAGCGCCGTTCCTTCCGACCGACCAGCGCGGCCCTTTCGCTGGGTGCAGACATGGTCCGCGAGAGGAGTATCGGTTGGTCAGGGTCGTTCCATTCTGCTAGATCGAGCCCATGCAACCTACCGCCCTCTATGTCGGTTCGTTCGATCCCGTGACCAACGGTCATGTCGACGTGGTGCGCCATGCCGCCAAGCTCGCGAGCCGCCTGGTGATTGCGATCGGTGTCCATCCCGGCAAGGTGCCGTTGTTTTCGGCCGACGAGCGCCTGGCGATGATCACCGAGACCTGCGCCGAGATGGTCCGCGGCGCAGGCTGCGCGTTCGACTGTATGACCTTCGACGATCTGGCGGTGGCGACCGCCCGGCGGGTCGGCGCCACCTTGATGATTCGCGGGTTGCGCGACGGCACCGATCTCGACTACGAAATGCAGCTTGCCGGGATGAACGCGGAGATGGCGCCGGAGGTGCAAACGGTGTTCCTGCCCGCGTCGCCCCTCGTTCGTCCCATCACCGCCACCCTGGTCCGGCAGATTGCCGCCATGGGCGGCGACATCTCGGCCTTTGTGCCGGCCGCGGTGGCCGGCCGCCTCAAGAAGAAGTTTCCGGCCAAAGCACAGAGCTGAAACACAAACCTCGGAGGAAGCTCCCATGACGCGCCTACTCGCCCTGTTCGCGGTTCTCTTCGCCATCGCCCCGGCCGCCATCGTTCCGGCCCTCGCCCAACAGGGGCTGCCGGCCGGCGCCGACCCCCAGAACACCCTCATCATCGACACGACCCAGGGCCGCATCGTGGTGAAGTTGCGCAACGACATCGCCCCCAAGCATGCGGAGCGCCTCAAGCAGCTGGCGCGCGACAAATATTACGACAACGTGCCGTTCCACCGGGTGATCGCGGGCTTCATGGCGCAGACCGGCGACGGCGAGCGCGGCAACGGCACCGGTGGGTCGAAATATCCCAACGTGCCGGCGGAATTCTCCAACGTGCCGTTCACCCGCGGCATCGTCGGCATGGCGCGGGCAAGCGACCCCAATTCCGCCAACAGCCAGTTCTTCATCATGTTCGCCGACGGTCCCTTCCTCAACGGCATGTATACCGTGATCGGCCAGGTGCTGTCCGGCATGGACGTGGTCGACAAGCTCAAGAAGGGCGATCCGCAAGCCAACGGAACCGTGGTGGGACCCGACAAGATGGTCAGCGTGAAGGTCGCGGCGGATGCCAAATGACGCTGCCCAGATTTGATCGGGGGGGACTGGCGCTGTCATGGTGGCTGGCCGTTGGCGTGGTAGGGATGCTGCGCGCCTCCCGGCCGCCTATCGCAGCGCCGCGACCGACATGCTCGACCGCTGCCAGCCGTTGCCGCTGACCGCCGGGCTCGGCGGCGCCATCGCCGGACGGCCCTTCATCATCTCGATCATCGACGATCGCATCGACGATCGCAAGGACACGAAAGACGACATCCATGAGCACTGAAGACACGCTGATCCTCGACACCTCGAAGGGCCCCGTGACCATCAAGATGCGGCCCGACCTCGCGCCGCAGCACGTGTCGCGCATCAAGGAACTGGTGCGCGAAGGCTTCTACGACGGCATTGTGTTCCACCGCGTCATCGACGGCTTCATGGCGCAGACGGGCTGCCCGCACGGCACCGGCACCGGCGGTTCCGGCAAGAAGCTCAAAGCGGAGTTCTCCGAGGAGAAGCACGTGCGCGGGACGGTTTCGATGGCGCGCGCCCAGAGCCCGGATTCCGGCGACAGCCAGTTCTTCATCTGCTTTGCCGACGCACCGTTTCTCAACGGGCAATACTCCGTGTGGGGACAGGTGACGCACGGCATGGAGAACGTCGACAAGATCAAGCGCGGCGAGCCGGTCGCCAATCCCGACCGCATCGTCAAGGCGCGCATGGCCGCCGACGCGTGAAGTCTTCTTCTTTCCCTCCCCGACTTCGGGGAGGGCAGGGTGGGGTCCTCGCTTTCTCGCTCGCTGTGCTTGTGGCCCCCACCCGACCTCGCTGTCGCTCGGCCACCCTCCCCGAAGTCGGGGAGGGACAGTACCAGAAGCATGCGCACCGACCTGTTCGACTTCGACCTGCCGTCCGATCGCATTGCGTTGCGGCCGGCGAGCCCGCGCGATTCGGCGCGGCTGCTGGTGGTGCGTCCGGGCGCGGCCGCCGAGCTTGAAGACCATATCGTGCGCGAGCTGCCGGACCTGCTGCGGCCCGGCGACCAGCTGGTGGTTAACGACACCAAAGTCATTGCGGCGCAGCTGCGCGGCCGGCGCATCGGCCGCGGGCCCGACGCCGGGATTGATGCGACGCTGATCAAGCGGATCGACGGCGCGCGCTGGCAGGCGCTGGTCAAGCCCGCCCGCAGGCTCGAGCCGGGGGACGTGGTGCGGTTCGGCGAGGAGGGCGGGGTGTGCTTTCTCGGCGAACTCGACGCCACCGTCGAGGCGAAGGGCGAGGCCGGCGAAGTGACCTTCGGCTTCGCCTTTGACGGCCCGGCGCTGGACGCCGCCATCGCCACGCGCGGCGAGGTGCCGCTGCCGCCCTACATCGCCGGGCGCCGCGCCGCCGACGAGCGCGACCGCGCCGACTACCAGACCGTGTTCGCCCGCGCCGAAGGCGCGGTGGCGGCGCCCACCGCCGGCTTGCATTTCACGCAAGAGCTCACCGCCGCGCTGGCCGCGCGCGGGATCGACGTGCACACCGTCACCCTGCATGTGGGCGCCGGCACCTTTCTGCCGGTCAAGGTCGAGGATGTCGCCCAGCACAAGATGCATGCCGAATGGGGCGAGGTGAATGGGGAGACCGCCGCCGCGCTCAATGCGGCGCGCGCAGCCGGCGGACGCATCGTCGCGGTCGGCACCACCTCGCTGCGGCTGCTCGAAAGCGCGGCGCGCGACGACCGCGGCATTGCGCCGTTCGTCATTGCGCCATTTTCGGGCGAGACCGCGATCTTCATCACGCCGGGCTACCGCTTCCGCGCCGTTGACGTGCTCTTGACCAATTTCCACCTGCCGCGCTCGACCCTGTTCATGCTGGTCGCGGCGTTCTGCGGCATCGATGTGATGAAGCGCGCCTATGCGCATGCCATCGCCGAGGGCTACCGGTTCTATTCCTATGGCGATGCCAGCCTGTTATTCCCCGGGCATGGATGATTCATGACCGCCTTCTCGTTTCGCATCGCCGCCACCGACGGCGCGGCGCGCAGCGGCGTGATCGAGACGCCGCACGGCGCGGTACGCAC
>DASYNT010000283.1:0-20285 GCA_036008405.1 Xanthobacteraceae bacterium
GTGGTGACCCGGACCATGCTGCTGGAAAACGTCTGGGACTATCACTTCGACCCCCAAACCAATATCATCGATGTGCATATCTCCCGGCTGCGCTCTAAGATAGACAAAGGGTTCGCGCAGCCGCTTTTGCACACGGTGCGCGGGGCAGGATACATGATACGTGACGGCGCTCGGTAAGCTTCTCCGCACGACGGCGTTCCAGCTGACGCTCGTATACCTTATGGTGTTCGCGCTGTTCGCAGCTTTTCTGGTCGGCTATTTCGCCCTCAACACCCGTCGTCTCATCAACGAGCAGATCGTCGGCACCGTCGACGCCGAGGTCACGGCGCTGACCAACCAGTACAACCAGGCCGGCATCCGGCGGCTCGTCGTCATCATCGACCTCCGCTCGCGGCGACCGGGCTCGAGCCTTTACCTCGTTACCACGCCGACCGGGCAGGGCCTCGCGGGAAATGTCGCCTCGCTGGAGCCGGGCATCCTGGAGTCCCAGGGCTGGGTCGAGACCGCCTATCGGCGCCTGGAGGAGCCGGAATCGGCCGAGCACAACGCGCTGGTGCGGGTAACCCGTCTTCCCGGCGGCATCCGGCTCCTGGTCGGGCGCGATCTCGACGAACGCGAACGCATGTTCCGCATCGTCGCGGTCGCGGGACGATGGTCGGCGGCGCTCGTCGTGGTGCTCGGCGTGATCGGCGGAATCTTCGTGAGCCGGCGCGTGCTCGCCCGCGTCGAGGCCATGACCGCGACCGCGCAGACAATCATGGCGGGCGATCTGTCGGGCCGGCTGTCGGTCACCGGAACCGGCGATGAGTTCGACCGCCTGGCGCTGAATCTCAACGGCATGCTGGAGCGCATCGACGCGCTGATGCGGGGGCTGAAGGAGGTCACGGACAACGTCGCCCATGATCTCAAGACGCCGTTGACGCGCCTGCGCAACCGCTGCGAGGCCGCGCTGCGCACGGCCAAGACCGATGCCGACTACCGCCGCGTGCTGGAAGAGACCATCGAGGAATCGGTCGGGCTGATCCGCACCTTCGACGCCCTGCTGATGATCGCTCGCGCGGAGTCCGGCGAGGTCCGCGACGGCATGGCTGAATTCGACGTTGCCGATGTCGCCCGCGACGTCGGCGAGCTGTACGAGCCGCTCGCGGAGGACAAGGGGCTGACCCTCAAGGTCCAGGCCAGCGAGCATGGGACCGTGAAGGGCAATCGCGAACTCGTCAGCCAGGCGCTTGCCAATCTCGTCGACAACGCCATCAAATACGCTGCGCCCGAGGCCGAGGCGGCCAATGGGGATCGCGCGGGAATCGTCGTGAGGACCAGCTCCGACAAGGACCAGATCATGCTGACCGTGAGCGATCACGGACCGGGAATTCCCGCCGGCGACCGCTCCCGGGTGGTGGAACGGTTCGTCCGCCTGGAGCAGAGCCGCTCGGAGCCGGGCTCCGGCCTCGGGCTCAGCCTCGTCTCCGCGGTCGCCCGCCTGCACGGCGGCGAACTCAAGCTCGAGGACAACGCGCCCGGCCTTACCGCGAGGATCGCGCTGCCCCGCGCGCCGAGCCAGCGGGCAGCCTGACCGTGGCCTCCGCTGCGGGGTCCTGCGCGGCGCGAGCGGCGCCGCGTGCCCTCGCCGACACAGCGGGCCGTGCCCGCGTCGGCGCCTGGCTCGCCGAAATCGCCGAGACCGGTGCCGGCCGGGAATTGCGCGCGATCGGGGCGGCGCATCGGGGCGCCGTGGCGCTGATCGAGGCGATCGCTTCCTCGTCGCCCTACCTGTGGGATCTCGCGTGCGCCGATCCCGGCCGCCTCGTCGCATTGCTGCAGTCCGATCCCGAGGCCCGGCTCGCAGCGTGCCTCGGCGACGCCGCAGGCGGCCTGCGCGCCGGCGGCTCGTCGGCCGACGCGATGCGGATTCTCCGCGCCATGAAGACCGAGGCGGCCCTGCTGATCGCGCTCGCCGACATCGGCGGATTGTGGGACGTGATGCGCGTCGCCCGGGCGGTCACCGCCGTGGCGGACACGGCAGTCGGCGGCGCCGTGCACCATCTCCTCACCGCAGCCGTCCGCGCCGGCCAGCTGGCGCCCCGCGATCCCCACCTCCCGGAGACCGGCTGTGGCTACATCGTGCTCGCCATGGGCAAAATGGGCGCCTGCGAACTCAACTACTCCAGCGACATTGACCTCATCGTGCTGTTCGATCCGGACGCGCCGGCGCTGCTGCCGGGCGTCGAGCCCGGGCCGCTGTTCGTGCGCCTGACGCGCCAGCTCGTCAAAATGCTGCAGGAGCGAACCGAGCTGGGCTATGTGTTTCGCGTCGACCTGCGATTGCGCCCGGACCCGTCCTCGACGCAGATCGCGATCTCGGTGGCCGCCGGCCTCGACTATTATGAGGGCAGGGGCCAGAACTGGGAACGCGCGGCGATGATCAAGGCGCGTCCCTGCGCCGGCGACATCGCGGCGGGGCAGGCGATGCTCGCAGACCTGTCGCCGTTCATCTGGCGCAAATATCTCGATTTCGCCGCGCTCGGCGATATCCACGAGATGAAGCGCCAGATCCAGGCCTATCGCGGCCACGGCGAGGTCGCGGTCGAGGGCCATAACATCAAGCTCGGGCGCGGCGGAATCCGCGAGATCGAGTTTTTCGTCCAGACCCAGCAGCTCATCGCCGGCGGCCGTCATCCGCAGCTGCGCAGCCGCGAAACCCTCGTCACCTTGCGCGCGCTGTCCGCGGGCGGCTGGATCGACGCCGCCGCCCGCGACGATCTCGAACGCGCCTATCTGTTCCTGCGCGAAGTCGAGCACCGACTGCAGATGGTGGCGGACGAGCAGACCCATACGCTGCCCTCGACCCGGGCGGAGCTCGATGCGTTCGCGCGCTTCCTCGGCTATCCCGACCGCGACGCCTTCGCCGAGGTCCTGCTCGGCCATCTCGGAGCCGTGCAGCAGCATTACGTGCGCCTGTTCGAGGACGCGCCGATGTGCGCCGCCGAGCGCCGCGGCCTGGTATTTCCGCCCGCCGCCGATGCCCGCGAAACCCTCGACAAGCTCAACGAGATGGGATTCCGCAACCCGCTGGAGGCCTCCGCCACGGTGCGGCGCTGGCTCGCCGGCGCTCCGCGCGCGCTCAAGGGGCCGGCGGCCCGCGCCGTGTTCGCCGAATTGGTGCCAGTCCTGATCGATCACATCGCGCGCTCCGAAACTCCCGACGCCGCGCTGACCGGCTTCGACCGCTTCCTCGGCAACCTGCATGGCGGGAGACGGCTGTTCTCGCTGCTGCGGCAGAACCCCGACCTCGTCGCCCTGGTCGCCCGCGTGCTCGGCACCGCGCCGCGGCTCGCCGACACGCTGGCGCAGCATCCCCAGGTGATGGATGCGCTGACCGATTCGGCCTTCTTCGGTGCCTTGCCGGGACCGGAAAAGCTCGAAGCGACCCTGTCGGTTTCGTTGGCGCAGTCGACCTCCCATGAGGACTTTCTCGATCGCGTGCGCCTGTTCGGCCAGGAGCAGATTTTCCTGATCGGCGCACGCATCCTGTCCGGCACGGTGTCCGCACGGCGGGCCGGGGAGGCGTTCGCCGGGTTGGCGGACACGGTGGTGTGCGCGCTGCATGCGAGGATCGGCACCATGTTCCGGTCGATCCATGGCGTCATGCCCGGCGCCGGCAGCGTCGTGCTCGCCATGGGCAAGCTCGGCGGCCGCGAAATGACGGCGGGTTCCGATCTCGACCTGATCGTGGTCTACGATTTCGACGAGGAGCATCCGGAATCGGACGGCCGGCGTCCGCTCCATGCCGCGCCCTATTTCGCGCGCTTCACCCAGCGCCTGATCAACGCCATGACCACGAGGACCAATTACGGGCGCCTCTACGACGTCGACATGCGGCTGCGGCCGTCCGGGCGGTCGGGTCCGGTGGCGACCTCGATCGCGGCCTTTGCCGACTACCAGGATAACGAGGCCTGGACCTGGGAGCACATGGCGCTCACGCGCGCGCGCGTCGTGTCGGCGTCGTCGCCGCACCTTGCGGCGCGGGTCGAAGGCGTGATCCGCAACGTGCTGTGCAGCCTGCGCGATCCGGACATGGTGGCCGGCGACGTCGTGGAAATGCGCCGGGCGGTGGCGGCGGAGAAGGGCGATGGCGCGAGGTGGGACCTCAAGAACGCCGCCGGCGGTCTCGTCGACATCGAGTTCATCGCGCAATATCTCCAGCTCGCCCATGCCGCGCGCGAGCCTGCGATCCTCGATCCCTCGACCGGACGCATGCTGGAAAAGGCGGCGCGGCTCGGAATTCTGGGCGTCGAGGATGCCGAGGTGTTGCGGCCGGCGGAGCGGCTCTATCACGACCTCGGCCAGATCCTGCGCCTGTGCCTGGCCGGTCCGTTCGAGCCCAAGTCCGCCGGCTCCAGCCTCCTGAGCCTGCTCGCCCGGGCCGCCGACGTGCCGGATTTTGCCGCGCTCAACGCCCATCTCGCCGAGACCCAGGAACGCGTGCGCAGGTGCTTCGTGAGCATCCTGGGCGGCGCGCCGTGATGGCTGCGTCCGCATCCTTCGCTCGGCTAGGCACCTCACCGGCCGCGACGGCAGGGCCGAAATTTTTCGCAATTGCCGGTGTGAGCCCGTTCATACGTGGGTACGGAAAAACCATGCATCCTCGAATGGTATGAAGCGCGCGCCTGCTCGCCAGGAGCGGCGCGCCAACGAGGGAGAATGCCATGAGACATTCGATGAAAAAGCTTCTCGTCGTCGTCGCTATCGGCACCACCATCGCGGCGCCCGCTTTCGCTCAGCAGGCTCCGAACGCCCGCCAGGACCCTCACACTTCGCAACGGCAGTGGTCGTCGAGGGTGCATGTCTACGCACCGGACTATTACACGCCCTGGTATGGCAACGAGAACGCCAACCCGGACTTCCAATCGGGAAGCTACAGGTAAGGGTGATCGGCAGTGCCGGGCGCAGCGCCCGAAAAGCAGGTGCGCAGCCTGCTGGCGGCGATCGGAAAAAAACCGGCGCCCTCGTGGAATCTGCGACGGGCGTCAGTCCGCCTTGATATTCAAGGCCCGGATCACCTTGGCCCACTTCGCGGTTTCGTCGGCGAGGAGTTTTGCGAAATCGGCCGGCGAACCCGGAAGCGGTGTGCCGCCCAGATCGGCCAACCGTGCAGTCATGCCGGAGTCGGCTAGTGCTGCGTTGATCTCCGCATTGAGCCGGTCGATGATTTCGGCGGGCGTGTTGCGCGGCGCGCCCATGCCGAAAAAGGCGGTGGCCTCGTAACCCGGCACGAAATCGCCGACAGTCGGAAGGTCCGGAAGCGCCGGCGAGCGTGTCGGGGTGGTCACCGCCAGCGCCCGCAGCTTGCCGGTCCTGATGTGCTCGATCGAAGTCGAGATGCTGTCGAACAGGACTTGTACCTGTCCGGCGATCAGATCGGTGAGGGCCGGCGCGTTGCCGCGATAGGGCACGTGAATCATGTCGACGCCCGTCATCGTCCTGAACAACGCACCGGACAGGTGGGTGCTGGTTCCGTTTCCGGTCGAAGCCATGTTGATCTTGCCGGGGTTCGCCTTTGCATAGGCGATGAACTCCGGCACGCTATGGACCGGAACCGATGGATTCACCTCCATGACGTTGGGGGCGCGCAGGATGCCGGCAATGGGGGCGATGTCGCGCAGGAAGTTGAAATTGAGCTTCTCGTACAGCGTCGCATTGATGGTGTTCGCGGGAGTGACCAGAAGGAGCGTATAGCCGTCCGCCGGCGCCCGCACGGCGGCTTCGGTGCCGATATTGGTGCCGGCGCCCGGACGATTTTCGACGATGAATGGCTGGCCGAGCCGTTCCGACAGCCATTGCCCGATCAGGCGTGCCGTGATGTCCACCGAGCCGCCCGGTGGAAATCCGACGATGATGCGGACCAGCCGCGCCGGATAGGCCTGCGCCCTCGCGATGCGCGACGCCGCCGGCAGGGCGATAGCGCCCGTTGCCAGACGCAGCAATTGCCGGCGCGAAAGGTTCATGCTTTGCCTTTCAATAAGTTCCTGATCGGGTGTGCCATGGCCCCGATCGCCAAGCTATACCGAGCGCCGGTGCGAGAGAAAGGGCTGCGCGTTTTATTCATGCAGCGGATTCTCGCGCCGACATCTATGGCACCTTGGTCATGGTCGTCGGCGGTCGCTCGTGCGATCGACCGAAGCTCGGCCTTGCGACGCAGCGCTTGCGGACGCATCGCTCTTGCAAGTTAAGGCGATCGTGCTCCAATCTCCTTGATTTGGTGCATAATCTCGCTCGGGAGCCTGCAATCTCGAGGAATAATGAGTAGTCTGACGGCTGCGCGTGCTGCAGCGCGATAATCCGCGGCTTCGGTCGCACCGGCTTGAACCATTCGGACAATGAAATGGAAGCACCATGGATGCATCCTCCGGTTTCATCATTCTCGGCGTCGTGCTGCTGCTGCTTTATTTGATCGGCTCGCTTCGCGTGTTGCGCCAGTACGAACGCGGGGTCGTGTTTCTGCTCGGAAAGTTCAAGACCGTGCGGGAGCCGGGCCTGTCGCTCATCTTCGCGCCCATCCAGCAGATGGTGCGCGTGTCCTTGCGCACCGTCACGATGCAAATTCCCTCGCAAAAGATCATCACGAAGGACAACGTCTCGATCGACATCGCGGCGGTCGCCTACTATCACATCTCCAATCCGGCGAAGGCGGTGATCGTCATCGAAAACGTCTATAACGCGATCAATCAGATCAGCCAGACCACCGTGCGCAACGTGGTCGGACGCTTCAGCCTCGACGAGCTGCTCTCCGACACCGCGAGCATCAACCTACAGATCAAGGACGTCATCGACGGGCACACGGAGCCCTGGGGCACCCTGGTGACGGCGGTCGAGATCAAGGACATCGTGCTTCCCGAGAACATGCAGCGCGCCATGGCGAAGGAAGCCGAGGCGGAGCGGGAGCGCCGCGCCAAGATCGTCGCCGCCGAAGGAGAGTACCAGGCCGCGATGAAGCTCGGACAGGCAGCCGACATCATCACGCAGCATCCGGTGGCGCTGCAGCTGCGCACCCTGCAGACCATGGCGGAGATCTCGGTCGAAAAGAATTCCACGATCATATTCCCTGCCCAATTCATGACGACGGTGCAGGAAGCGTTCGCGCTGATGTCGAAGGATTCCTCGTCGAAATAACGCGAAGCGTCGATCTCGCCGGGGTGGACCGGCTGCCTGCCGCCGACATCGAGTTGCGACGGCGCGACCGGGGGCGTTCGTTCCTCGTGAACTCCTGGCGAAGTTGGGCGGTGCGAAGTTGGGCGGATGGCGCTTTGACCTCCTTGGGTGCATAGTCGGTCTGGCGCCTGCAATCTCGCCGAATCATGCCTCGCATTGCTGCAGTGCGATGAAAGCCCATTTCCGAGGCTGACGTTTTGACGCCACGCGTTCGAAGGAGTCGTCCAATTTTGTCCGCGCCTGTCACGCAATCCGGCGCCCCGGCGCTCGGGGTCAATTCGGACGACGCCGTCGCACTCGAGAAGTCTCCGATCGACCGGGTGCTGGCTGCGCTCGACGTCAAGCCCGACCAGGGGCTGAGCAATGCCGAGGCGCAGCTGCGCCTTCCCAAATGCGGGCCGAACGCCCTGGTCGAAAAAGAAGAAGGCCTGGCGCGCAAGCTTCTGGGCCACTTTACCGGCCCGATCGCCTTCATGATCGAGGCGGCCGCGATCGTTTCGGCGGTCATCGGTCACTGGAGCGATTTTGTCATCATCACGGGGCTGTTGTTTTTCAATGCCGCACTCGAATTCTGGCAGGACCGCAAGGCCTCGAATGCCTTGGCCGCACTGAAGAAGGGCCTCGCGCCGGAGGCGACGGTCCTGCGCGACGGCGGTTGGCGGACGCTCGACGCCGCGACGCTCGTGCCCGGCGACATCGTAAAGATCAGGCTCGGCGTCATCGTGCCCGCCGATCTCAGGCTGGTCGGCGGCGAGTATGCCTCCATCGATCAGGCTGCCCTGACCGGCGAATCCCTGCCAGCGGCGAAGAAGGTCGGCGACGAGGCGTTTTCGGGAAGCATCGTCAAGCAGGGCGAGATGCAAGGCGTCGTCATCGCGACCGGGGCCAACACGTTTTTTGGCCGGACCGCCAAACTGGTGGCGGGCGCCGGCGCCGTCAGCCACGCACAGAAGGCGATGTTCGAGATCGGGAACTTCCTGATCGTCGTCGCCGTTGCCCTGGCGCTGATCATGGTGGTCGTCAAAGTGTATCACGACATCGTCATCAGCGACGACTGGGGGCTGGAACAGGCCCTCGGCATCCTGCAGTTCGTGCTGGTCCTGCTGGTTGCGTCGATCCCCGTCGCAATGCCGGCGGTGTTCTCGATCACCATGGCGCTGGGCGCGCTGGCGCTGTCGAAGCAAAAGGCGATCGTCTCCAAGCTGTCGGCCATCGAGGAAATGGCGGGTGTCGACATATTGTGCTCGGACAAGACCGGGACGCTGACCGAGAACCAGCTGACCCTCGGCGATCCGATCCTGTTTTCGGCGCAGAGCGCCCAGGACTGCATCCTCGCCGCGGCGCTCGCCTCGAAGATCGAAGACCGTGACGCCATCGACACCGCGGTGATCGAGGCGCTGAAGGATAAGAACGCATTGAAAGCCTGCAAGCAGGTGAAGTTCGTGCCCTTCGATCCCGTCAGCAAGCGCACCGAGGCGACCGTCACGGATGCCCGGGGAAAAACCGTCGTCGTCACCAAGGGCGCGCCGCAGGTCATCATCGATCTCACCAGGCCGCCCGCCGACGTCGCGCAGCGGGTCAAGAGCACCGTCGACGCGCTCGCGGACAAGGGCTCGCGTGCGCTCGGCGTGGCACGCTCCGAAGACGCCGGCCATACTTGGTCGCTGCTCGGCATATTGCCGATGTTCGATCCGCCGCGCGGCGATTCCAAACAGACGATCGCGCTGGTCAACGCCAAGGGCGTGCGGGTCAAGATGGTGACCGGCGACGACACCGCGATCGCGATCGAGACCGCGCGCCAGCTCGGCATGGGCACTCACATCATTCCGGCGGCCGACGCGTTTCCGAAGGACATGGATCCCAACAACGTACCGCCCGCGATCGCCGATGCCATCGAGCGGGCGGACGGATTCGCCCGCGTGTTCCCGGAGCACAAATACGCGATCGTCAAGGCGCTGCAGGCGCGGGGCCATCTGGTGGCGATGACCGGCGACGGCGTCAACGACGCGCCGGCGTTGAAGCAGGCCGATTGCGGCACGGCGGTGTCCGGCGCCACCGACGCGGCGCGCGGGGCGGCGGCGCTGGTGCTGACCGCGCCCGGCCTCTCCGTCATCGACAATGCGATCGACGAAGCGCGCCGCATCTTCGGGCGGATCACCAGCTACACGATCTACCGCGTGGCGCTGACCATGGACATCATGTTCGTGGTCGTGCTGTCCACCATCTTTCTCGATTTTGCGCCGCTGACCGCGATGATGATCGTCGCCATGTCGCTGCTCGACGACCTGCCGATCATGACCATCGCCTATGACAACACCGCCGTGAGCGCGACGCCGATCCGCTGGCGCATGCCGCGGCTGCTGGGCGTCGCCGTCGTGCTCGGGCTGTTCTCCGTCATCGAATCGTTCGGCCTGCTGCTGATCGGCATCCGGGTGGTCTCGCATCCGCACCTGCAGGACTATTTCGGGCTGGCGACCGAGCGCCAGCTGCAGACGGTGATGTTCCTGCAACTGGTGGCCGGTGGCCATCTGCTGCTGTTCAACACGCGAACCGAGCGCTGGTTCTTCCTGCGGCCGTTCCCGGCGCCGGCGCTGTTCGTCGCGATCCTTCTGACCCAGGTCGCGGCCGTGCTGATGTGCGCCTTCGGCTGGCTCGTCCCGGCGATTCCGTGGACCCTGATCGGCTGGGTATGGGCCTACAACATCGCCTGGATGTTCGTGCTCGGTGGCGTCCGGATCACGACCGAGCGCTTCGCCACCTACCGGACCGCACGGCAGGCGCGGAGCGTGCGCATCGTGAACCAGCCGCTCTGACGCGATGCGGCCTCGGCAGATGTTTCGTGCATGGATAACGGCGCCGGACCGCTTCGATGAGTCGGTGGGCAGGCTCGGCCCCACTCGGGGACCAATGGCGGGGGCGGATCGCCGGCCGCAAGCAGCGTCGTAACGGAGCTACCAGCATGGACTACAGGAAGGAATTCGTGGTCGAGCCCGGCACGAAGGTTCGTTTGTCGAAGATCGATCCCTCCTACAAGGGGAAATACGAGACCCATGAGAAGGCCGCAGGCGAGATCGGCAGGCACCTCGAACGCCTGAACACGCTGCAATACCTGCTCTATGCGGACGGCGACCAATCCCTTCTCGTCGTACTGCAGGCGCTCGACGCCGCCGGCAAGGACGGCGTCGTCCGCCACGTCTTCGCCGGAATGAATCCGCAGGGCACGTCGGTGTTCGGCTTCAAGCAGCCGAGCAAGGAAGAAGCTGCCCATGATTTCCTGTGGCGCGCCCACCTCCATACGCCGGGCAGGGGCGAGGTGGTGATCTTCAACCGTTCGCACTACGAGGATGTGCTGGTGGTGCGCGTGCACAAGCTGGTGGCCCAATCGGTGTGGTCCAAACGCTATGACCTGATCAACGACTTCGAAAAGATGCTGTCGGCGAACGGCACACGCATCCTGAAGTTCTATCTCCACATCAGCCCGCAGGAGCAACTGGCCCGCTTCGCCCAGCGGCTGGAGGATCCGTCGCGGCACTGGAAGATCAGCGAAAGCGACTATTCCGAGCGCAAGCTGTGGCCGCAATATTTGAAGGCCTATGAAGACGCCATGGCATCGACGAGCACGAAGCGCGCGCCGTGGTACGTCATTCCGGCAAACCACAAGTGGTTCCGCAACCTCGCGGTGTCGCAGATCATCGCCGATACCATGGATGAGATGGGCCTGAAGCTGCCCACGGCGCAGGTGGACATCGCCGACATTCGCCGCAAATACCATGCGGCTGAACGCGCGGCGAAGCGCGTCGCGAAACGATCGGCGAAGGCCGCCGAGACGACCGGTTAGCGAAACTCGAATGACGGCCTGGCTCTTCCCCTCCCTGCAAGGCTATCGGATCGCGTGGCTGCCGCGCGACCTGGTCGCCGGGCTCATGCTGGCGGCGATCGCGATCCCCGGGCAGCTCGCGACCGCGCGGCTCGCGGGGATGCCCCCGGAGACCGGGCTCTATGCCTTTGCCGCGGGGGCGCTGGCGTTCGCGGCGTTCGGCGCCAATCGCTTCATGTCGGTCGCAGCGGATTCGACCATCGCGCCGATCTTCGCCGGCGCGCTGTCCTCCATCGCCGCCATCGGCACCCCGCATTACGCCGATCTCGCTTCTCTGCTCGCGGTTCTGGTCGGGATCGTCCTGCTTCTGGTCGGCGTGCTGCGGGCGGGCTGGCTCGCCACCCTGATTTCGATTCCGGTCACGACGGGGTTTCTCGCGGGAATATCGGTCCACATCATCATCACCGAGTTGCCGACGCTCCTCGGGGTCGCGGAGACCAAAGGGCATCTGCTGGTGCGGCTGGCGCAGGCGCTGGGCGACATCGGGCAGGCCAATCCTTACACCTTCGCGCTCGGCGTCGGCGTGCTGGTCGTGACCATGGCGACGGCGCAGATCAGCCACCGGATCCCGGGCGCGCTGATCGGGCTGGTCGGCGCCGGACTTGCGGTCGCCCTGTTCCATCTCGACGCCCGCGGCGTCGGCGTGGTCGGCGCTCTCGCGGTGCCGGCGCCGCATTTCGCCTTGCCGGCGGTGCAAGGCATCGCGGAGCTGAGCCGCCTGGTGCCGCTCGCCCTGGTGGTTGCCATGGTCTGCATTATGCAGACGTCGGCGGTGGCCAGCACGTTTCCATCTGACGACGACAAGCCCGACGATGTCAGCCGGGACTTCGCCGGGGTTGGCGCGGGCAGCATCCTGGCCGGGCTGGTCGGCGCCTTCGCGGTGGATTCGAGTCCGCCCAGCACCGCCATCATCCGGGATTCCGGCGGGCGCTCGCAGATCGCTTCGCTGACCGCCGTCGCGCTGATGATCGTCCTTGCGGCGCTCGCGGCGGGCCTCATGGCCTATGTGCCGCGCGCGGCGCTGTCCGGCATCCTGGTCTACATCGCGCTGAAGATATTCCGGGTCGACGAGATGATCCGCATCTGGCGCCGGGGCGGCCTCGAAATCCTGCTCGTTGCGGCGAGCGGCGGCCTCGTCGTGCTCCTGCCGATCGAGAGCGGGATGCTGCTGGCGATCGTGCTTTCCTTCGTTCACAGCCTCTACATCGTCGCCAGGCCTTATTGCGTCGAGCTGGCGCGGGTGCCCGGGACCACGGTGTGGTGGCCGCCGAGCACCAGCGAGCGCGGCGAACACGAGCCCGGGGTGCTGGTGGTAGCGCCCGCTGCACCACTCAATTTCACCAATGCGGAAAACATCATCGACAGAATCGAGGCGGTGATCGCGACGCGGCGGCCGCCGGTGAAGCTCTTGGTCATCGAGGCCAGCGGCATCATCGACATCGACTATACGGGGTCGCAACTCCTGCAGCGCGCGATCGCCGACCTCGCTGCGAGGGGCATCACGGTCGCCATCGCCCGCCTGTCGCACGAGCAGGCCCAGCTCGAGGCCGGGCGCTCGGGCCTGGCCGAGAGCATCGGCAAGGACCACGTATTCATGTCGGTCGAGGAGGCCGTGCGCAAGCTGCGACCCCCGCCGCAGTCGAACGATGCGCCCGCGAAAGCAAGGTGATCCGTTCCGCTGTGGACGGCGCGCTATGGTCGCGGGGAGTTCGGTCGTCGCAGGCTGCGGACAGCGCTCGGGTGTGGAACGAGCGGCGACCGGGGCCGGTTGCAGGCGACATCGGCGAGCCGGTCATTGATGATGGCGTAAAGCTCTTCGAAGTCGACCGGCTTGACCACGTAATCGTCGGCGCCCAGGCGCCGCCCGCGCACTTCGTCGTCGCGGTCGGCCATCGCGGTCAGGAATATGAACGGCATCCGACAAAGCCGGGGCGTCATGCCGTTGAGCCGTTCCAGCACCTCGAAGCCGGACATGACCGGCAGATTGATGTCGCACAGCACGAGGTCGGGGGCATGTTCGAGAATCGCGTCGAACCCCTCCCGTCCGTCGTGGGCGGCAATCGGATCGAAGCCCTGATCGGCGAGGGCCTCGACGATCAGGGCGGCGGCCTCGCGGTCGTCTTCGATGCACAGGATTTTCTTGCGCGGTTGCCCCATCTGACTCGCTTTCGATCAAGCCAGGAGGCTAAACGCTTTGCATTCATCCGTAAGCTGCGATTAATGACAGCCAAATGCCGCGGTGAGGCGCCTTCACCGCGGCTGGCGCTTTCGCGTTCGACGGGTGCGGGGGAGAAGCGGATGATCCCGGTTGCTGTCGCCGGCCGCGCGGACCGTTGAACCGGATCCGCGCATTCATCATTGTTCTCGATCAGCTTCAGGCCCCTCTTTGGCCGTCGTCAATGAGCAGGCTCTTCTGGTTGAAATGAAAATGCATGGGCGTTGCAGTGCAGCGCGATTTGGCTGCCCGCGCGCCCGATCTCGGCGGAACGCGCGGGCCATAACGACGCGATATTGCGCACCGTTACTGCACGGCCTCGCCGTGCAGCGCGATGTCGAGGCCCTCGCGCTCGATGTCGACGGAGACGCGCAGGCCGATGACGAGGTCGATGATCTTGAGGATGATAAGCGAGACGATGGCGTCGTATACGACGACGATGGCGACGCCATAGACTTGGTTGAGCACCTGGGCGGCATTGCCTTCGATGAGGCCGGCGGTGCCGCCGTATTGCTCGATCGCGAACACGCCGGTGAGAATCGCGCCCGCGGCGCCGCCGATGCCGTGGACGCCGAAGCAGTCGAGCGCGTCGTCATAGCCGAACATGTGCTTGAGACCGGTGGCTCCCCAATAGCACGCGATGCCGGCGACGACGCCGATCGCCAGCGCGCCGGCGGGTCCCACGAAGCCGGAGGCCGGCGTGATGGCGACGAGGCCGGCGACGGCGCCGGAGCAGATGCCCACCACCGTCGGCTTGCCGCGCAATGCCCATTCGACGAACATCCAGGCCAGTGCCGCGGTCGCAGTCGCGATCTGGGTGACGGTCATCGCCATGCCAGCCTGCAATCCGGCGCTCACCGCCGAGCCGGCGTTGAAGCCGAACCAGCCGACCCACAGCAGCGAGGCGCCGATGAAGGTCAGCACCATGTTGTGGGCGGGGCCGGTGTCCTTGCGCTTGCCGAGCATGAGCGCCGCCATCAGCCCGGCGACGCCGGCGTTCACGTGCACCACCGTGCCGCCGGCGAAGTCCAGCACCTTGACCACCGCGTCGCTGTTGGCGGAATTGAGGAATCCGTCCGGTCCCCACACCCAATGGGCGATCGGCGCATAGACCAGGATCGCCCACAGCCCCATGAACCACAGCATCGCCGAAAACTTCATCCGCTCGGCATAGGCGCCGGCGATCAGCGCCGGGGTGATGATCGCGAAGGTCATCTGGAAGCAGATATAGACCGTCTCGGGGATGGTCGGGGCCAGCGAATTGGGATTGCCGATACCCTTGGCGATGTCGCTCATGATGCCTTGCAGGAACGCCCGGTCGAGCCCGCCTATGAATGGCGTGCCGGCGGTGAACGCCATGGAATAGGTGCAGATCGTCCAGAGCACGGTGACGAGGCAGGTGATTGCAAAGCTCGCCATCACGGTGTCGCCGACGTTCTTCTTGCGCACCATGCCGCCGTAGAACAAGCCGAGGCCGGGGATGGTCATCATCAGGACCAGCGCCACCGAGGTCAGCATCCAGGCGGTGTCGCCGGAATTCGGCGTGCAATTTATCAGCATCTTGGCGTCGCAGGCGGGGGGCGCTTCCGAAGCTGCGGCCGGGGCGGCCGGCTCGGCGGCAGCCGGCGCCTGAGCATGGACGTAGGTGGCGCCAAAGAACTGCGCGCCGACGAAAACGGCAATGAGAAGCCCGAAGATGAGAGCCGCAAGCCCCCCACGGGTCGGTTTTCTGGTCGTCATGTCATAGCTCCTGTCCGTAGACGGTTTGTCGCGGTTCTAAAGCGCGGTTTCATCAGTCTCGCCGGTGCGGATGCGCACGGCATGATCGAGTTCCATCACGAAGATCTTGCCGTCGCCGATTTCCCCGGTTTTCGCTGCGCCGATGATGGCAGCCGTGACCTGTTCGACCTGGGCCGACGCCACCGCGACTTCGATCTTGAGCTTGGGCAAAAGGTTCACTGTGTATTCGTTGCCACGGTATATCTCGGTATGACCCTTCTGGCGCCCGTAGCCCTTGGCCTCCGTCACGGTGAGCCCGTGGACGCCGACGCGGGTGAGCGCATCCCGGATTTCGTCGAGCTTGAATGGCTTGATGACGGCCATGATGAGTTTCATGGAGCGTGTCCCCTCGGGCCTGGCGGACGCCTGTGCGTCGGTGACGAGCTCTGCCGAACGCCGGCATTGCCCCCGTCCGGCCCAATTCAAGCCGTGTGCCAACTTTGAAATTCGGCTGATTTGCTGAAATCACAGGGCTTTTCCGCATAGCTAAGTATGGCGGAAATGCAGCGATTTTGCACCCCTGTCTTGATCGCCTAATAAATAATCATTTGATCGGTTAATAGGCTCGAGCGTCCAGCCCTTCGCACCCCCTTGTGCTGGGTCTTGTCGACACGCGGGAGATTTTCCCCGACCCGCAAAGATAGCGACGGGGCGATCTCGATCGGCCAGAACTTACCGACGCGCAAGCGGGGCGCATCGGGCCGCCTGTTCGGGTAAGAAAGAAGGCGACGAAGAGCGACCTCGCGAGGAGAACCCTTCGTCGATGCCGTGCTTTGGTTGTGCCGGTGGCGCAGCGGCGGCGCGCATTTTCATGGCCGGTGAACTGCGAAGACGTGGCGGCCAATCTCCTCGTTCGAGCGGGCATCGGGAGTCCACCAATTGACGCCTCCGAGGCCGGCGCTTCGTCGCGGCGTCGCCCCTCGGGCCGCAATAGCCTCATTACACCCGGGGATCATCCGCGCTACAATGGCTTTGTTTGTTGCCAATCCGGAGTCCGTGCGAATGTCGCGACTCGTAAGGCCGATCGTCGACACCCTCAACGCCGAGATCAACAAGGCGATCGGCCGCCCCGAGATCAGGACGGCCTGGGACCGCCAGGGCGCGATTCCGATGACGATGTCGCCTGCCGAGTTCGAAGCCTTTCTGCACCAGGACATCGCGAAGTGGGCGCAAGTCGCCAAGACGGCCGGCGCGATCACACCCGTGACTGCGCAGTGACCGCGCGTGGGCCGGGCCAGGTCGGCGAACATGGCGAGGACGACGCGATCCTCGGGGTGAACGCGGCCTATTATCGCGCTTTTGCCACCCGGGACTTTGCCGCCATGAACCGCATCTGGGCCGATGAGCAGGTCTCCTGCGTGCATCCCGGCTGGCCCATCCTGGTGGGGCGCCAGGCCGTGCTCGACTCCTGGCGCGGCATCCTCGGCAATGCCGGCGCCGGGCGCATCGCGTTTCGCGACGCCACCGCGATGGTCGCGGGCAGTGAAGGGCGGGTGCTGTGCATCGAGATCATCGGTTCGACGGCGTTTGCGGCGTCGAACTGGTTCCGCCGCATCGGCGGCGCTTGGCGGATGATCCACCACCACGCCAGCCCGATTGCGCTGCCTGACGACGACGATGTGCCGGAGCTGGGGTCGCAACGGTTGAATTAGGCGGGAGACGACCAGCTAAAGCGTTCCTCGGGCGATTGGCATTACGGATCGAAGTTCTGGTTGTTTCCAAGGCAGACAACTCAAAAAATATGCAAATGATTGTCGTGTATTGCATGTCAGCTGTTGCGGCCGGGAGCCCGGGTTTGGCTGATGCGACAGCGCGCTCGCCCCGGTTATCCCGGCGGCGCAATCCCTCCTTTGGGTGGCATACCCATTGCACTGGCGTGGCCGGAGTTCATGTAAGCCGACCGAAAAGGTATCCCCCGCCAAATACTGATTCCGTAACGCGGAGGGGCCGAGCCGGCGCCGTTCGGAACTCTTTCTTGGTAATCCAATAGGGAGGGTCAAATGAAAGTCGACTTCGGTGCGATGATGTTTGCGTCGGCCATGATTCTCGCCTCGGCCGTCGGCGCTTCCGCGGCGTCATACCTTCAGGCATCGAGCACGGATGAGCAACTCGCGGCGGATCCCAAGCCCAAGGTCGTGACGATGAATTCGACCGATGCGTCGAAGAACATCAAGCAGGACAAGGGCGTCGTCACGGTCAATGAGTCCGGTGCGTTCTTTCTGATCGCGGCCGCCCAGGTCGGCGGCAAGACCAAGGGGTTGGTCAGGCTGTGGATGCGGGTCAACGGCAAGGACGTCGACAACTCAAACACCGAGCAGATCATACTCGACCCGTCATTCACCTCCGTCCTGGTGAGCCACGGAGTGGCGGAACTGAAGCGGGGCGACAAGGTCACCGTGGTGTTTTCGGGCTCGGAACCAGGTGTGGGACTGGTCGTCAAAAAGCCGGCCGGCGAGCCGGTGGTGCCGAGCCTGATCTTCTCCGGATGGAGGATCGACTAAACCGGCAGAATCAAGTCGATGACGGTCAGGGGCGCCGAGGTGGCGCCCCTTTTGCCGCCGGCAGGCTGCAACGACCGCGGCATCGCCAGCTGCCGGACCGAGAGTGTGGCGACCGCTGCTGCGCCGTCGAGCCCTCAGGTCCGCGCCATCTCCTTCCACAGCAATCGCGCCTCGCGGCCGTAGTCGTTTTCGACTTGGCATTCGCGATCGAGCACGAGGGTTGCCCGCTGGGACGCCGTATAGGCGGGCCAATGCGGGATCGCCGGATTGTCGGGCTTGCCGTTGCGGGCGAACGCCGTCCAGGTGGCGGCAATCCGTCGGGAGAGATCGTGGGCGACCTCGCCGCGATCGGTCGAGCGGACCGCGTCGATGGTCTCGAACACGAACGGGACGTCGAGCGCGTGGAAGGCCTTGAGCTTGCCGCCGAACACCGGCGTTTCCCAGTCGAACGAATAGAGCCACACCGGCGCCCGTCCCTGCGCCGCCTTGCGCTCCGCGAGCGTGACCGAGCGCAGCCGGTGGTTCGAATCGGTGAGGATGGTGATCAGCCGGTCGGAGGGCGTCGCGCCGGGGAACAGCCGGCGATAGGTCTCCATTACCCGGTCGGTGTTGCCGCCCGCGACGCGGTCGACGCGCGCCCGCAACTCATCCTCGGTCAGCGTCCGGTTCCAGATCTTGTCTTCCGGTGCGAGATAGATCGCCATCTCGTCCTTGACGCCGCCCACCAGCACCGGGATGTCGGCCGACACGGCGGTCGCCACCGGATCGAACGGATGGCCGGGCAGCACCGTGCCGTCCACCACCGGTCCGAAATCGTAACGATCGAACAGCGGCGAGGACGACGGGCCGACCTTCTTTACGTCCGGGCCGATGGCGGCGATCAGGCGCTTGAAGGGCACCGCCTGCAGCTCGTCGAGCTGCGTGCGGGCGAGGCCGACTTCGCCCATTACCGCCTCTGCGAGCTTTGCGGCCCGCTCGGGGTCGGCGAGCCTGATTGCGGAACCGCTCATCACGATGGCGCGATGGAACAGGCCGCGCGCCGCCGGCATTGCCAGCAGCGTGGAAACCTTGCCGCCGCCGCCCGACTGCCCGAACACGGTCACGTTGCCGGGATCCCCGCCGAAGCGCGCGACATGGTCGCGCACCCACTGCAGCGACGCCAGCATGTCGAGGGCGCCGGCATTGCCGGATTGGGCGAAGGCCGCGCCGCCGAGCTCGGCGAGATGCAAATGGCTGAGGACGTTGAGCCGTTGGTTGACGGTCACCACCACCACGTCGTGGTGGGCGGCGAGATTGGTGCCGTCGAGCCGCGGCGTGTTGGCCGAGCCATAACCGAAGCCGCCGCCATGATACCACACCATGACCGGCCGCTTGGCGCCGTCGAGGCCGGGCGTCCATACGTTGAGCGTCAGGCAGTCTTCGCTCTCCGGCACGGTATCGCGGACGCCGCCGAGCCCGGCCAGCTCGGGCCGCTGCTTGAGTTCGGGCGGCGACTGCGGCGCGTGGCCGGACCAAGCCTCGGCGCTGCGCACGCCCGCCCACGGCTCCGGCGGCTTAGGCGGCATGAAGCGGGCGCGCCCGCCGGTCGGGGCGCCGTAGGGCACGCCCTTGAAGGCGTTGACGCCGTCGGCCGCAACGCCGCGGATCTTGCCGGCGGCGGTCTCGACGACGGGCGACTCCGCCGCCCGTGCCCCGCGTATGGCCTGCGGAGCCACCATGGCGGCGCATGCCGTCTGCGCCGAGCGCACCAGGAAAGTGCGGCGGTCGAGCTGTGCGGCAAAGCCGCCGGACCGGAATTCGCGTGCTGTCATGTTCGTTCGCTCCCGTTGCGCTCCCGTTTGCGTGTTTGTTCACATAATACGCCGATGTTGCAGGTGTCGTCGATACGACGTTTCACGGTGGGCATGTCGGCGGATGGGCAGCTTGGGCAGGACCATCATGTGAAATCCTTTGCCCGGCTGTCGGCGGCAACCCGCCGACGCGGTCGTCTGCCGCGAGCCGCTTGCGGCAAGCGGTCGGCCGCGGCGGTTGGGGCGGTTTGCCGCTGCTGGTTGCCGGCGCTGGTGCGGCCTGGCGGGACCGGATAGAATTACTGCACCTGCCAAACGCCTGAGCCTCGCAGCTGGAGCTTTCCAATGTCGCAGTCCATATCGAACGCTGTCCGCCGTCGCGCGCCGTTCGGGCCGCCGTTGCGCGGGACTGCCGCCGCGGCGCTCGGCGCGAGCGTCGCGATTATTGTCGCCTGCACGTCCGTCTTCGCGCAGGCTCCGGCGAAAGGCATTCCTAATCTCGCATCGACCGACTCCGCCTGGCTCGCCTTCGGCGTCCATTGGTTCGACCCGCCGGCGGGGCTGGGCCGCGGGCCGATCCGGCAGGATCCCGCCTACGCCTATCACGGCAATTTGGACGGGCCCGGGCGGGTGACGCCGGACATCGGCTTTACCGCCGATCCGGTACTCAAGCCCTGGGCGGCGAAGCAGATGCAGGAGTCCAACGAAGAGGTACTGACCGGCAAGCGGGGACTTCCCTTCGTGGCCCAGTCGACCTGCCATCCCGGCGGCGTCCCCGGGCAACTGCTGACCCCGGCCGAGCCGTTCTACTTCATCCAGAAGCCGATGGAGGTGTGGATGATCTGGCAGCGCGACCACATGGTGCGCCGCATCTACATGACCGACAAGCACTCCGAAACCGTGAAGCCGTCATG
>DASYNT010000284.1:0-15009 GCA_036008405.1 Xanthobacteraceae bacterium
TGCGGGTGGCGCGCACCCTCGCCGACCTCGACGGCGAGGAATTGGTGCGCCGCGTGCACTTCGCTGAAGCGCTTGCCTACCGTGCGCTGGCCGACGAGATCCGCCGCGCGGCATGACCGCCGCCGACCTCATCCTGCCGCCCCCCGCCGAGGGCAGCCGCGAGGTCGCCGCCCGCGTCGCCCGCGCCCGCGACACCCAGTCGGCGCGCTATGGCGCCCTCGGGCTTGGCGTGCGCACCAATGCCGCGGCCAACGGCACCGTGCTGGAAGCCGTCGCCAAGCCGGATAGCGGCGGTCTCGCGCTGCTGCGCGACGCCGCCGAGGCGATGCGGCTGTCCGCCCGCGGCTATCACCGGGTGTTGCGGGTGGCGCGCACCCTCGCCGACCTCGACGGCGAGGAACTGGTGCGCCGCGTGCACTTCGCCGAGGCGCTGGCCTACCGCGCGTTGGCCGACGAGATCCGCCGCGCGGCGTAATCCCAACGCCGGCGGCGACCTGCCGTCATCGCGGGGCATTTTCAGGATTGGCAGCGCTCGCCCGTTAACCCCACGTCAACCGTCGCATCACAAGACGTGCGCTGCAGCGCCGCGAACGCAGGGGATTGGCAAGCACATCGGCCCACACTTCGCCGCGACGCCGCGCCCTCGCGGGCCGCCGGCGGCGGAATGCGGCAATGGATGCCAGCACGGTCCTTTACCTGAGCCTCGGCGCGCTGGCGCTGGTCGCTGCCGGCGCGAGCTTCGCCCTCTACCGGATCAATCGCGACCGCCGCCGCATCGACACGCTCGAAGAGCGCGTCGAAGCCTTTGCCGACCGGGAATGGGATTGGCGGGAAGCCGACGCCGCCAACCGTGCCAAGAGCCGCTTCCTCGCCATGGTCTCCCACGAGATCCGCACGCCGCTCAACGGCATTCTCGGCATGGCCGAGCTGTTGCTCGACACGCCGCTCACACCGGAGCAGTCGACCTATGCCAAGGCGGTGAAGTCTTCAGGCGAGGCGCTGGCCGGGCTGATCGAGGACATCCTCGATTTTTCCAAGATCGAGGCCGGACGGCTCGATCTCGACATCAAACCGTTCGCACTGCGCGAGCTGGTCGAGGACGCGGTCGAACTGCTGGCGCCGCGCGCCGACGCCAAGGGCATCGAGATCGGCGCTTTCGTCGCCGATGCCGCGGCGCGCCGCGTCATCGGCGATGCCACGCGCCTGCGCCAGGTGTTGCTCAACCTGATCGGCAATGCCATCAAGTTCACCGAATCCGGCGGCGTCTCGATCGAGGTCGAGCCGGCGCCCGACGGCGAGGTGACGTTCCGCATCCGCGATACCGGCATCGGCATCGCACCGGACATGCAGGCCCGCATCTTCGAGGAGTTCGAGCAGGCCGACGGCGGCGCAGGCCGCCGGTTCGGCGGCACCGGCCTGGGCCTCGCGATCTCCAAGCGCCTGGTCGAGGCGATGGGCGGCGAGATCACGCTCGACAGCACGTCCGGCCAAGGCACGGTCTTCGTCTGCACGATCGCATTGCCGCCGGCCGACATGGCGCCCGACATGGCGGCGGACGTGACGGCAGACATCGCGACCGCCCCCCGCGCCGACCCATCGTCGAACGCTCCGGAAACCGCGTCCTCGAACACATCCTCAAACGCCTCCTGGAACCTCGCCGGATCGACAGTGCTGATCGTCGCGCCGGGGCCGATCGTGGGTCCGCTGGTGGCGCGGCAGCTTCATTCCTGGGGCGCCAGCACCCGCATGGCCGTCACGGCCGCGGCGGGCGAGCGCCTGGTCGCCGAGGGCCAGTGGGATGCCGTGATCGTCGACCGCAGCGTCGGCCGCGGCGCGGTCGACCGGATCGGCGCGCTGATCCGCCATGCGCGGACGCGCGCGATCGTGCTGGTCGCCCCGCGCGACCGCGACGAGCTTCCCGACCACCGGCATGCCGGGTTTGACTACCTGGTCAAGCCGGTGCGCGCCGGCTCGCTCGCGGTCCGGCTCGGCGCCGCCGGACCGGCGCCCGCGCCAGCCCCCGCGCCGCCCCCCGCCGCTCGCGCCCGCGCCGATGCCGCGGACCTCGCAATCCTGGTCGCGGAGGACAACGACATCAACGCGCTGCTGGCGCGCCATCTGCTGAGCCGGCTGGGGCACCGCCCGGTGATGGCCGCAACCGGCGGCGACGCCGTCGCCGCCTTCATCGCGGCGCGAGCAGAGGGCGCCCCGTTCGATCTCGTGCTGATGGACCTGCACATGCCCGGCATGGACGGGATCGAGGCGGCGCGCCGCATGCGCGCCGCCGAAACCGACGGCAGGCGGACCCCGATCGTCGCGCTGAGCGCCGACGCCTTCCCCGAAAGCCGGGGCGCGTGCCTCGCCGCCGGCATGGACGGCTTCGTGACCAAGCCGCTCGACCGCGAGCGGCTTGCCGCGGCGCTGGCGCAGCTCGTCTGCGCCCGCGCGGCATGACGGAATTTTCCGGAGCGCTGCGCGAGCCCCAGCGCATTTGTCACAAATCTGTGCCCGCGCGGTGATTATTGACTGCACAATGAGTTACGTTGATTCGCGTGCGTGGTATCGCGATTTCGGACGGCTTGTTCGCAGGCCGGACGTAACGAGGGCGCCCGCCATGCTTTCCCGCGCCAAGGGCCCGAATTGGCCGGCGAGTCGGTTGCCTGCGCCGCTCCGCTTTGCCGGGATTCCCGGCATCGTTCCCGTCCTCAAGGCCTATAGCGGTTTTCGCATCGTCGGAGCGAAGCCGGAAACGCCGCCGACGCTGGGACGGCTCGGACCGCTGGAGGTCCGACTGGCGCGCAACGCCGCGGAGATCCGGCGCGCACAGAAGTTGCGATACCGCGTGTTCTATCGGGAGATGTCGGCGGTGCCGGATGCGGCGTCGTTCCTGTCGCAACGCGACGTCGATCCGTTCGATGCGGTGTGCGATCATCTGCTGGTGATGGACCATGCCGCGCCGCGGCTGCGACGTACGCCCAAGGTCGTCGGCACCTATCGGCTGCTGCGCCAGGAGGTCGCCGACCGCCAGTCCGGTTTCTACAGTGCCGGCGAATTCGACATTGACGCGCTGGTGTCGCGCCACGGCGAACGCCGCTTTCTCGAGCTCGGCCGCTCCTGCGTGCTGCCGGACTATCGCACCAAGCGCACCGTCGAATTGCTGTGGCACGGGATCTGGACATATGTGCTGGCGCATCGCATCGACGTGATGATCGGCTGCGCAAGCCTCGCGGGCACCGATCCCGATCGCCTGGCGCTGCCGCTGTCGTTCCTCCATCATTATGCGCGCGCGCCGGAGGCCTGGCGTGTCGCCGCGCTGCCGCGCCGCTATGTCGAGCTCGACCGGATGCCGAAATCGGCGGTGGACCCGAAGGCGGCCCTGCAGAGCCTGCCGCCTCTGATCAAGGGCTATCTGCGGCTCGGCGCCTTCATCGGTGACGGCGCGGTGGTGGACCACCAGTTCGGCACCACCGATGTGCTGATCGTGCTGCCGGTAGCCGGGATCAATTCGCGCTACCTCGACCATTTCGGGCCCGGGGCGGAACGCCACGCCGCGTGAGACGCGGGCTCACAGCTTGCGCAGCGCGACTTCCTGAACGGTGTGGCTTTCGGCCTTCTTGAGGATGAGGTCGGCGCGCTGCCGGGTCGGCAGGATGTTCTCGTGCAGATTGACGAGATTGATGCGGGTCCAGATCGAGGTCGCGGTCGCGACCGCTTCTTCGTCGGTCAGCTGCGAATAGCGGTGAAAATAGGATTTGGGATCGCGGAACGCGGTCTCGCGCAAGGCCAGGAAACGCTGGACATACCACCGCTCGAGCACGTCCTCGTCGGCATCGAGATAGACCGAGAAATCGAAGAAGTCCGAGACGAACGGGACTTCCTTGCCGTCCCGCGGCAGGCGTCCGGTCTGCAGCACGTTCAGGCCTTCGACGATCAGGATCTCCGGCCGGTCGATCTCGACCCAGTGGTTGGGCATCACGTCGTAGACGAGGTGGGAATAGACCGGCGCCCGCACCGGACGCCGCCCGGCCTTGATGTCGGAGAGAAACCGCAGCAGCGCCGGTAGGTCGTAGCTGTCCGGGAAGCCCTTGCGTTCCATCAGGCCTTCGCGCGCGAGCACCGCGTTTGGGTAGAGAAAGCCGTCGGTGGTAACGAGATCGACCTTGGGGACGTTGGGCCAGCGTGCCAGGAGCGCCTGCAACACGCGCGCCGTGGTCGATTTGCCGACCGCGACCGAGCCGGCGACGCCGATGACGTAGGGCATCTTGACGTCGCCGGTGGCGATGAAGCGCTGTTGCGCCCGGAACAGGCGCTGGGTCGCCGCGACATACAGCGAAAGCAGGCGCGACAGCGGCAGGTAAATGTCCTCGATCTCCGCGAAGTCGAGACGATCGTGCAGCGAGCGCAGCCGTGTCACTTCGTCCGACGTGAGCGTCATCGGGGTGTCTTCGCGGCGCGCCGCCCACTCGGCCCGGGAGAACACGTGATAAGGCGAAAGCCCGTCTTCGGTGCGTTGTTCCATTACGACATCCGTCGGGCTCAGCCGCCTTTGCGCGAGGACTTTTCCTGCAGTCCGGTCTGGCCGGCGCGCCTGCCGAGCACGGTCTCGACCTCCGACAACTTGATGTCGCGCGCCTTGAGGACCACGAGCAGGTGGTAGATGAGGTCGGCGGTTTCGTCGATCAGCCGCTCGCGGCTTTCGACCACCGAAGCGAGCGCGAGTTCCACCGCCTCCTCGCCGAGCTTCTTGGCGCACTGGGCGACGCCGCGATCGAGCAACTTGCGCGTATAGGACACTTCGGGGGACGCGGTGGCACGCTCGTCGACGCGACGCTCAAGGTCGTAGATGGTGAATTCCATGGTCGTTCCCTTACCACCTCGCGCGGCATGCGGATAGATCAGGCGTCGAGACGCATCGCCAGACCGGCGCCCGCCATGTAGGTCTTGGCTTGCCTGATCGAGTATTCACCGAAATGAAAGATCGAGGCAGCGAGCACGGCGGCGGCATGGCCTTCGCGAACGCCGGCGACGAGATGATCGAGCGTGCCGACGCCGCCCGAGGCGATCACCGGCACGGTCACCGCATCGGCGATCGCCCGGGTCAGCGCGATGTCGAACCCGGCCCGGGTGCCGTCGCGGTCCATCGACGTCAGCAGGATTTCGCCGGCGCCGAGCGCTACGACCTCACGCGCATAGGCGACCGCATCGAGCCCGGTCGGGTTGCGGCCGCCATGGGTGAAGATGTCCCAGCGTTCGGGTGCACCGGGCGGCGATACCTTCTTGGCGTCGATCGCCACCACGATGCACTGATCGCCGAATTTTTCCGCTGCCTCCTTGACGAATTCGCGCCGGTTCACCGCTGCGGTGTTGATCGACACCTTGTCGGCGCCGGACTGCAGCAGGGCGCGGATGTCGGCCACGGTGCGCACGCCGCCGCCGACGGTCAGCGGCATGAAGCAGGCTTCCGCGGTGCGCCGCACCACGTCGAGGATGATGCCGCGATTCTCATGGCTCGCGGTGATGTCGAGGAAGCACAATTCGTCGGCGCCGGCCCCGTCATAGGCGATGGCGGCCGCGACCGGATCGCCGGCATCGCGCAGGTCGACGAAATTGATCCCCTTGACCACCCGGCCGTCCTTGACGTCGAGGCAGGGAATGACGCGGACCTTCAGCATCGCGCCCTCACTGCGGCCGCGCGGCGCGGATCAGCCGCAGCGCCTCGCCGGCATTGAGCCGGCCGTCATAGAGGGCGCGGCCGGCAATGGCGCCGGCCAGCTTGGCGGCGCGGGGCGCCAACAGCTGCCTGATATCGTCGAGGGAGGCGAGGCCGCCCGACGCGATCACCGGTATCGATATGGCGTCGGCCAGGGCGATGGTGGTGTCGAGGTTCAAGCCCTTGAGCAGCCCGTCGCGGGAAATATCGGTGTGGATGATGGCCGCCACGCCGGCATCCTCGAAGCGGCGCGCGATCTCCAGGGCTGAGAGTTCCGAGCTTTCCGCCCAGCCCTGCACCGCCACCTTGCCGTCGCGGGCATCGAGGCCGACCGCGATGCGGCCCGGAAAGGCGCGTGCCGCATCCTTCACCAGGGCAGGATCGCGCACCGCGGCGGTGCCGATGATGACGCGGTCGACGCCTTTTTCCAGCCAGGCGGAAATCACCGCCATGTCGCGCAGCCCGCCGCCGAGTTGAACCGGCAGCGGCACGCTTTCGAGGATGCGCTCGACCGCCATCACGTTGACCGGCCGGCCCGCAAACGCGGCATCGAGATCGACCAGATGGAGATATTCGAACCCCTCGGCTTCGAAGCTGTGCGCTTGCGCGGCGGGGTCGCGGTTGAACACCGTCGCACGCGCCATGTCGCCTTGCTCCAGGCGCACGCAAACGCCGTCCTTGAGATCGATGGCGGGAAACAGGATCAATGGCGTGGCTCTTCAAACCGTCGGCATGGCGGGCGGCGCCGCCGTCACGGTTTCCAGTCGAGGAAATTTGCGATCAAGGCAAGCCCAAGTTTCTGGCTCTTTTCCGGATGGAACTGGGTGCCGGCATAGTTGTCCCGGGCGACGAAAGCGGTGACCGGCCCGCCGTAATCAGAAACGGCGACGAGATCGGCGCGATCGGCGACCGCAAGGTGATAGCTGTGGACGAAATACGCATGCAGTCCCCCCGGACCGAGCGGGATGCCGGCGAACAGGGGATGCGGCTTGCGCTGGTCGAGCGTGTTCCAGCCCATATGCGGGATCTTCAGCCGGGGATCGCCGGGCTCGATGCGGCGCACTTCGCCGGCGATCCAGCCGAGCCCATCGGCCACCTCGTATTCGCGGCCGCGCTCGGCCAGCAGCTGCATGCCGACGCAAATGCCGAGGAAGGGTCGGCCGTTTCGGCGCACGGTCTCGGTCAGCGCCTCGACCATGCCGGGCAATGCGTCGAGGCCGCGCCGGCAATCAGCAAAGGCACCGACGCCGGGCAACACGACGCGATCGGCGGCGCGGACCGCCTCGGGGTCGTTGGTGACCGCGATGACGTCGGAATGGCCACTCTCGCGGGCGGCGCGTTCGAATGCCTTGGCGGCCGAATGCAGGTTGCCGGAGCCGTAATCGATGATGGCGACGCTCACCGGCCGCCCCCGGGCTCCGGGAACAGGCCGATTACGCCGGCGCTGGAAACCGGCGAATGGGACCCCCGCGGCGCGGTGGACATCGCCGCGTCGGCCGACCAGGAATCGAAAAAGCGGCGTTCGGCCATGTCGAGGTCGTCGGCGATGACGATGCCGCGATCGCGCCACCCCCGCCGCAGCAGGGTCCAGCGGCGCAGGCTCACCGCCTCGAGGCCGACCAGCAGGGCGACCAGGAAAAACACCATCGAGCGCACCTCCACACCGATCCCGATGCGCCGCAGCCCGAACTCGATGAGGCCGAGCACGACCAGATAGAGGAGCAGGACGAGCCACAGCCGCCGCCAGATCATCCACAGCGCCCCGAACAGGAACGCACCCCAGCTGAATTTTTCGCGCAGGAAGACGAGCCGGTCGGTGTGGTGTGCGCCGGGGCGTCCCATCGGAGGCTCGAACACTGCGAAAGCTGGCATGGCATGATCCCGGATTTGCGGTCGCGCCCCACCCGGTAGCCCTGCAGGCGGGACGCTGGCGCCGGTGGCGAAAACAACAGATGGCGGCCGCTCACCCGCCGAGCGACCCCTTGGTCGAGGGCACCTCGTCCTTCGCCCGCGGGTCGATCGCGACCGCGGCCCGCAACGCGCGGGCCAGCCCCTTGAAGCAGGACTCCGATATATGGTGGTCGTTGCTGCCGTAAAGCGTCTCCACGTGCAGCGTGATCCCCGCATTCATGGCGAAGGCCTGGAACCACTCCCTGACCAGCTCGGTGTCGAAGCTGCCGATCTTGTCGTGGGTGAAGGCGGCCTTGAACACCAGATGGGGCCGGCCCGAGATGTCGACGGCGACGCGGGTCAGCGTCTCGTCCATGGGCAGGTGCACGTCGGCGTAGCGGGTGATGCCCTTCATGTCGCCGAGCGCCTGCTTCACCGCCCCTCCGAGCGCGATGCCGACATCCTCGGTGGTGTGATGGTGGTCGATATGCAGGTCGCCTTGCGCCTTCACATCGATGTCGATCCGGGAATGGCGGGCCAGCAGGTCGAGCATATGGTCGAGGAAGCCGATCCCGGACGCAATCGTGGTCTCGCCGCGGCCGTCGAGGTCGACGGTCACCGCCACGTCGGTTTCCTTGGTGGTGCGCCTGACCGTTGCCTTGCGCATGGCGCCTGTCTCCGAGCTTTCGAAGCGGCCTTGTATCAGGGGCCGGATGCGCCCGCCACTGCCGCCGCGCCACGGGATTAATCATGTCCGCCGGCCGGCCGGCCGCCCGGTCCGATTTGCGTTGCACCCGGCGAGTGCCTAAATCAGGTCTCCGTCACGAGAGCGCCGTCCATGCAATCCCCACAACCCGATCTCTGGCACGCAACCACGATCCTGACCGTCCGCAAGGATGGCGTGGTCGCCGTCGGCGGCGACGGCCAGGTCTCGATCGGCCAGACCATCGTCAAGGCCAATGCCAAGAAGGTCCGCCGGCTCGCCAAGGGCGACGTCATCGGCGGTTTTGCCGGCGCCACCGCCGACGCATTCACCCTGTTCGAGCGGCTCGAAGGCAAGCTGGAGCAATATCCCGGCCAGCTCATGCGCGCGGCGGTGGAACTCGCCAAGGACTGGCGGACCGACCGCTATCTGCGCCGCCTCGAAGCGATGATGATCGTGGCCGATTCGCGGATATCCCTGGTCCTGACCGGCACCGGGGACGTGCTGGAACCAGAGAACGGCGTCATGGGCATCGGCTCCGGAGGCAACTACGCGCTCGCTGCCGCGCGCGCGCTGGTCGACACCGACATGGAGGCGGAGGCGATCGTGCGCAAGGCGATGGCGATCGCGGCGGAGATTTGCGTCTATACCAACCACAGCGTGACCGTCGAAACGCTGCAGGCCTGACCCCCTTCGCCGCACGGCGCCGGGCGAGAAAGACAGATGACCGATTTTTCCCCTCGCGAAATCGTATCCGAGCTCGACCGCTACATCATCGGCCAGGGCGATGCCAAGCGCGCGGTCGCGATCGCGCTGCGCAACCGCTGGCGCCGCCTGCAGCTCGACGACAAGCTGCGCGACGAGGTGATGCCGAAAAACATCCTGATGATCGGCCCGACCGGGGTCGGCAAGACCGAGATCTCGCGCCGGCTGGCGCGCCTCGCCGGCGCCCCCTTCCTCAAGGTCGAGGCGACCAAGTTCACCGAGGTCGGCTATGTCGGCCGCGACGTCGAGCAGATCGTGCGCGACCTCGTCGAGGTGGCGATCGGACTGACGCGGGAAAAGAAACGCAAGGACGTCCGCGTCCGCGCCCACAGCGCCGCCGAGGACCGCGTCGTCGACGCGCTGGTCGGTCCCACCGCCAGCGCCGCCACCAAGGACAGCTTCCGCAAGAAGCTGCGCGCGGGAGAGCTCGACGACAAGGAGATCGAGGTCGAGCTGCAGGCTTCGGGCAGCGGCCTGCCGATGTTCGAGATTCCCGGCATGCCCGGCGCCCAGATGGGCGCGATCTCGATCGGCGACATTTTCGGCAAGCTCGGCGGCAGCCGCACCAAGACCCGCCGGCTCGCGGTGAAGGACTCCTACGAGGTGCTGGTCAACGAGGAATCCGACAAGCTGCTCGACCAGGACCAGCTGGTGCAGGAGGCCATCAAGGCGGTCGAGAACAACGGCATCGTGTTCCTCGACGAGATCGACAAGATCTGCGCGCGCGACGGCAGGGCCGGCGCCGACGTGTCGCGCGAAGGCGTGCAGCGCGACCTGCTGCCGCTGATCGAAGGCACCACGGTTTCCACCAAGCACGGCGCGGTGAAGACCGATCACGTGCTGTTCATCGCGTCCGGCGCCTTCCATATCGCCAAGCCGTCCGACCTGTTGCCGGAGCTGCAGGGGCGCCTGCCGATCCGGGTCGAGCTCAAGCCGCTGACCCGCGACGACCTCAAGCGCATCCTCACCGAGCCGGAGGCGTCGCTGATCAAGCAATATGTGGCGCTGATCGCGACCGAGGGGGTGACGCTGGAGTTCACCGCGGATTCCATCGACGCCATCGCCGACGTCGCGGTGTCCGTGAATTCCACCGTCGAGAACATCGGCGCGCGGCGGCTGCAGACGGTGATGGAGCGCGTGCTCGACGACATCTCCTTCGGCGCGCCCGACCGCTCCGGCGAATCCGTGACCATCGACGGCGAATACGTGCGCAGCCGCGTCGCCGACCTCGCCAAGAACGCAGATTTGAGCAGGTTCATCTTGTGAGGGGTTATTGATCGGACGGACGCATCGGACAGGCTTGCGAACCCTCAACCGCCTTACCTTACATCCCGCCCCGCGCGCGGCGCAGCCGCACATAGAGCGCGCCCTCGCCGCCATGGCCCACATGGGCGGCATCGAAGCCGAGCACGCACGCGCGGAACTCCGGCAGGCCGAGCCACAGCGGCACCTGGCGCCGCAGCACACCGCGTTCGCCGCGCGCCACCGCGCCGGCGCTGCCCTTTCCGGTGATGACGAGCACGAATTTCGCCCCTTCGGCCTGATAGCGGCGCAGGAAGTGCAGCAGGGCATCGTGGGCCTGCGCCTGCGTCATGCCGTGCAGGTCGATGCGGCCGCCGAGCTCGGTCTTGCCGCGGGCGAGTTGCTGTTTCTCGCGCCGCGCGATCGCGATCGCCGACGCCGGCGGTGGCGGATGGTATACGGCTGCAGCGGCGGGCGGATGATCCGCGGTCGCCTTCCTGACCGGCCTCGCGGCCTGCGGAGGCGGTTTCGGCGCCACGATCGGCGGCGTCCGCTTGACGGCGCGCAGCGGCTTGATCGACCGCGCCACCACCGCCCACAGGCGCTCCTCCTCCTCGGTCAGGCGGCGACGGCCGCGCACCACTGCCGGCCAGGACATGCGCTCGACGGATTTCTTCTCGCTCATCGCCGGTAGCGGCGCGGATGCCGCGGCTCTTCCGGCGCGGTGTTCGGCGGGGCAGCGGCGTGCTGGGAGGGTTGGGCGGCGGCGACCATCCCCGGCACGGGCTTGTCCGGCGGCAGCGGCATGCGCGCGCCGGCCGCGGAGGGGTCGATCTCGCGCGGCAGCAATATGGCGAAGCGTCCGGGCTGGCGAATGCGCCCGGCCACCCGGCCGGCCTCGTCGCCGGCGCCGAAATAGAGGTCGGCGCGGGCCGGGCCGACGATCGCCGAGCCGGTGTCCTGCGCGATCATGGTGCGGCGGAACGACTGGCTGCCGGAGCTCGCCAGCGGCAGGTCGGCCTCGATGAAGAACGGCGTGCCGTAGACGTGCAACGCCTTGTCCACCGCGATCGAGCGCCCCGCCGACAGCGGAATGCCCTGAGCGCCGATCGCCTCGGTGTCGTCGTTCAATCCGACGATGCGGAAGAACACGACCGAGCGGTTCTGCCGGCGTACATCCTTGGCTTCCTCGGGATGGTCGTGCATCCATTCGCGGATGCGCTGCATCGACATTTCCTCCCGCGCAACCAGGTTGCGCTCGATCAGCACCCGGCCGACCGGCACATAGGAATATCCGTTATGCGCGTCGTAATTGATGCGCAGCAGGGCGCCGTCCTCGAGCCTGACCCGCGCGGAACCCTGAATCTGGATGAACAGCGCCTCGGTGGCGCTGCGCAGCCAGCAGATTTCCAGGTGCTGGCCGTCGAGCGCGCCGTCCTCGATCTCGCCGCGATCGTAGTAGGGCACGAGTTCGCCGCTCGCGGTGCGCCGAAGCGCGCGGCCGGTATTGGGAAACGGACCGCCATCGGGCACGCCCGGCGCCACCAGGTCGTGCGGACGACGGTACAGCGGCACCGTGAACTCCCGGGTCGGGAACCGGGATCCATCGACGATCGGCTCGTAATAGCCGGTGACGAAGCCGGCCGAATCGCCGAGCTTGCGAATTCGCAGCGGCACGAAATTGGTCTCGAAAAACCGCCGCGCCGCCTCGGGTTCGAGCCGCCCCGCCGTGACCGCGCGGGCGCAGACCTGTTCGAGCGCAGGGCGTATCGGACGGGCGTCGCCCGGCAGGCTCGACGGGACCGGTGAAGCCGGGTGAACGGGCCGACCGCGCACCGCGTGCACATGGGCGGATTCCGCACGAAACGCGTTGGCCCGCACGATCGGGCGGCAGCTGGCATAAAAGGTCGCGAAAGCGCGGGCGTGGTCGTCGCCGGCCCAGCCGTCGAGATCGTCCCAGCCGGCCGGCTCCAACGCGGCATTGGGGATTTTCAGCGGCCCGGGGCCGGGATCGGCGGGGTGAGCGATCCCCTGTGGGGACGCGGCAGGCACCGCGTGGTATGACGACGCCGGCGGCGCCCGGCGCGCATCGGCGCTTCCTGCAGCGGCAGCCAGGATTGCGAGCGCCGCCGGCAGGGAGAGCAAGAGACCTCGCAGCGGCATGCGCATTGGCTGGCCTTCCGGTCAGCCGCCAGCTTCGGTGGCGACCAGCTTCCAGTTCGGATCCCGCGAGGTGACATCGCGGGCGAAGGTCCAGACATCGGTGACGCTGGTCACCTTGTCGGCGCTGCCGTCGATGACGTTGCCGTTGCGGTCGCGGGTCGACGACACCAGCTGGGACACGAAACGCAAGGTGATCTGGCCGATCTTGCCGCGCAGTTCGGCGGCGGCGATCTCGGCCACGTCGATCGAAACGAAGCGGGTCTCCGCCGTTTCACCGCGCGCTTCGCGCTCGCGAATCACCGCGTCGAACCCCTCGAACACCTCGCGTGCGAGAAGATCCCTGAGCGCCCGGCGGTCGCCCTCCGCATAGGCGGTGACGATCATTTCATAGGCCGAGCGGGCGCCGGTGACGAAATGCTTGGCGTCGAAGCTCTTGTCCGCGGCGGCGATGGCGTCGAGGCCGCGGGCGATCGCGGAACCGGCGGGCGCGATCCCGGCGTAGCGGTCCACCGGCTCTTTCGTCTCCACGGGCTTCGACGGTTCGCTGGTTCGCGGCGGTAACGGAATGACTTTGTCATTTGCCGCATTGCGAACGGGATCGGGCGCGGAATAGGGGTCGTAAGGCGGCCGCTCGCGACCGGTCCGCTGGCCGAGCACGTTTCGCAGCCGCAGGAAGATGAATACTGCCAGCGCCAGAAAGATGATGGTGTAAATGTCGAACACGTCTATGCTTTCGCGGCTGCCGCAGTGCGCGCTGCAGCGCCTGTTGAGCTCAACCCAGTCCGTCCATACCGTTGCCGCATATATAATCTAGGAAACTGGTGAAGTTGTTCCAGGGGCACTCCGCTGGGCGCTTGTTTGCACTGCAAGCTTAGACGATCGCACAGCTTGCGCCAACAGGGCGCACCCGAACGTCCCATTGGACCTCCCATATTGGAAAAGCGTTGATGAACTAACATCGCGCCAGAAAAGAGGCCATATACGGTCTGTGGCGGCGCCCAGGTCAGGATTTCGAGCCGATGCAACTCGTGAAATGGATCGCGACCGGTCTCCTGGTGCTGCCGGTGGCGGAGCTCGCGGCATTCATCCTGGTGGCAAGCCAGGTCGGCTTCACCACGGCGCTCGGCCTGATGATCCTCATATCGCTCGCGGGAGTGCTGGTATTGCGGCACGCGGGCGGCGGCGCGGTGACCCGCCTGCGCATGGCGGCCGGCCGCGGCGCGGTGCGCGGAGTAGCCCTGGACGGCCCCGGCGCCGGCGCCGCTGTGGGCGGAATTCTAATGGTTATTCCAGGGTTTATCACCGGCGTGCTGGGCTTCCTGATGGTCCTTCCGGCGACCCGCGAATGGCTGACCGGGACGACGCTGCGGCATTTCACCCAGCGTCCCCGCACACCTCCGCCGGGCACCATCGACCTCGCCCCGGACGAATGGCGTCAGCTGCCCGATCCGGAATTGCCGCCCCGACGGCGCCGGCGCAACCCCTGAGACTTCAAAGAGACTTCATCCTTGTTCCTTGTTCGCCCGGATTGCCTGTGTTAGCCACACGGCCATTCCGATGGATACGCATCGCTGGCAATGGGAGGGGAACGGATGGCGAGTTCGACGAACGGTGGCAGTGCCGCCGAGCAGGCCGCAGGCCAGCCGAACCTCGGGGTGATTGCGCAATACATCAAGGATTTTTCGTTCGAAAATCCAAATGCGCCGAATTCCCTGATGCAGCCGCAACAGCAGCCGCAGATCGCGATTCAGATCAATGTCAATCCGAACCAGCTGTCGAACACCGATTTCGAGGTCGAACTCAAGATCGAGGGCAAGGCCGAGTTGACCGGAAGCGTGCTGTTCGCGTTCGACCTCGACTATGCCGGCGTGTTCCGGCTGACCAACATTCCCCCGGAAAATCTCGGGCCGCTGTTGATGATCGAGTGCCCGCGGCTGCTGTTCCCGTTCGCGCGCGAACTCATCGCCAGCGCGATCTCCAATGGCGGGTTCCCGCCCCTGATGTTGCAGCCGATCGATTTCGTCGGGCTCTATCAGCGGCGCCTCGCCGACATGCAGGCCCAGCAGCCCCCGACCGCGGTGTGAGGCGCGCCTGATCCGCAAGGGTTGCAGCTCTGCGGACGGCATCGCAGCCCGCGGACCACGTGCAATGTCAAAGACTTGGGCGCACCGTGAAACGATCATGCTGCGCCGGTGATCCCAAACGGTGATCCAAAGCCTTTCGGGCCGGCGCGGGGCTTGCTATGGTTCGGCGATAGGGCGTCGGGGCGGGGCGGGGATCGACACCGCAGGTCCGGGATGTCCTAACGGTGGGGACGCCGATGAAGCCCGCGCTGATCCTGAAGTCGGTACGCAGCGTCCGCAACGCGGTCGCGACCAACATCAATCGCGTGCGGGACCGCGAATTCATTCCGAAATCCGCGATCTCGCTGGGGATCGAGACATCGAGCCTGTGCAACCTGGAATGCCGGTTCTGCGCCTATGTGAAGAAGCAGAGCCCCAAGGTGTCGATGAAGGACGAGTTCTTCAGGAACTGC
>DASYNT010000285.1:0-43534 GCA_036008405.1 Xanthobacteraceae bacterium
CCTGTCTTGGGTGAGGTCGAAACACCTCGATCCTCAAGACAGGCCACCCGGGCCGCTATCGACGATCTCTCAGTTGGTTACTGCGCCTCCCGCAGGCCCCCGCGCAGCGGGCTATCGCGCAGCGATTTAGTGCGGTGGCCCGTCACTTCACTTACCGCAGTGCAGCATCATACCTGCTATTGAGGCCGTAGCGGTCATCGGATGGTCCCCCGCGCACTTGGGGCGGCTGAGAAATGGGCTTTGCTTCCAGGCACGAACCGCCTTCAGTGCGCGTTGGTCGTTTGCGGCTCAAGTGTCGCAACGCCGAATCCAAAAATTTTCGGCGGCGGGAGAGCCTCTCTACCCTCGCATTGTGCCGCGTCTTGACCCAACGCCTTGCGCGCGGGGCCTCGTTGTAAATCATTGGCTGTAAGTGGAGAACACGCGTTCGGCAGCGTGGCCGTGCCTGTCGATGCGCGACGCTGCTTGTGAGCGGACGGCAGAATGTTTTTTGAAATGACGTATAGACGTATACGTCTCAAAGACGTATAGCTGGTTCATTCGGCGCGCCAACGTCGAAACAAACCGCGAGGAGTCATCATGAAACGTGATCTATATGCCGACGTATCAGCGCGCATCGTTGCCGAGCTCGAAGCCGGCGCCGCGCCGTGGGTAAAGCCATGGTCGGCCACGCCTGGCCAGAACACGCCATGCAATGCCGTATCCAATCGCCCCTATTCAGGATGCAACGTCGTCCTGTTGTGGCTGGCCCGTTCCGCCGGCTATCGCACGCCGCGCTTTCTGACGTTCAAGCAGGCCTTGGAGTTGGGCGGCAACGTGCGCAAAGGCGAGCATGGCACCAAGGTCTATTTCGTCAAGCAACTCCAGGTCCGCGAGAACGCGACCGAGGGCGAATCCGAAATGCGCGTCGTCCCGATGATGCGTGAGTACACCGTGTTCAACGTTGACCAGTGCGAGAATCTGCCCGATCGCGTGATGACATTGGGCGAGATCAAGCCGCGCAATCCCGATGAACGCGACGCGACGATTGACGAATTCCTGGCCTCCAGCGGCGCTACCATCCGCGAAGGGTTCGGCGAAGCGTATTATCGCCCCGGCGACGATTTCATCAGCCTGCCCGCGTTCGAGGCCTTTAAGAGTGCGGCGACGTTCTACGCCACCGCTTTCCATGAGTTGGGGCACTGGACGGGGCACAAGTCGCGCCTTGACCGCGATCTGCGCAATCGGTTCGGCGAACGGGCTTATGCTGCCGAGGAATTGGTTGCCGAGCTGTGCGCTGCGTTCCTTTGTGCCGAGTTTTCACTCGACGGCGAGTTGCGGCATGCCGGCTATATCCAATCCTGGATTGGCCTCTTGAAGGCCGATAGCCGCGCCTTTTTCACGGCATGCAGCAAGGCGCAAGCCGCTGCGGACTATCTGCGCGGCCTTACGCTGCGCGACGAGCAATCGGCAATGGCAGCATGAGAAGCCGGCCCGATTCCTGATACAAGTGGGCCGACGGCGCCAACCGTCGGCCCGTGTCACCTTGGCTCAACGAGGCCCGCGAGGACACCGCGGAGCCGTGAGGTAACAAAAGGCTCCTACCATGTCCCGCCGCGCCGGCACCATGACAACCCGCCAATTCGATGCTGCGTTGGAAAAGCTCGGCATATCCGTCTACGCGTCCGCCAAGGTTCTATGCGTCAGCCTTCGCCAGGCACAGCGGTACTCATCGGGTGAAGCCCCGGTCCCGGCTTCGATCGCGAAGCTGCTCCGCGCTTTGATCGCGTTGGGTCGCGTCGATGTCTAAAGCTGGCGCCCGTGTGCAAGTCAGCACGTGGTGCATACCGTGTGCATACCAATGTCGAACTTGGGCCTGTTAGCTCCACCACTGTTGTCATTAAGTCGTTGATTTATTTGGTGAGCCCGGACGGGATCGAACCGTCGACCACTTGATTAAAAGTCAAGTGCTCTACCATCTGAGCTACGGGCTCGCCCGGGGCGGGTGTAGAAGCGCGGGCGGGAGCGGTCAATAGGGAACGCCGAGGTTTGCCGATCGGCTGGCGCGGACGCGCGCCCGGCGCGGCAGCCATTGCCGTTTTCGCGCCTTGACCTTGGGGCTCGGCTCGGGTTGTGCTGATGCGAAGGCCCGGGCGGCGCCCAAGACTCGCTCACCATGACGCGCTCGCCCTGTCTCAGTCATGTTGTCTGCCCGTTGCCAGGGCCCGACATGGTTCCCATATGCTTGCCAGCCGCGTTCCGGTTGAAGTTGCGGGGCGCGATCGATGGCGACGGGGCCATCGGGTCGGGTCATCCGCTTTTTGGGGATGATGCCGGCGCATAATGCCGAAAAAGTTGCAGACTTTTCGGGCGCGGTCATGCTCAAACTCGAAGACTCAAGAGCGCCGTCCGATAACTCGATGCGACCGCGCTCGAAGGAGCCAGTGCAATGCCCATCGTCAATCGCGTTGCCGACCTGCATGCCGAGATCGCCGCCTGGCGGCACGACCTGCACGCGCATCCGGAACTGCTCTACGAGGTCCACCGCACCGCCGCCTCGGTCGCCGATAAGCTCCAGGCGTTCGGCTGCGACGAGGTGGTGGCCGGGATCGGCCGGACCGGCGTCGTCGGCGTCATCAAGGGCAACCGGGCAGGCGGCGTCCGCAAGGTGATCGGCCTGCGCGCCGACATGGACGCCTTGCCGCTCCAGGAGGCGAACGAACTCCCCTACAAGTCGACCGTGCCCGGCAAGATGCATGCCTGCGGCCATGACGGCCACACCGCGATGCTGCTCGGGGCCGCGAAATACCTCGCCGAGACCCGCAATTTCGCCGGCACCGCCGTGGTCATCTTCCAGCCGGCGGAGGAGGGCGGCGCCGGCGGCCTCGCCATGGTCAAGGACGGCCTGATGGACCGCTTCGGCATCGAGGAAGTCTACGGCATGCACAATTTCCCGGGCCTGCCGGTGGGCGAATTTTCCATCCGCAGCGGGGCGATCATGGCCTCGACCGACAATCTGACCATCGAGATCGAGGGGGTGGGCGGCCACGCCGCGCGGCCCCATTTCGCCGTCGACCCCGTGCTGGTGGGAGCGCAGATCGTCAACAACATCCAGTCGATCGTGTCGCGCAATATCGATCCGCTCGATGCGGCCGTGGTCTCCATCTGCGTGTTCCAGGCCGGCCATGCCGACAACGTCATTCCGCAGACGGCGCGGCTGCGCGGCACCGCCCGCAGCCTGCGGCCCGAGGTCCGCGATGCCTTGGGCAAGCGGCTGCACGAGGTGGTCGAAGCGACCGCCAAGGTCCATGGCGCCACCGCCAAGCTCAATCTGCGCCGCGGCTATCCGGTGCTGCGCAACCACGAGCGCGAGACCGCGTTCGCAGCCTCCATCGCCGGCGAGATCGCCGGCACCGAGCATGTCGACACCGACATGGCGCCGGTGATGGGCGCGGAGGATTTCTCCTACATGCTGGAAGCGCGGCCCGGCGCCTTCATCTTCGTCGGCAACGGCGACACCGCGGGCCTTCACCACCAGTCCTATGATTTCAACGACGACATCATCCCGATCGGGACGTCGTATTGGGTCCGCCTGGTCGAGACCGCGATGGCAGGGTAGGGGGCGGGTGCCGCCGCAGGTCACGTCCGCAGTTGATCGGCGAGCCATCCGGCGGCGCATCGCAGGCAATCGTCGCCGGTCTTGACCAGTTCTGCCGCCGCCGCTGGATCTTTCGCGACTGCCGCCAGGAAGAAACACTCTTCCGCCAGATGGCAATAATCCCCGGCGCTGAGGCCGTCAATGCGGGGACCTTTGGGCTGGGCGCCGCCATCCTCGCCCGCGCGCCGCGGATCGGGCGCCATGGCGTCCGCACCATCGACTTCGAGGGACATTGAGGTCATGGGCGTGGAATCCGACGAGGAGCGTCGGTCTTGCCTAGCCGAATCCGGTTAATTCACGCCTTCGCAAATCGAGACAAGGTTATCGATCGGCGGCGCAGCTGCGAGAGCAATAGTGTGTCGGCGGCACCGCTGACGGCCGGCACACGCCTCACGGCGCCGCTTCCATCCGTTTTTCGGGCGCCGCCGACGCCTCGGCAATACGGTTGCGCCGCGGCAGCAGCTCGCGCGGCAACAGCTGCACGACCTTGGTCTCGATCGCGTTCCACAGCACGAAATCATTGATGCGGGAATTCTCGAACGCGGCGAGTGCCACCGCGGCAAGGAACGGCAGGCTCTGCACCAGCAGGACGCAGCCGAACAGGTTGATTTCCTGTACCTGCTCGTGATTCCTCTGGAACACGATCAGGGCGCCGAGCACCAGCAGGCCGCCCAGGATCGCCTCGTTGAAGGCGGGGAAGGCGACGCGCCTGGGGCGGGCGCCCTTGCCGCCCTTGGCGGTGCGCACGAAGGGCAGGTGGTCCTTGATGATGGAGTTGGCGACCGCGCGCGCCACCGTCCATTGCATCGCCATGGCCGCGACCATGGCGCCCGCGGTCTGTCCCAGCGGGATCGGCACCCGCCGCCGGTACAGCGTGATGAAATGCACGATCGAAATGGCGAAAGTCGCGATGATCGGCAGCGTCAGCACCTTGTCCGGCACCGCGATTCCGGCGAAGGCGACGACCGGCACCCAGACCAGGTTGAAGATGGCGACCAGCACGCCCACGCTCTCTGCGCCGAGCCAATTGACCCAGCCGAACACGAATTCGCGCTTCTGGTCGGGCGTGAGCAGGCTCGCGCCGGGCAGGAACGCCCGCCAGTGCTTCCTGACGATCTGGAAGCCGCCGGAGGCCCAGCGGTCGCGCTGCTTCTTGTAGGCCTCGAAGGTGTCGGGCAGCAGCCCGCGGCCATAGCGGTGGTTGGTGTAATGGGCGAGCCAGCCCTGTTCGAGGATGGTGAGGCCGAGATCGGTGTCCTCGCAGATGGTGTCGCTCGACCAGCCGCCGGCGCGTTCGAGGGCGGCGCGGCGGATCAGGCACATGGTGCCGTGAACGATGATGGCGTTGGTCTCGTTGCGCTGCACCATGCCGACATCGAAGAAACCGGCATATTCGCCGTTCATGACGTGATGCAGCGGACTGCGCTCGCCGTCGCGGTGATCCTGCGGCGCCTGGACGAGACCGACCCCGGGATCGGCGAAGACCGGTACCAGGTCGGACAGCCAGTCCACAGCGACCGCATAATCGGAATCGATGATGCCTATGATCTCGGCGTCGGCGGCGGTATGCGCCATGGCGAGCCGCAGCGCACCGGCCTTGTAGCCGTCGAGCCGCGGCGCATTGACGAAACGGAAGCGTTCGCCCAGCGTGCGGCAATGTTCTTCCACCGGCTGCCACATCGTCGGGCTCGGCGTGTTGTTGACGACGATGATGCACTCGAAATTCTGGTAGTTAAGCCGGGCGACCGCGTCGAGCGTCGCCTTGAGCATCTGCGGCGGCTCCATATAGGCGGGGATGTGGATCGACACCTTCGGGTTGAACCCCACTGTCATGGTGCCGTTTCCGGCCGGCAGCAGGCGCTGCGGCGGGCGCCCGAACAGGACAACCGCCATCTCATCGATGCGGCGCAGCGTGATAACCACGAGGGGCACGAGAAGGAACATGCCGAGCGAGAGCGCGAAGCCCGTGCCGAAGACGAAGTAGTGGCCGTTCCAATACTCGAACACTGTCGCGGACCAGGCGCCGATCCCGTGGGCCGCCATGGCGAGCAGCAGTGCCTGCGTCATCGTCGCGCCGGCCATAACCAGGATCGGCAGCGACACCAGGGCACCGACCGCGACTGCGAGGGTGCTGATGTTCCCGCGCCCGTCGTCGACGATCGGGCCGGTCCACGCGAATTTCAGGTGGTGGCTGCTGTCGAACAGACCCCAATAAGCGCCGACGCTGCCCTCGGAGGTTTTCCAGGGCTGATCGAAGGCCTCGATGACGTTGTAGTCCATGCCGAGCGCCTGAGCGCGCGATAGGAACGAGCGGATCACGCTGGCTTGCTCCAGCTTGCCGGGCACGGAACTCTGGCGATTGTACCCGCCGCTCGGCCAGCCGAACTCCGCGATGACGACGCGCTTGCCTTTGAAATCGCGGCGCAGGTCGTTGTAGACCCGCACGGCCTGATCGACCGCGCCCGCGGCCGGAATTGAGTTCCAGTAAGGCAGAATGTGGGCCGCGATGTAGTCGACTGCAAAGCCGAGCTCGGGATGGTCCGTATAATTGGAATGGATTTCGCCCGTCGTCACCGGAACGCGGCCGTCGGTTTCACGCTTGACCCGCTGAATGATCTTTATGAGGTCATTGACTTCATACCCGCCGTCCGTTGGCGTCCATTCGACCCAGTCCTTGATCTTCTCGCCGTGCTCGATCCGGTCCTTGATCTCGTCGTCATGCCTGATCCGCTTCTTGATCTCTTCCAGGCTCAGATAGACGTTTTCTTCCTTAGCGTTCTTTTCCTTTGGTGCCCATCCGCCATGATAGGCGTCACGTCTGATCTGATCCTTGATCTCTTCCAGACTGAGATAAACCCCGCGATAAATCGTCTCGTTGCCGACCACGATGCCGTTGACGTTTCGGTTCTTGCGGGCGAGATCGATAGCGGCGCTGATTTCCCGCTCGTTGCGCTCCTCGTTGCGTTTTATTTCTTCCTCGACGGTTTCACGCTCTTGGAGGCGCAGAAACTCCAGCATGCGCTCGGCCGGCTTCTTGATGCAGCGGAGCGATATATCGTCCTCCTTCTTCGTGTAGTTGAGCGATACCCCGAGTGTAACCTTGAGACCGAACTCGTTGGCGATCGCCGGTATCTGCTCGAAACCGTTGGTCGACTTATAAAGGCGGATCGCCCGGGTGTAGGGCGCAATGGCTTTCAGGTCGCTGCGGATCTGTGCTTCGGTGGGAGGGTGGCAGATGTCGTCGGGGTGCGCCAGGAACGGCGAGTATGAAACGCTGTTCAGGACCCCCTCGATATTGGGAGCCGACGCCTGGGTCTGCCAGATTGCCCAAGCCAAAGCATGCAGGCACGCAACAAGCGCGACCACGGACACAAGCGAGCGCATAGCGCTTTACCGAGTGGGGCGGGGAGTTGGAGAACGGCGTCTGTCCCCTCGACGCCGTCGCGGACGCTGCCGCAGCGCACAATCTAGCAGACCACGGTGGGAGTTCAAGTACAAGACGCCCATGGCGGATTAATGGCCGCGATTTTTTTCGCGAATAATCAAACTCACGGCGTCAATTTAAAAGTGGCCTATTTGGTTCCACTTTTTTCTGCCAGGGCTGGATTAATCCAGCACGAATGAACCCGAGCGTCTAACGTCTCGGACTTCTTGGGATCGATGTTGCCCTGCCGGACCACGCAGCGGAACGAGATCTGGATGTGCTCGCCCGGGCAGCCGAACCGGTCGTAGAGATCGAGGTGCCTGAACGCGGTGTCGAGGTCGTCACGCCACATCAGTCCGATCGCCCGCTCGCCGAGCCAGACGCATTCGGAGAGCGCAGCGGGGCCGGTCATCGTGCGGGTCGCATCGGCAATGTTGTCGACCCGGGCGGCGGCATCCTTGCCGGGCTCGCCCGCCTTGCCCTGCTCCGGCTTGGGCTCGGCATTCTGGCCCCAGGAGGCCGCCGGGGCGACGGCCATCAGCGCTGCAAGAGCCCAGGTCGCGAAGTTACGCACTGCAGAATGGACCATGTCATTCGCTGTCGGTTGCCGACCGGGTTCGACCGGGACGCGAACCTCCCATGCAACTGCAATCGGGCAGGATAGTGGTGATTACGGCCCCGGATCAATCTTTCGTCAATGGCGGAACTGGGGTCGTTTGTCCAGCGGCGAAGTGTGATTAGGATAATGGGCCGCGGGTCGTTTGGGGGTTACGGCTGCGGTCCGCGCGGCGGTCTTGGCAGGACGCGCGGCTGTGGGCTAAGCATCCCGCATTGCAAAAGCGGCGATTTGGAAGGTCCTGCATGAAACGGGCTGCCGGGCTCTTCGTCGCGACGCTGGCGGCGGTCGCCCTGACATGGTGGTGGCTGGGGCGCCCGGTCGCGGCGCCGGCGGCTGCCGCCGATCCCGGGCACATCCAATGCCTGTCCTATGCGCCGTTCCGCGGCAACGAAAGCCCGCTCGATGAACGCACCCAGGTGGCCGGCTATGAGATCGAGGAGGACCTCGCCAAGCTCGCCCGCCTGACCGATTGCGTGCGCACCTATTCGACGGAGAACGGGCTCGACCAGGTGCCCGCGATCGCCCGTCGCCTGGGGCTCAAGGTGATCCAGGGCCTGTGGCTCGGCAGCGACCGCAAAAAGAACCGGGTCCGCATCGACGCCACCATCGCGCTGGCGAAGCAGTACCGCGATGTGATCACGGCCATCGTGGTCGGCAACGAGGTATTGCTGCGCGGCGAATTGTCGGCGCTGGACCTCGCCGACATTCTGCGCGAGGTCAAGACCGCGACCGCGATGCCGGTCACCTATGCCGATGTCTGGGAATACTGGCTGCGCAACCGCGACCTCGCCCAGGCGGTCGATTTCGTCACCGTTCATATCTTGCCCTATTGGGAGGATTTTCCGATCTCCGCCGAACTGGCGGGCGCCCATGTGGACGAGATCCACCGCCGGGTCGCCGCGAGCTTTCCCGGCAAGGACATACTAATCGGCGAGGTCGGCTGGCCCAGCGCCGGCCGTATGCGCGAGGGCGCGTTGCCGTCGCCGGCGAACCAAGCCCTGGTGCTCGAGGACGTGATGGCGCGCGCGCGCGCCGGGAACTACCGGGCCAACCTGATCGAGGCCTTCGACCAGCCCTGGAAGCGCAAGCTCGAGGGCACGGTCGGGGGATATTGGGGCGTTTTGACCGCCGGCGGGCGGGAACCGAAATTCGCCTGGGGCGAGCCGGTTTCAAACCATCCCTTTTGGGTTTGGCAGATGGCTTTCGGCCTGGCGCTCGCCGCTGTCGTGTTTGCCGCGGCCTGTGCCGCAGGGGCGAAGAGGATCGACGATCTGGCGCCGCCGGTCGTGGCAGGCATCGCGGTCGATGCGGTGGTGGCCGGAATCTTCGCTCCCTGGGCGGTGGCCAATGCGGCCACCGAAAGCCTCGGTGCCGGCGGCTGGGCGCGGGGCCTCGTATTGATCGCGGTATCGGTCGCGGCTCCGATCGCGGCCGCCATGACGATGTCGCAAGGCCTTCCCGTTCCCGGCTTCAGCCGCACCCTCGGGCGCCCGGCAGGGCGGCCCCACGCGGTGCTCGCGGTCGCCGCCGGGGCGATCCTGGTCGCCGCCACGGTCCTCGCCCTGCAGACCGCCTTGGGCCTCGTGTTCGATCCGCGCTACCGCGACCTCACCTTCGCGCCGATGACGGCGGCGGTGATCCCGTTTGCGGCGGCGTCGGTCATCGGCGGGCGCGGCCGATTGCCGCTCGGCCGCGCCGAACTCGTATCCGCCGTCACGCTGGCGGCGTCGGCAGCCTACATCGTCTTCAATGAAGGCTTCGAGAACTGGCAAGCCCTGTGGTTCGCCGCCATGCTTGCGGTGCTCGCCGTCACCCTGTTTCGGTTACGGGACGAGCAAAGCACATGATCAGCAGCGCGGCGGCAAAGCCGGACAGGCTCGCATTATAGAGAACGATGCCGAGCGCGGTGGCGGCGAGGCCGATGGTGAACAGCGGCACCGACGGGCGGATCAGGGCCAGCACGGCGGCCCCGAGACTGACCCAGCCGAACACGTAATTGTCGAACAGGGCGGAGGCCACCTTGCGGCTCAGGCACAGCCAGGTGGCGAGCCCGGCATCGCAGGCCAGCCCCACGCTCGGCTGCTCGATCACGAGATAGCGCATGTATAGGGCATAGCCGAGCGAGAGGAAGCCGATCGAAATGACCCAGTTCAGCGCCGCCGCCGAGGGTGCGAACAGCCTCGGCCGGCGTGGCGCATCGGGGTCCTGGAACTGGGGTCCGGGGGCAGACATCGCACCTCAGCCGCTGGCCGCCGCCAGGGCAGCGCGGCATTCCGGCATGAGCTTTGACGCCTTGCGGGCGAGGCAGGCGATGATGCGGCCACCACCGGGCGGAACATCGTCGCAGAGAAGCCGATGATCGAGCGCACAGATACGCAGGAGCATGATCTCGGCGCGCAGCGGCAGCCGCGGAATCACGAGCCGGTCGGTGGCCGCCGGCGGCGCCGTGGCCGAAGCGGGGGCCGTCGTGTCGGGACCTGCCGTTCCGGGACTTCCCGTGCCCGGACCTGCCGCGCCGGCAACGATCGGGGCCAGTGCGCTCTGGCAGGATTGGGAGATTTCCGCCTTGTTGCGCTCGAGGCACAGCAGCGCGTCGCGGCCGCCCGGCTGAACGCCGGAGCAAAGCGCGATGAAATCCGACCGGCAGGCGGAACGGACGGCGCTGAGCTGCTTCGGGCTGGGCTTCTTCTGCGCGGCGGCCGGTCGCGGCGCCGCAGCGGGCGCGGCCGCCGTCACCGGTCGTGGGGACGCCATGGGCGGTGCCGTTATGGATGGCGCCGTCACCGGGGGCGCTGACGGGAGCGCCGTCGCTGCCGCCGCGGGCGTGGCGGCGGGGACAGCGCGCACCACGTTCTGGCATCCGGGCGAGAGCTCTGCCGCATTGGCCCGCAAGCACAGCGGAAGCTCGGGGCTGCCCGGCGCAATCCATGAGCAATGCGCCATGAAATCCTGGATCGTGCAGGTTCGCTGAACCGCGGCAAGTTCTTCCTGCTGGGACGGCTGCGCCGGCGCGCTTGCGGATCGCGGCGCTTCCGGTTGTGGCGTCGCCGGCGTCTGCCTCTCCGGTTGTGGGGTCTCGGCCTGCAGCACTTCCGGCTGGGTCGCTGCGGGGACGACTGCGCTGACCGCGCTGCCGCACGCCCCGGACAATTGCGCGCGGTTGCGTTCGAGGCATTGCAACGCCTCGCGGCCTCCCGGCTGCACTCCGACGCAATGCGCTATGAAATCCGATCGGCAGGCTTGCCGCAGCGTTTCGATCTGCTCCGGGCTCGGCTGCGCGGCCGCCGGAACGGCGACGGCAAGGGGCAAGGCCAGGAGGGTGAGCGCTAGGGTGAGCGCCACAACATTCCGGGCGGTGATGGAGCGCGGCAACTGGAGACGTGTCGACATACTGGCAACTCCTCCCGAATTAGGCTTGGCTTGGCGCGGCGATGGTCAACCCAAATGCAGCTGTTTTTGTCTGGCACGAAGGCCGCATTTCATATCCCAAATTGTGCCGGCTTTTAGAAGGCACAATCATTGGGAGCGCGATCTTTGTGCGCACCCGCCCGCGTCTGGGAGGACACTCTATATCTCCGTCGCGGGCGAAAAAAACGACCTCCGCCCGCGCTTTCCTCGACTGCCCATGGTGAGTTATGACGGCATTCCTGCCGGACGCGGTGGCGCCGGCGAGGGGCGGAGCACATGAGCGCAAGAACCTGTCTCACCATCGTTCTCGCTGCCGGCGAAGGCACCCGCATGCGGGCGTCGCGGCCCAAGGTGCTCCATGCTATCGGTGGCCGCAGCCTGATCGCCCACGTGCTGGCGACCGCCGGCGCCGCCGGCGGGGCGCATGCGGTGGTGGTGGGTCCCGGTCAGGGGGCAGACCAGCAGGCTCTGGTTGCCGCGGTGAACGCGGCGATGCCGTCCGCCGAGCTGTTCGTGCAGGGCGAGCGGCGCGGCACCGCCCATGCGGTGCTGGCGGCAAGGCCGGCGCTGGCGCGGGGTGCCGACGACGTGCTGGTCGTGTTTGCCGACACTCCGCTCGTCACGTCGCAGACCCTGGCGCGGCTGCGCGCGGCGCTGGCGCAGGGCGCAGCCGTCGCGGTGCTCGGCTTCCGGCCGGCCGATCCGACCGGCTACGGGCGCCTGATCGCTGGGGCGGATGGCGGGCTCGCGGCCATCCGCGAGGAAAAGGACGCAACCGCCGAGGAGCGCGCCATCGGCCTGTGCAATGCCGGGCTGATGGCGTTGCGCGGCGATGCGGCCCTGGCGATCCTGGAGCGGATCGGGGATGACAATGCCAAGCATGAGTTCTATCTGACCGATGCGGTCGCCGTCGCCCGCGGTCTCGGATGGGCCGCGGTGGCGCTCGAGACCGGGGAGGATGAGGTGCGCGGCGTCAACACCCAAGCCCAGCTTGCCGAGGCCGAAGAGGTGCTGCAGCGCCGGCTGCGCGCGGCCGCCCATGACGCGGGGGTGTCCATGGTCGCCCCGCAGACCGTGCATCTGAGCGCCGACACCAGGCTCGGCCGCGATGTCGTGATCGAGCCCTATGTCGTGTTCGGCCCCGGGGTCACGGTGGAAGACGGCGCGGTAATCCGCTCGTTTTCCCATCTCGAAGGGGCCACGGTGGGGCGTGGCGCCAGGGTCGGGCCGTTCGCCCGCCTGCGCCCCGGAGCGCGGCTCGATGCCGAGGTCCATGTGGGAAACTTCGTCGAGGTGAAGGAGGCCCGGCTCGCCGCCGGCGCCAAGGCCAACCACCTCGCCTATATCGGCGACGCCAGCGTCGGGGAGGGTACCAATATCGGGGCCGGCGCCATCACCTGCAATTACGACGGCGCCGCCAAGCACCGCACCGAGATCGGCAACGGTGTCTTCATCGGATCCAATGCCGCGCTGGTGGCCCCGGTCCGGATCGGCGACGGCGCCTATGTCGGCACCGGCTCGGTGATCACAACCGACGTGCCGGCGGATGCGCTTGCACTCGGCCGCGGCCGCCAGGTCAACAAGGAGGGCTGGGCGGCGCGGCTGCGCCGGGTGGTCGGCGCGGGCAGGAAATTGCCGTGAATCTTGCTATGGTGCCGGAAGGGGCGAGTCCAAAATGACTCAGTTGGATCGCATATTTTGTGCATTCATGATGGTGTTGCGGGCATCCTCTGAGACAATAGGTGAGGTCGTCCGGAACGGCGGCCGGCAGGCCGGGGGAGTGGCTGCATGTGCGGAATCATAGGAATTCTCGGCAGCGAGCCGGTCGCGACGAGCATGGTGGATGCTTTGCGGCGGCTGGAATACCGCGGCTACGATTCGGCCGGGATTGCGACGTTGGAGGCCGGCCGGCTGACCCGCCGCCGCGCCGAAGGCAAGTTGCGCAATCTCGAGGTCCGGCTCTCCAAGGAGCCGCTGTCGGGGACCATAGGCATCGGCCACACCCGTTGGGCGACCCATGGCCGGCCCAACGAGATCAATGCCCATCCCCATGCGACCGATCGGGTCGCAGTGGTCCATAACGGCATCATCGAGAATTTCGCGGAATTGCGCGCGGAGCTCGAATCCCGCGGCGCCAGGTTCGTGACCGAGACCGACACCGAGGTGGTGGCCCATCTCGTCACCGACGAAATGCAGGGGGGCGCCGGCCCGATCACGGCGGTCGCCTCCGCGTTGCCGCGGCTCAAGGGCGCTTTCGCGCTCGCCTTCCTGTTTTCCGGCGAGGAGGATCTGCTGGTCGGCGCCCGCCGCGGCTCGCCGCTCGCCATCGGCTATGGCGACGCCGAGATGTATCTCGGCTCTGACGCGATCGCGCTCGCGCCCTTCACCAGCTCCATCAGCTATCTCGAAGACGGCGACTTCGTCGTCCTCACCCGCGGCGGCGCCGTCATCCAGGACGCCACCGGCAAGGTGGTGACGCGGCCGGTGATCCGCTCCAGCGCCTCGGCGCTGCTGGTCGACAAGGGCAATCACCGCCACTTCATGGCGAAGGAGATCCATGAGCAGCCCGAAGTGGTGGGCCACACGCTCGCCCATTACGTCCACTTCGCCAAGAGCCGGATCGTGCTGCCGGGACAGCTGCCGTTCGATTTCCGCGCCGTCGACCGGCTGTCGATCTCGGCCTGCGGCACCGCTTATTATGCCGGCCTGATCGGAAAGTACTGGTTCGAGCGCTTCGCCCGGCTGCCCGTCGAGATCGACATCGCCTCCGAGTTCCGCTATCGCGAGGCGCCGTTCCAGCCCGGCAATCTCGCGCTGTTCGTGTCGCAGTCGGGAGAGACCGCCGACACGCTGGCGACGCTGCGCTATGCCCGTGAGCAAAAGCAGCACGTGATGTCGATCGTCAACGTCGCGACGTCGACCATCGCCCGCGAGAGCGACGCGGTGATGCCGACCCTGGCCGGGCCGGAGATCGGCGTCGCCTCGACCAAGGCGTTCACCTGCCAGCTCACGGTGCTCGCCTGCCTCGCGATCGCGGCGGGCCGCGCCCGCGGCGTGCTCGGCGAGGACGAAGAGGTGAGGCTGGTCAAGGCGTTGATCGAGACGCCGCGCCACATGGCGGAGGCGCTGGCGCTCGAGCCGCAGATCGAAAAGCTGGCGCGCGACCTCGCCAAGTGCCGTGACGTGCTCTATCTCGGCCGCGGCACCAGCTACCCGCTCGCGCTCGAAGGCGCGCTCAAGCTCAAGGAAATCTCCTATATCCACGCCGAGGGCTACGCGGCGGGCGAGCTCAAGCACGGCCCGATCGCCCTGATCGACGAGACCATGCCGGTGGTGGTGATCGCCCCCTATGACCGCGTGTTCGACAAGACCGTCTCGAACATGCAGGAGGTCGCCGCTCGCGGCGGCCGCATCATCCTGGTGACGGATCCCAAGGGCGCCCGCGAAGCGACGATCAATTCGCTCGACACCCTGACGGTCCCGGAAATGCCCTCGACGGTGACGCCTCTCGTCTACGCCATCCCCGTGCAGTTGATCGCCTATCACACCGCGGTCATCATGGGCACCGACGTCGACCAGCCGCGAAACCTCGCCAAATCGGTGACGGTGGAGTAACCGCGCCTGAAAGTTGTGTGCGCGGCGGGCGGTAACGCAAGCAGCAGGCCATGGCGTAGGCAGGCATGAAGGCCATATAGTCCCCATCATGAGTTCGATCGACGTTCCCGAGGCGCCACCGCCCGCTCCGCCGAGGCCGGGCAAGCCGCCCGCCCATCACGCAGGCATCGGCAGCCGGATCCGCAATTACTTCCTGACCGGCCTTGTGGTCGCCGGACCGCTCGCGATCACGGTGTGGCTGACCTGGTCCTTCATCACCTGGGTGGATAACCTGGTGCACCCGTTCATTCCGGTCGCCTATCGCCCCGAAACCTACCTGCCGGGCCGGATTCCCGGCAGCGGCCTGGTGATCGCCGTCGTCGCGCTCACCTTGCTCGGTTTCCTCACCGCCAACCTGGTCGGCCGCACCCTGGTCGAAGCGGGCGAGCACATCCTCGATCGCATGCCGTTGGTGCGCTCCCTCTACAAGGGCCTGAAGCAGGTGTTCGAGACGCTGTTCTCGCAATCCGGCTCGAGCTTCCGCACGGTGGGCCTGATCGAGTTTCCGTCGCCCGGCATGTGGTCGCTGGTGTTCCTGTCGCAGCCGCCGAGCCGGGAGATCACCGCCGTGCTGCCGAACCAGGATGAGCACGTGTCGGTGTTCATGCCCTGCACCCCGAACCCGACCACCGGATTTTTCTTCTATGTGCCGCGCAGCGCCGTCATCGAGCTCGACATTCCCGTCGAGGCCGCGGCCAAGCTCATCATGTCGGCCGGCCTGATCCAGCCGACCGCGGGCGATGGCCCGAAGCGGCTGGCGGCGCTGGCCGATGCGGCCAGGGCCGCGCAGACGGCCAAGCTGCCGAGCCCGGCCTCGGCGCCGGTGAAGTGATTCAGAGCGGATTTGAATCACTGGAATCAACGGTAGGGCGGGGCCAAGACGCGCGCTTCGCGCCAAGCCCGCGCCGCGCGGTGGTATGGACCTTCGTCGGCGGGCGATGGTAAGCTCGCGTTCCGACGTTTGCACGAGGCGAGCGCGGCATTTCGAACAGCGAGCTTCCGGCGCACCCGCCAGGATGCCTTCCGATGGAATCTCAATCGAAAAGCGCGCCTGGGGCGGCGGGGGGCTTGCGCGCTGTCCCGCAGCCGGTATCCGCACCACTTACCCGTGCCGCGATCTTCCTGATCGTGACGATAAATCCGGGCGCGGATCATCGGGCGACTCTGCGGTCGTTTTGCGGCGACCTTGCCGCACTGTTGCGCGCGGTGGAATTTCGCGACCTCGAAGGCGGCCTTTCCTGCGTCATGGGGTTTGGATCCGACGCCTGGACCCGGCTGTTCGGAGAGCCGCGGCCGGCGGACCTGCATACCTTCCGGGAGATTCGTGCCGGAGCGCGCCAAGCGGTCTCCACGCCGGGCGACCTCATGTTCCACATCCGTGCGAAGCGCATGGATCTGTGCTTCGAGGTTGCGGCGCAGATCATGGCGCGCATCGGCGGTGCCGTTTTGCCGGTGGACGAGGTACATGGCTTCCGTTACTTCGACGACCGCGATCTCCTGGGGTTCGTCGACGGAACGGAGAATCCGAGGGGCGAGGCCGTGGTCGAGGCCGCGCTCATCGGCGAGGAGGACGCCGCGTTCGCCGGCGGCAGCTACGTCATCGTGCAGAAATACCTCCACGACCTCGACGGATGGAACGCGCTGTCCACGGAGGCGCAGGAGCGCATCATCGGCCGCACCAAGCTGTCCGACGTCGAGTTGGACGATGCCTCGAAGCCGACCTCGGCGCACAACGCCCTCACGACGATCGCCGAGGACGGGAAAGAGTTCAAGATCGTCCGCGATAACATGCCGTTCGGCCGGGCCGGCGAGGGCGAATTCGGCACCTATTTCATCGGTTACAGTCGCTCGCCCCGCATCACCGAGCAGATGCTCGAAAACATGTTCGTCGGCCGCCCGCCCGGGAATTACGACCGGCTGCTCGACTTCAGCCGTGCGGTGACCGGAAGCCTGTTTTTCGTACCGTCGGCGACGTTTCTGGAGTCCGTCACCGAAGCGGATCCGGCGGTTGAGGTGCCCCTCGCAGCATCGGCGGCAACCGAACCGGCACGATCCATCACGTCGGTGCCCGATGGTTCGCTCGGCATCGGCTCCCTCAAAGGAGACACCCGGCATGAATAATCTTCATCGCGAGCTGGCCCCGATTTCCGATGCGGCGTGGGCCGATATCGAAGAGGAGACTTCTCGTACCCTCAAGCGCTTCCTCGCCGGACGGCGCGTCGTCGACGTGCGGGGGCCGGGCGGCGTCGGCCTCTCAGCCGTCGGCACCGGCCACCTGAGGACGATTGCGGCTCCGACCGACGGCATCGTGGCGAGGCAGCGCCAGGTGAGTGCGCTGGTCGAGCTGCGGGTTCCGTTCGAGCTGGATCGCCAGGCGATCGACGACGTGGAGCGCGGCGCCAACGACTCCGACTGGCAGCCGGCCAAGGATGCTGCGCGACGGATCGCTCTTGCCGAGGACGGTGCCATCTTCGAGGGCTATGCCGCCGCCGGGATCGGCGGCATCCGTCAGGGCACCAGCAATCCGATCGTGACGCTCCCGGCGGAGGTGCGCGATTATCCGCAGGCCATTGCCCAGGCTTTGAGCCAGTTGCGTCTCGTCGGCGTCAACGGGCCCTATTCCGTGTTGCTCGGAGCCGACGCCTATACGGCCCTCGCCGAGACGAGCGACCATGGATACCCGGTTTTGGAGCACGTCAAAAAGCTCGTCAAAGATGAAATCGTCTGGGCCCCCGCCATCGCCGGCGCCTTCGTGCTGACCACCCGTGGCGGCGATTTCGACCTGCATATCGGCCAGGACGTCTCGATCGGCTATTCCAGCCACACCGACAGCACCGTCCGCCTGTATCTGCAGGAGACGTTCACGTTCCTCCTTCTCACCACCGAGGCCGCCGTCGCGCTGGCACCTCCCCCGAAGGCGCAGTCGGCCTGAGGCACCGAAAAATATCCCGGTGCCGCGGCTCAGCGGCACCGGTTGTGCTTGTGCCGGGACGCGCGTCTGCCGGGCCGCCGCGCCGGCGCTTACCGCTGTGTCGCGGGCGTTGGTGCGGGCTTCGGTCGGCGCAAAATGTTCGGATTCAGCACCAACGACAGGCCGAGCGCGAGCGCCAGCAAAGCGGACACCACCTTCCAGACCAGCAGCGGATTGCGCTCGTAGAGCGGCGCCGGCCGCGGGGCCGGCGGGGCCGCGCGGATTGCGCCGTGCTCCAGCGCGAAGATGAACTCGAAGACGTCGCCGAAACGGTCGTCGGGATCGGCCGCGGTGGCGCGGGCGACGGCCTCGTCGAGCCACGCCGGCAGGTCGGGGCGGTGCGCGGTCAAGGGCTTGGCCCGCTTGAAGCGCGGATGCGAGAAGGCCTCGATCTCGCCATACGGATAGGCGCCGGTGAACATCCGATAGATCGTCACGCCGAGCGCGAACTGGTCGGAGCGCTCGTCGCCGGGCGCGCCGGCGAACAGTTCCGGCGCCATGTAGCTCGGCGTTCCCGGCGCATGGGGAGCCGCGACGTCCTCCATGTGCGGCAGCCGCGCGACGCCGAGATCGATCAGCCTCAGCCCGGGAACCCGGCCCTCGCGGATCGCTTCCAGGATCACGTTTTCCGGTTTGATGTCGCGATGGACGATGCCGGCGCGGTGAAGCGCGGCGACCCCCCCGGCGAGCTTGATCGCGTAGTCGAGGCCGGCGGTCAGTGACAGGCCGGGCGGCCGCGACAGCCGCCGTTCCAGCGTCTCGCCCTCGTAGAACGGCATCGCCGCATAGAGCCCGGTCTGGCGGTCCGGCTGCAGCTCGATGGCCTCGCCGACCCAGGGACTGCGGATGCGCGCCGCGATCCATGCCTCGCGCAGAAACGCCCCCCGCAACACGTCCTCCGCCCCGGTAACGGGCTTGGGAAACTTCACGATGACGCGCCGCCGCTCGATGCGGTCCTCGGCGTCGAACACCCGGGTATAGCGGCCGTCCGCCAGCATCGCCCGCAAGTGGAAGCCGTCGACGGTGGCGCCGGCTTTCGGCACCGGCAGCAGCGGCAGGCTCGCGGCCGCAAACGCGAGGTCGGCCTGGTCGGCCGGCGGCAGGCCGATGACATCGACCACCAGCGCGGTGGCATTGTCCCCGGTTCGCGCGGCGATTCCGGCCTCGACGAGCTCGCGTGCGGTCTGTTCGGGTGCGTTTCGCCGCGCCAGGATTTCCGCCAGCGCGCGGTCGGTGACGCCGCCATGGATGCCGTCGCTGCACAACAGATAGCGGTCGTACAGGCGCATGGTGTCGGCGGCATAGTCGATGCGGATGCTCTCCTCGGCGCCGACCGCGCGGGTGAGAATGTGGCGCAGACCCGCGCCGCTGAGGGCGTGGTCCGTGGTCATCTGGTCGAGCCGTTCTTCACGCCAGCGATAGGCGCGGGTATCGCCGACGTGGATGACGTGGACCCGGCGTCCGCGAAACACCAGCGCGGTGAGCGTGCACGCCATCCCTTCGAGCTTGTCGTCACGGCGGCCGATCGAATGCGCCCAGGAATTGAAGGCCTCCACGGTGCGGGCGCTGTTGCGTTGGACGCCGAGCGTCGCATTCTGGCCGAGATGGCCCTCGACGAAGGAACGCACCGCGAGTTCGGCCGCCTCCCGTCCGCCCTTGGCGCCGCCGACGCCGTCGGCGATCGCCGCCACCGCCCCCAGCAGCGCCTGCTGCGCGGGGCTGCCCGCATAGAAGGCGGCATAGTCTTCGTTGCGCGTGCGCGGACCGGTGTCGGTCCACAAGCCGAAGCGGAGCTCGAGCCGGGTCGGGTGGTCGGGTGGGGCTTCGCCGGACGCGCGGGCGTGTTCCATGCCAACGATTCTCACGGTTAACAGTACGAGAAAATAGCCTTTTCGGTTACGCCAAAAACATGCGCATGTGACGCGTGATGCAGCGCCTAAAATATGCGCTGCATGATGCAGAATAATGCAAATCGGCAGTGCATGCGACGGCCTGGCGGAGACCGCACCCGCTCTCTTCCCGTCGACGATTTTCGTAGTTGACGACGCAGGAGAGCGACTTTCGTCGCGGCGCACAAAATATGCGCGTCGTGATGCGTGAAAATGCACGCCGATCGATTGCCGAGGAACATGCGGTATATCGGCATTTTGCGCGCGTTTGGCCGGCATTATTGGTGAAGTGCATGCAAAAAAGTACATCATCGCCGACGATTGCATTTTATCGCGGCGTGCTCTCATTTTGATCAAGAGGTTCTACGGAGAATTGCGGGACCATATTGCAATGATCGACAAGGCGTTCTTCCGATCCGGTGACACGCCGACGCTGTTCGCTGCGTTCCTCTATTTCGACATCTCCTTCATGGTCTGGGTGATGCTCGGGCCGCTGGGGGTGCAGATCGCGAGCGACCTCGAGCTCGACAACGCGCAAAAGGGGCTGATGGTCGCGGTGCCCGTGCTCGCCGGCGCGGGGTTCCGTGTAGTCCTCGGCGTGGTGGTCGATCATCTCAAGCCGCGGCGCGCCGGACTGATCGCACAGGCGATCGTCCTGGCCGGCATATTCACCATTTGGCTCATCGGCATCGACAGCTTTGCGGGGGTTCTTCTCGCCGGTGTCATCCTCGGCGTTGCCGGCGCATCCTTTGCTGTGGCGCTGCCCTTGGCGTCGCGGTGGTATCCACCGGAGCACCAGGGCACCGCGCTCGGCATCGCAGGTGCTGGAAATTCGGGGACGGTGCTGGCGGCGTTGTTCGCGCCGGGTCTCGCCGCGGCGTTCGGCTGGATCAATGTGTTCGGCCTTGCGCTCATTCCCCTCGCCGCCGCGTTTGCGGTCTACATCGTCTACGCCAAGGACAGTCCCTCTGCGCCGCCGGCCAAGGGTTGGATGGAGTATCTCTCCGTCCTGCGCCTCGGCGATGCCTGGTGGTTCATGTTCTTCTACTCCGTCACCTTCGGCGGTTTCGTCGGTCTCGCCGCTTCGCTCTCGATCTATTTCAATGTCGATTACGGCCTGAACCCGGTCACCGCCGGTTATTTCACCGCCGCCTGCGTGTTCGCGGGATCGCTGGTGCGGCCGCTCGGAGGCGCCCTCGCCGATCGCGTCGGCGGCATCCGCGCCCTGACGGTGATGTATGTGGTGGCGTCGGTCGCGATCGTGATCGCGAGCTTCCACCAGCCGATGGCCTGGATGGCGTTGACCTCATTCGTCGTCGGCATGCTCGCGCTCGGAATGGGCAACGGCGCCGTCTTCCATTTGGTACCGCAGCGATTCCGCTCCGAGATCGGCGTCATGACCGGCCTCGTCGGAATGACCGGAGGCGTCGGCGGGTTCTATCTCGCCTCCAGCCTCGGTTATTCCAAGCAGTTCACCGGAAGTTACCAGGTCGGCCTCCTGGTATTCGCTGCACTGGCGCTGCTGGCGCTGGTCGGACTGAGCAGCGTCAAGACGCGATGGCGAACCACGTGGGGCGCCGCGCTGGTGGCCGCACGCATTTAGAGCGCGTGATCTCGGCCGAAAAGTCGGGGACTTTTCGGGATCATGCGCGAGGCACGACGAGGGCATGACCGACACCGACCATTGCGCAAGCGAGACCTACTGCCTGCCCCTGCCGCGCTCCGCAATGCGGCGTGAGGCTGGTGGTGGAAGAGGGTCGCCTGGTGGTTGCCCTGCGCGACCTTGCCACAGGCAAGGGCGGGCTGTGCCGGCAAGAGTCTCGATCGAGATCGCCCGATTCCATAGCCCCTATTCCCTGAACCCATAGATTGGCCGAGGTGGCAAACCATGCTGTTCGGACGCGCAAAGCGCAACCCAATCAAGATCGCCGACAAGGGCGTCGTCGAGTGGCGCTACGCAACATGCGGCTATTGCTCGACCGGGTGCGCGCTCGAAGTCGGGGTCAACGCCAATGGAACGCCCGTCGCCACCCGAGGCGCGGCCGGCGCCGACGTCAACCGCGGCAAGCTGTGCATCAAGGGCATCTTCGAGCACGAGTTGTTCACGTCCAATGGACGCGGCACGGTGCCGTTGCTGCGCAACAGCCGCTTCGATCCGTTGGCGCCCGTCTCCTGGGACATCGCGCTCGATCGCCTCGCCCTGGATATCAAGCGCGTGCAGACGGCCTACGGTCGTGATGCCTTCGCGGTGATCTCCACCGGACAACTTCTTACCGAGGAATTCTATACGCTCGGCAAGCTCGTTCGCGGCGCGATCGGCACCAACAATTATGACGGCAACACTACGCTATGCATGGCCTCCGCCGTGTCCGGCTACAAACGTCGGCTCCGACGGCCCGCCCGGGTGCTATGACGACTTCGACCATACCGATTGCTTCATGGCCTTCGGCTCGAATCTGCCCGAGCAGCACCCCGTCATCTACTGGCGGCTCAAGGAGGCCCGCGAGAAGCGCAAATTCCCGGTCTTCGTCGTCGATCCCCGCGTGACCGCGTTCACCCAGTCGGCCGACATCCACCTGACGATAGCGCCGGGGACGGACGTGGTGCTGTTGAACAGCATGGCCTACGTGATCCTCAACGAACGGCTCGAGGATCGCGAGTATATCAACGAGCGCACCACGCGCGGCAACGATTTCGAGAAGAATCTCGACGATTTCGCGCCCGACAAGGCGGCCAGGATCTGCGGCGTCGATGCCGACACCATCCGCCTCGTTGCGCGCACCTACGCCAAGGCGGGCGCCGCCATGGCGATCTGGACGATGGGCATTAACCAGTCGACCCACGGCTCGGACGGCGTCGTCGCGATCAACAACCTCAACCTGCTCACCGGCAATGTCGGCCGGCCCGGCGGCGGCGGTCTTTCGATCACCGGCCAATGCAACGCCATGGGCACGCGTGAATGGTCGTCATGCTCGGGGCTTCCGGGCTATCGCGTGCTCGAAAACGCCAAGCATCGCGAAGAAATGGCGAACTTCTGGGGCATCGATGCCGAGTTCTTCCCCAGCAGCCGCGGACTGACGGAGACCGATATTTTCCCGGCCATCGAAGCCGGCCACATCAAAGGGCTCTGGCTGGTCGCGACCAACCCGATGACGTCGATGCCGAATACGGGACGCATGCGCAAGACGATGGAGAAGCTCGAATACCTCGTCGTGCAGGATGCCTATTCGGATGTCGAAACCGTGCAATACGCGAACCTCTACCTCCCCGCGGCCATGTGGGCGGAAAAAGACGGCGTCTTCACGAACACCGAGCGCCGCGTGAACTATGTGACCAAAATCGTCGATCCGCCGGGCGACTCGAAACCCGATCACTGGATCTTCGCGCAACTCGCCAAGCGCTTCGACAACGGCCGCAAAATGAAGTTTCCCGGGACGTCATCCGAAATCTTCGAGGAGATGCGCGTGCTGTCGAAGGGACGGCTGTGTGACATTTCCGGCATGACGCATGAACGCATCAAGGCGGCAAATGGCCTGCAGTGGCCGTGTACGGAAAAAGCGCCGACCGGCTCGCGCCGCCTCTACGAGGAAGGCAGGTTTTGCCATGACGACGGCAAGGCCAAGCTCATCACGCTTGCCTTCGACGACAACAACGAGCGGCCCTGCGATCAGTATCCATTCTGGCTCAATACCGGGCGCGTCGTGGAGCATTTCCACACACGCACCAAGACCGGCAAGATCGGCAACCTCAACAAGTTCTCGCCGACGCCCTATATGGAGATCAATCCCGACGCCGCGACCGCCATCGGCGTCGAGCACATGAGCTATGTCCGCCTGATCTCGCGTCGGGGCGACGCCGTGGTCATGGCGCAGCTGACCCAGCGCGTACCGCGCGACATGATCTTCATTCCGTTCCACTTCCACGATTGCGTCAACCGCCTGACGCTGGGCCTGCTCGATCCCTACTCGCGCCAGCCCGCCTTCAAGCAGAGCGCGGTGCGCATCGAGCACGTCGACCAGAGGACCGGTGCCGAAATCAATATGGCCATGCGTCGTTTCTAGGAGAAGGCAGTATGTACGAGGTGCGCGAAAACGAGCCCCAATACGCCTTCCTCCACGACCCGGAGCCGAAGAGCCACAACCAATACGGCGACCTGATCGATCTCGTCGAACGGGCCACGCTGCCCGCGGGCGAGAGCATGCAGATCAACGGCGATCCGGGAATAGGCGCCAATCCGAACCGCCACAAGCAACACGGATTCCATTTCACGGCCGACAACTGCATCGCCTGCCACGCCTGCGAGGCGGCCTGCTCGGAGAAGAACAATTTGCCGCCGCACCTGGCCTTCCGCTCGGTCGGCTATGTCGAGGGGGGCACCTATCCGAGCCTCACGCGCATGAACATTTCGATGGCGTGCAATCACTGCGATGACCCGGTCTGCCTGAAGGGCTGCCCGACGCGGGCCTACACCAAGTTCGCCGAATACGGCGCTGTGATCCAGGACCCCGACATCTGCTTCGGCTGCGGCTATTGCACCTGGGTATGTCCGTATAATGCGCCTCAGCTCGATCCCGTGGAGGGACACGTCCAGAAGTGCAATATGTGCGTCGATCGGCTCGAAGTCGGCCTCAAGCCGGCTTGCGTCTCGGCGTGCCTGGGCAACGCCTTGAATTTCGGCGTCATCGAGAACGCCCCTGCAGGGCGCGACCAGACCCGTACCCATATCCCGGGCTTCCCGTCGCCGGACATTACGCATCCCAACATTCGTTTTGAGCTCAAGCGCAGCCTGCCGAACTCGATGACGCGTGCGGATTCCCAGCCCATCAAGTACACTCGCGAGGGCCCGGATGGGCGCTATGTCCCCGAGCTCGACGAACGGCGCGCCCCGCGCGGGCGCCATTGGAACCTGGCGAAGCTCTCCTCGCGCGAGAACCCGCTGGTCGCCTTCACGCTGGTGAGTCAGGCCGTGATCGGCGCATTCACTGTGCTCAGCGCCGGGCGTCTGCTTGGTCTCGAAAGTCTTACCGCGCTGACCGCCACGCGGACCTACCCCGTCTTCTTGTTCGTTCTGCTCGGTCTATTGGCCACGGTGCTGTTCCTGTCGACGCAGCATCTAGGCAAGCCGCTGCGATTCTATCGCGGCTTCTACAATGTGCGCCACTCGCCGGTGAGCCGCGAAGCCGCAGGTATATCGGCGTTCTTCGGTGCGCTCGGAGCGCACTGGCTCGCGGTCGTACTGGGGCCACCGCCCGGCTTGGCGTGGCTGCCGGGCTGGCTGTCGGTGCCCGCCGCGACGGTCTTTGCCTGGCTCGCCGTGTCGGCGGGTCTTGCCGGGCTGTATTTCATGACCCGTATCTATCGTATCAAGGCGCGGCCGTTTTGGGACCACTGGCAGGTCGCGACTTCGTTCTTCGGCACCGCGCTGAGCGCCGGCGGCCTATTGATCGCGGCGGCTTGGCCCAATGTGCTGCTCGGGCCGTCGACAATGTTGCCGCGCGTGCTCGCGGGCGTTATCGCTGCCGGCCTTGCCATGGAAGCGATCGGCCTGATCTGCCACGCTCGCGATATGCAGACCCGCCGCAACGAAGGCGCTATCACGCATCACGAACAGACGACGGTGTTCGGCTACACCTATTGGGCACGCAACGGATTGATCGCGCTCGCCCTGCTCACGATGCTCGTGCTGGCAGCGGCTGCACCGACGGGATTGCTCGGCGTCCTCGGCTGGGGCCTGGCGGCAGGAGCCATGCTGGTCGCCGCCGTGACTGGCCGGGCGCTGTTCTATGTGCTCGTGATCCCGACCACCATGCCGGGCGCCTTCTTCTGGCGCAACAAAGGCTTCGAGGACCATGCGCGGAAGACCGGATTGGCGCAATGGCCGCAGGTCGGAGTGTCGCCCGACAGACATTGAGCGCATCGAGTGCGCAGCGCGTGCAGCGCCGTTTCGCTCGCACGGCCACGCCGGTATCGGCGCAAGGCGGCTGACCGGCCGACCGGCGCACGAATGTCGCGCATGCGGAATCTACATCGCCACGACCGGGGCGACCCGCCGAAACCGTTGCAATCATCGCCGTCGGGGTGCTCGGCGGCATAATCGTTCTTTTGTTTCAAAGCCAGGCTAACTAAGGTCGCGCCCGACCAGGGAGGAATCGGCGTGACCGCCGACATATCCGACGATCTCAAGGCGAGCGCGCTCGCCTACCACCGCTTTCCCAGGCCCGGAAAGCTCGCGATCCAGTCGACCAAGCCGCTGGCCACCCAGCACGACCTCGCGCTCGCCTATACCCCGGGCGTCGCCGTCGCGTGCCTCGCGATCGCCGCCGACCCCTCGCAGGCCGCATTGCTCACGTCCCGCGCCAACCTCGTCGCCGTCATCACCAACGGCACTGCCGTGCTCGGGCTCGGCAGCATCGGTCCGCTGGCGGGCAAGCCGGTGATGGAGGGCAAGGCGGTGCTGTTCAAGAAATTCGCCGGGATCGACGTGTTCGACATCGAGATCGACGCCCAGGAGGTCGACCGGATCGTCGACGTGGTGGCGGCGCTGGAGCCGACATTCGGCGGCATCAACCTGGAGGACATCAAGGCGCCTGAATGCTTCGAGGTGGAGGCGCGGCTGCAGGCGCGCATGAGGATCCCGGTGTTCCACGACGACCAGCACGGCACCGCCATCATCGTCTCCGCCGCCGTGAAGAACGCGCTGTCGCTGACGGGCAAGCGCATCGAGGACGTCAAGATCGTGACCTCGGGCGCAGGCGCGGCCGCGCTCGCCTGTCTCAACCTGCTGGTCTCGCTCGGGGCGCGGCGGGCCAATATCTGGGCGACCGACATCGAAGGTGTCGTCTATGAAGGCCGGCCGGTCCTGATGGACCGTTGGAAGAGCGTTTACGCCCAGAATACCGCCAAGCGAACGCTTGCGGACATCATCGACGGCGCTGATATCTTTCTCGGCCTGTCGGCGCCCGGCGTGCTCGAGCCGGATATGGTGGCACGGATGGCGCCGCGTCCCCTGATCATGGCGCTCGCCAACCCGACCCCGGAAATCATGCCGGACGAGGCGCTCAAGGCGCGGCCCGACGCCTTGATCTGCACCGGACGCTCCGACTTTCCCAACCAGGTGAACAACGTCCTGTGCTTTCCCTATATCTTTCGCGGCGCGCTCGATGTCGGGGCCACCGAGATCAATGAAGCCATGAAGATCGCGGCGGTCGAGGCCATCGCCGCGCTCGCCCGCGAGGCGCCCTCGGAGGTCGCTGCCCGCGCCTATGGCGGCGAAGCGCCGACCTTCGGGCCCGGCTCGTTGATCCCCAATCCGTTCGATCCCCGCCTGATCCTGCGGATCGCGCCGGCGCTCGCCGAGGCTGCGATGGCCTCGGGCGTCGCCACCCGGCCGATCGCCGACATCGAGGCCTATCGCGAGCGGCTCACCGAATTCGTGTTCCGCTCCGGCTTCATCATGAAGCCGCTGTTCGGCCAGGCCAAGACCGCGCCCAAGCGCGTCGTCTATGCCGAAGGCGAGGACGAGCGGGTGCTGCGGGCGACCCAGGTCGTCGCCGAGGAGGGCCTCGCCCATCCGATCCTGGTCGGACGTCCCGCGGTGATCGAGGCGCGGCTGGCGCGGTTCGGGCTGGCGATCCGGCCGGGGCGCGATTTCGTCCTCATCAACCCGCAGGAGGATCCGCGCTATCGCAAATATGTCGACCTCTACATCGAGGCGGCGGGCCGCCGCGGCGTCACCCCCGATGCCGCCCGCACCGTGATCCGCACCAACTCGACCGTCATCGCCGCCGCCATGGTGCGCGCCGGCGATGCCGATGCCGCCATCTGCGGCGTCGAAGGCGGCTTCATGGGCCACCTGCGCCACATCCGCGACCTCATCGGCACAGCGCCGGGGGTCGACGACTTCGCCGCGCTGTCGCTGCTGATCACCGGCAGGGGCCATATCTTCCTCGCCGACACCCAGGTGCGTCCGGATCCCGCCGCGGAGGAGATCGCGGACGTGGCGGTGCTCGCGGCCGCCCACATCCGCCGCTTCGGCATCGAGCCCAGGATCGCACTGGTCTCGCATTCCGATTTCGGCAGCTACGACACCGCGACGGCGCGCAAGATGCGGGCTGCGACGGCGATCCTGTGGGAGCGCAAGGTGGATTTCGAGGTCGACGGCGAGATGCACGCGGACACCGCGCTCGACCCCGCCCAGCGTGAGCGGGTCTATCCGCATTCCCGGCTCGCCGGTGCGGCCAATGCGCTGGTCATGCCCACTCTCGACGCCGCCAACATCGCCTATGAGGCGCTCAAGGTGATGGCCGACGCCCTCGCGGTGGGGCCGATCCTGATCGGCACCGCGAAGCCGGTCCACATCCTCACGCCGTCGGTCACCGCCCGCGGCATCGTCAACATGACTGCGGTCGCGGTGGTCGAAGCCCAGGCCTGCGGGGCGTGAGGTTTGCGCAGCGTCCCTATCGCAATCGCACTGACAGCCGCGGGGGCAGGTGGACACTTTTTGAAAAACAACCCCATGCAAAGTAGATTGCAGGTGTTTTAATACCGCAATTGTGTGAATGGGACCCAGGCCGCGCCGTGCGCCAAATAGATCTCCTACCGGGCGCGCGCCCTTTTGCCGGGCGGAGGCGGGGGCAGCAGGCCCATGCGAATCTGCACCTCGGCCGGCACGGCGTAGTCGCGCATGACGGCGCGGCTGTCGCGCAGGCCGCAGGCCTCGCGCTGGACCACGAACAGCCACAAGGCGTAGCCGGCTTCTGCCACCAGCACGGCGCGGCGCTTGCCGTCCTGCTCGGACGGCGGCGTCGATAGCGCGGCGTCGAGATCCCGCAACTTGCCCAGCGCAGCCTCCAGGCCACGGCCCAGGCGCCCGAGGGCATGCGCCTGCTCCTGAATGATCTCGGTATCAATCAGGTCGAGAGGCGAGCGATGGGGCGGCTTGCGTTGCATCGGAGCGGGTGCGTTGTCGTTCGCCTCAATAGCGCTTCGGCGGCCGGACCCGCAATGGCGCTCGTCCGCGCGGCCGGGCGCGACGCCGCGGTTGCGGCGGCAAAAGCGCGTCTGCTATAGCCTGCATTTGGTCGATCGCCGAATGGCGAGCCGTCCCTGGAGCTGCAATGTCCGTCGACAACGCCACCGTCCGGCGCATCGCCTGCCTCGCCCGCATCGCGGTGGCGGACGACGAGGTCGAGCATCTCAAGGGCGAGCTCAATGCCATGCTCGCCTTCGTCGAACAGCTTTCGGAGGTCGACATTGCCGGAGTCGAACCGATGACCTCGGTGATGCCCATGAAGATGCGGCAGCGCCCCGATCAGGTGACCGACGGCGGCATCGCCGCCGATGTCCTCGCCAATGCGCCGGCGCGCCAGGGCGATTTCTTCACGGTTCCCAAGGTGGTCGAGTGATGTGCGAGGAATGCGAAGAGTTTCCCCCCCAATACGTCGCCTATTTCAACAAGGCGGGCGGCAAGGTGTGGCAGCCGGCCCGGAAGGTCACCGCCAATTCCTGGGCGACGGACCTTCGCTCGGCGGCGCCGGTCGCGGTCACCATGCGGCCGTTCGTCTGCGACGCGCCGGTCCCACCCCCGAAGGCCGTCTGATGTGCCTGGCCTGCGAGATGGATGGGCTGTGGTTCGCCGCGATGGAAGCGCGCGCCCGCGCCGTTACGGCTGAGGGGTCGCCGCAGGCGGCTCTGCCGCCTCTCCCCGAAGGGGGGAGGGTCGGGGAGGGGGTTGCGGACGGCGTGCTCAGACCTCGTGGCGAGTCAGCGGACCTGCACCCCGACCCTCCCCCTGAAGAAGGGGGAGGGAGTGCGGCGCGGCGCTTCTCCTGCGAGGAGACGCCGGCCGGATGAGCGAGCTCACTTCGCTGACTCTCGCGGAGTCGCTCGGATTCCTGCGCAAGCGGGCGTTTTCGGCGGCGGAACTCGCCGAGGCGCATATCGCTGCGGTGATCGATGGGCGTGCGCTCAACGCCTTCGTGCTCGAGACGCCGGAGCGCGCAAGAGAGATGGCGGCGCGCGCCGATGCGGCGCTGGCGCGCGGGGAGGGCGGTCGGCTCACCGGCATCCCGCTCGGCATCAAGGACATGTTCTGCACCGCCGGCGTGCGCACCACCGCGTGCTCGCACATTCTGGAGAGCTTCGTTCCGACCTACGAATCCACCGTCAGCGCCAATCTCTGGCGCGACGGCGCCGTGATGCTGGGCAAGCTCAACAATGACGAGTTCGCCATGGGCTCGTCCAACGAGACGTCCCGTTGGGGGGCGGTCACCTCGCCGTGGCGACGTCTCGGTTCGGACGCCAGGCTGGCGCCGGGCGGCTCGTCCGGCGGCTCCGCCGCCGCCGTGGCCGCTCGCCTGTGCGCCGGCGCCGTCGGCACCGACACCGGCGGCTCGATCCGCCAGCCATCGTCCTTCACCGGCATCGTCGGCATCAAGCCGACCTATGGGCGCTGCTCGCGCTGGGGCGTCGTCGCCTTCGCCTCTTCGCTCGACCAGGCCGGACCGTTCGCGCGTACGGTGCGCGACTGCGCCATCCTGCTGCGTTCGATGGCCGGCTTCGACCCGAGGGATGCCACCTCGGTGGACATGCCTGTGCCGGATTACGAGGCGGCGCTGGCGCGGTCGGTCAAGGGCATGAAGATCGGCATACCCCGGGAGTACCGCATCGACGGCCTGGCCATTGAAATCGAGGCGCTGTGGACGCGCGGCGCGCAATGGCTGCAGGCGGCCGGCGCGGAGATCGTCGCGGTGTCGCTGCCGCACACCAAATATGCGCTGCCGGCCTACTACGTCGTGTCGGCGGCGGAGGCGTCGTCCAATCTCGCCCGCTACGACGGCGTGCGCTACGGGCTGCGTGCGCCCGCCCGCGACATCGTCGACATGTACGAGCAGACCCGTGCGGTCGGATTCGGCCCGGAAGTCCGGCGCCGCATCATGATCGGCACCTATGTGCTCTCGGCCGGCTATTACGACGCCTATTACCTGCGGGCGCAGAAGGTGCGCAGCCTGGTCAAGCGCGACTTCGAGGATTGCTTCAAGGCCGGGATCGACGCCATCCTGACGCCGACGACGCCGTCGGCGGCCTTTGCCATCGGCGAAAAGGGCGGCGGCGATCCGGTCGAGATGTATCTCAACGACGTCTTCACCGTGACCGTGAACATGGCCGGGCTGCCGGGCATCTCGCTCCCCGGCGGGCTCGACGCCAAGGGCCTGCCGCTCGGCCTGCAATTGATCGGCCGTCCCTTCGAGGAGGAAACCCTGTTCGCGCTGGGCGAGGTCATCGAGCAGGCGGCCGGGCGATTTTCGCCGCAGCGATGGTGGTGATGCCGTCCCGGTTACGAAAAGGGGATTCATGATGACCCCCGTCGCGTTCGAGCGATCGCTTTCGCAGGCCGCCCCGCCATCCGCATGCTCGCCGGCGCTGCAGGCGATGTGGTGGGCTGCCAAGGACGACTGGAACGCCGCCCACGCGATCGTCATGAAGCATGACGATGCCGCCTGCGCCTGGGTGCACGCCCATCTCCATCGCGTCGAGGGCGACGTCTCCAATGCACATTATTGGTACCGCCAGGCCGGCAGGCCCGCCGCCTCCGGCGGGCTCGACGCGGAGCGCGCCGCCATCATCGCCGCGCTGCTGTAGGGCCCATCGCGATCCCGGGGCGCGTGCTGGCGAGCACCGCCACGGTTCGCCGTGCGATATCTTGCATCAAGCCGATCTCGGTCAAGTCCCGCCCGTCGGCGAGCGCCTTTGTGACGATTGCCAGCTCGCGCCAGCACAGGCCGGCTTCGGCGGGCGCCTCGCGCATCCACAAGGCCATCCGCAGGAACAGGTCGGCCCACTTGTCGCGACGCCGTGCTATGATGGTGTGCAGGAGATAGGTGGCGAGCTTCGCGCGACCCGGGCCGCGCGCGCCTGCCACCACCCGTGCAGTCTCCGGGTCGTCCTCGAACCAGGCCTGCGAGATGGCCGCGAGCTCGGCCAGTTCACCGCTCCGTCTCAGCAATGTATCGACCGCCGCGGAGCTACGCATCGCCTCCGGGATTTCGGCAATCAGCCCGGCCAGTGTCTCGCTGAAATTCATGCGCTCGGGTCGCCAGTCGGCTCCGCCGAGCGTCTCGGCGACCTGGAGCAGGCCGGGCGGCGATACTTCGCCTTTCTCGATACTGAGCGCCAGATTGTGCGCCACTACGCGGTCGAGATAAGGCCGGGATGCCGCGATCAGGGGAGTGTTCATGCGCGATTCGGCCACGGTCGCGTCGACCCGGCGGCTCGATTCCGGGTCGCCGCTCCAGGCGTCTGAAATGCCACCTTTAGTGAGTATCGACGAGACCCGCTTTTTCCGCCCGGCCGGCGACACCAACAGGAATCCTTGAGCTGCGGCGCCGTCGATCGCGGTAGCAAGAATCATGTCGGCGCCGCCGGGGTCCCACCTCGCGCAATCGACTCCGGCCAAGCGCGCGTTGCGGATGACGGCATCGATTTCGGCTCGTTCATTCTCGGGTCGCCAATTGCGGATTGCGATCAGTCGCCGAAGCTCCGTCGGCGACAGCGCGGAGGCGACCCGGGCAAGCGCTCCGGCAACCGCGCGGCGGACCACCGCATCGGCATCGAGCAGGAACAAGACCGCGACGCTGCGCGCGTCGGGCCTATCGCCGAGCGCAAAGCTGGCGGCCAGCGCACCGCGTGTCTCTCCAGGCATGCCGTGACCGAGTTCGAGGAGCGAGCCGACGAGCATGTACGGGTCGCCGCCGCAGGATTCTAGCAACCCACGGAGCGCCGTGGACACATCGGCAGGAAGCAATTCGCCGTCGTCATCGTCGACAGGCTGGTTCGCCGACGCCTCGGCCAGTTCCGGCGAAACAGGTATTTTCGCCTGGTGTAGGGCCGCCGCCACGTAGGCGAGCATCGGACCATTTATGGCTCCGGCCTCCGCCCGCGCGGCGACCTCGGCCTGAAAATCCGCGATCAGGTCGGCGGCGTCGGCATAGCCGTTGTCGGTGCGGTAGCGCAGACGCTCGAGCAGCCCCTGAAGAAGAAACAGATAAGCGAAGGCAAGCGCCTCGTCGCTCCCCGCCGGAGGCATGTTCCGGGCCGCGCCCTCGAACGCGGCCAACATCTCGTGCGGAGAGCTTTCGAGGTACGATTCGAGATCGGGCGCAGGCGCGGGCGACCGGCCATTTGCAATCGCAACCGCGATCCTTCTCGCATATCGGTCGGTCGGTGACGCCTTCTGCCGGGCTCGGGGCATCGAAATGTCTCCTCGATTCGCGTGCAAGGTTATCGCGAAATCCGACCCCGGTCTCGGCGAGGCCGACGAAATCCACCGCTCCCCGCCCGCGGCGGCGGCCCTTGACGGAAAAGGCAGACCGCGCAATCCCTGCGGCTGCAAGTGCAGGGAATGATGATGATGAACGCCCCGGTGAAGACCGCAAAGCTGATCAAGGGCGCCACCGGCGACTGGGAGGTCGTCATCGGCATGGAGATCCATGCCCAGGTGAACTCGCAGGCCAAGCTGTTTTCCGGCGCCGCCACCGGCTTCGGCGCCGCGCCCAATTCGCGGGTGTCGCTGGTCGACGCGGCGATGCCGGGCATGCTGCCGGTCATCAATGCGGAATGCGTCGCCCAGGCGGTCCGCACCGGCCTCGGCCTCAAGGCGAAGATCAACCTGCGCTCGGTGTTCGACCGCAAGAATTACTTCTATCCGGACCTGCCGCAGGGCTACCAGATCAGCCAGTACAAGTCGCCGGTGGTGGGGGAGGGCGAAGTCGTCGTCGACATGCCCGACGGCGCCGTTTCCGTCGGCATCGAGCGGCTCCATCTCGAACAGGACGCCGGCAAGCTGCTGCACGACCAGCATCCGGCGATGTCGCTGGTCGATCTCAACCGCTCCGGCGTCGCGCTGATGGAGATCGTGTCGAAGCCCGATCTGCGTTCCGCCGAGGAGGCGAAGGCCTTCCTCGCCAAGCTGCGCGCCATCCTGCGCTATCTCGGCACCTGCGACGGCGACATGGAGAAGGGGAACCTGCGCGCCGACGTCAACGTGTCGGTGCGCCGGCCGGGCGCTCCGTTCGGCACCCGCTGCGAGATCAAGAACGTCAACTCGATCCGTTTCGTCGGCATGGCCGCCGACTGCGAGGCACGGCGTCAGATCGGCGTCATCGAGGACGGCGGCGTCATTGAACAGGAGACGCGGCTCTACGACGCCGCGCGCAACGAGACCCGGGCGATGCGCAGCAAGGAGGAAGCCCACGACTACCGCTATTTCCCCGACCCGGACCTGCTGCCGCTCGAGCTCACCGCGGAATATGTCGAAGCGCTCGCCCGGGCGCTGCCGGAACTGCCGGACCAGAAGAAGGCGCGCTTCATGTCCGAGTTCGGCCTCGCCGGCTACGATGCCGGCGTCCTCGTCGCCGAGCGCGAGAGTGCGGACTTCTTCGAGGCGGTGGTCCGGCGCCCCGATGGCCCGGCGCGCGACCCCAAGCTCGCGGCCAACTGGGTCATCAACGAACTGTTCGGGCGCCTCAACAAGGAGGGCAGGGACATCGGCGCCTCGCCGGTGCCGGCCGCCGCGCTGGGCGCGATCCTCGACCTCCTGGCGGAAGGCACGATCTCCGGCAAGATCGCCAAGGACCTGTTCGAGATCGTCTGGAGCGAAGGCGGCGATCCCCGCGCCGTGGTCGAGGCCCGCGGCATGAAGCAGGTCACCGACGTCTCGGCAATCGAGAAGGTGGTCGACGAGATCGTCGCCGACAACCCCGACAAGGCGGAGCAGGCGCGGCAGAAGCCGGCGCTGATCGGCTGGTTCGTCGGCCAGGTCATGAAGGCATCCGGCGGCAAGGCGAACCCGCAGGCGGTGAACGAACTCGTCAGGACGAAGCTCGGACTCTGAGCCGGACGATCGCTCTCGCAGGCCATGAACGCGCGGCGCGCGCCGCCTCCGCGGGGACGTTGGTGGCTCTCGGTGGAGGAGAATCGCCGCGCCGCTGACCGTCGCCGCGCCGCGTCAAGCGCTTGCAAAATCGATCCATGGCCATGGTTTTGCGAATCGGCCGCGCTCGATTCGCGCGCTTTGCGTTCCCCCGCGCGCCTCCGATGCGGCTCGGAATCGCCTTGCGGAGAGATGTACGCAGATTTTTTTTCACGGCGAAAATTGCGGCCCGCGATGCGGCGCGGAGCCTCCGGCGCGCCGGCGCAAAAGCTGTCAAGCCGCACTCGATGCGTTGTGCACCAATTTTCAGACATGGATGAAATGCCCAATTCGCAGGGGTTTCTTGGATTCGCTGGAATCGCGGCGCGATACCGGCATGATGTCGCGCGCGATGTCGTCGCGGCTCGGTCGCCTCGCCGCGGCGAACCGTGCTGCGATGCCCAGGGAGGGCGCAAATACACGTTTCCTTAATCCGGAAGCTGTTTTTTTCGTTCTGCTGTAGTAATCGGAATGCAGTGCCCACGATTCGCGTAGGCACTGATGCGACACCGCCAGCTAAACTTGGCTAGGAGGGCAGTATGGCGAAGAAAGCAACCACGAAGGCTAAGGCGAAGGCGAAACCCGCTGCGAAGAAGAAGGCTCCCGCGAAGCGGAAGGCCGTCAAGAAGAAGTAAGGCGGAGCGCCGATGCTCCGTGCCATCGACGACCTGATGGTCAACCCGGCGACATCACGCGCGATATAGCGATGCGGTCGGTGGTGACGCCGGGGTCGGCGACGGAGGGCGTCGGCGAGACTGAGGCTTGAACCTCCCGAGTGCCAGTGCAAATTGGAGCGGCCGTATCGCGGCCGACTTGGGGACAGGGTGCGGGAATTGGCACCCTGTGGTCGGCGGACACCGCTGATGGGATTTCGGCCCTCGGAGTCTCGCCGACGCCTCGTAATCCCCCAGTGTATTATCTTGTCCTCCGCATCCCCGTTATTTCGACGAGGCGAGACCTCGACGGAATCCGGCTCCGTGGGTGATCTCACGGCAGCCTGACGGTGCTGCGCACGCGACCGATCGAGTTCATGCCTCGCCGCCAATTCAAAGCGCGGGCCGTCTTCTCTCCACCGGTCGCCGCCGAGCGAGTCCTCCGTCGCGAGACGTCGCACGAGGCACCGTCATGAGCGGTCGGGATCCGCGGGGCGATGCCGGCGATCGGCGGCCCGTCAGTGCCGCGGCTCTCATCCCGTTTCCGACCGATCGGCCCGACCGAGTTGCGCGCAGGTCGCGGCGTCGCGCCACCTGCGCGGATAGTTACCGCTCTCTTGAGCGCGACGGTTAGCAGCCGCTCACCGGAATCCGAAAACGCCCCGATTCTCCGGCATTTTCGTGCTTAACGACCGGTGGCACCCGCGGTTTTTGCGGATCGCATTCATCTCCGATTCATCGCATTGCTTAAAGCGTGATTCAAAACTTCCGCTGATGATCGGGACACTCCGGAACCGGAGCAGAACCAGATCGAGCCGGCACACCGGCGCATTTTCAAAAAGGCCGGGGAGGCCATCATGGGACGAGCGGAACTTGCGGTCATCGAAAATGGAAGCATGGGCGAGGTCTCCGGGGACACGTTCTTCCGGCTCGGCATGATGTATTCGATCGGCACCGAAATGCCGACCGACTACGTGACGGCGCATAAATGGTTCAATCTCGCCGCCATGCGCGGCAATGCCGATGCCGCGCGCCTGCGGCGCGAAATCGCCGAGCAGATGTCGGACGCCGAGATCGCGGACGCCCAGCGCGCCGCCCGAGCCTGGCTCAGGCATTAGATTTCTGCCCGTCTCCGGTGCGGGAATTCTGCCGCTTCCGGATGCCGGCCCAGGGCGATCGAGACTGCCGGCCGCGTCGGACGCGGTGTGAACCGGACCGACATTCCGGACCGACATTCCGGACCGACAGTCCCGCCCTACATTCCCTTGCCAGTCCGCCGCCGCTCAGGCATATGGACCCCACGGAGATGTGGCCGAGTGGCTGAAGGCGGCGGTTTGCTAAACCGTTATACGCTCTAAAGGCGTATCGAGGGTTCGAATCCCTCCGTCTCCGCCAGTTCCGGAACGCCGGCACGGGACGTTTACTGAAGGGCGAGCGAGTGCGGCCGCCCGAATTGAGGCGTCGGGCGGCATCGCCTTGCCGGAATTGTAGCTCATTGCGGCCCTATATCCGTACGAACGGCATGGGAGCTTCGGCCATCCGAGGGGGACCCGCTCGGGCAAATCGCCGCTGCCCGATCTCATTGATTCCGCGCGTGGTCTCGCCGGGATACGCGCAAGGTTTCGAGTTGCGGGCCGTGGAGTACAAGATGTCGAAGCGTTTCCTCTTCTGCGTTCCCCCGATCTGTTCCTGGATGATCGGCGCCGGGCTCGGGTTCGGCGTCCATACCGCGGCGGCGGCCGACTGTCTCGCCGAGCCCAACCGCGATGCGCCGGAAGGTCTCCACTGGTACTATCGCATCGATCGCGAGAACGACCGCAAGTGCTGGTATCTCAGGACGCTCATGCCGCGGCCGCCCGAGTCGCCGGCGGTGGAGACCCAGCGCGCCGCTAGACCGGTGGCACGACCGCCCGCGCATACGGCCGCACAACGCGGCAAGCCGGCGCTGAGCGAGTCCGACGAGGCGGCGCTGTTCCTGGAATTCCTGCGCTGGAAGGAGCAGCAGAAAAGCGCACAGTGATGCAATCAAGCGGCTGGGCACCTGATGGTTTGCTCACGGCCCGGCCGTGCCCGAAGAAATCCGCGGTTATTCGGGATCGTGATCTCCCGTTCAATGCCGTGACCGTCCGCGCAGGGCATCGCATCGCGCTGCGAAGGCTGCGATCGGCCGGATGGTGGCGGGTTCTGCGAGCAGCGGGGCATGACCCTGGTCGGGGACGACGAGCCGTTCCATGTCGGGACGGCGCGCTTGCATCGCCGCCACCGTCGCTGCGCTCAGAACGTCCGAATTGGCGCCGTGCACGACCAGCAGCGGCAGCGGCGCCATGGCGTCGAATTGCGGCCACATCGTCGGGAACGGCTTGTCCGCGCTGACGCCGTCGAGGGTGCGGGCGAGCGCGGGATCGTAGGTGGTCACCAGCCGGCCGCCCTCCATGCGCCAGCCGCGATTTGCTGCGGCAAGCCACTCGGCGGCGCCGAGTTCGGGAAACTGATTTCCGGAAATGCGCCGCAGCATTTCGGCGCCCTCCTGGTAGCTCGCAGGCTGCGGCAATCGGCCGACATAGCCCTTGATCCGCATCATCCCTTCGATCTCGACCACCGGGCCGATATCGTTGAGGACGACGCCCGCCAGCAGCTGCGGCTTTGCCGCGGCGAGCGTCATCGCGATCAGCCCGCCGCGGGAGGTGCCGACGACGACCGCCGGCGCCGCCGCCAATCCGGAGAGGACGGTCACGACATCGGCCGCTTCGACGGCAATCGCGTAATGCTCGGGATTGGGGTCGTAATCCGATCGTCCGCGCCCGCGGTAGTCGAGGGCGAGCACGCGGCGGTCGGCGGCGAGTGCGGCGGCGAGGGTCGCGAAGTCTTCGGCGGTGCGCGTCAGGCCGGGCAGGCAGACGACCGGCAGGAGCGGCGATCGGCGGTCGCCCCATTCGAGCGCGTGGAGCCTCAATCCGTCCTGGGCCGCGATGAACCGGCTCTCGCCCATGAATGCCTCCGTTCCCTTGGCTCAGGCCTCGATAGCGCGGGGGCAGGGGTTCTCCGCCGGCTTGCCGCGCCGATGGCGTGGGCGCCTCGGGGTCGCCATCGTCGCCCGCTGCCCCGCCGCGACCGAAATCATGGCACGGGGCGATCCGGGGCGGCGACCGCAAAGCCCTGCGGCGGCTCACCGCACCGGTGTCGCTCCAGCATCGTGACATAGGCGGCCTCGATGCCGCGACAGAAACGAGCGGTGTCGAACAGGGCATGGGTCCGTCGATGCACGGCGAGCTTTGCTTTCAAGGCGTCGAGCCGTTCCGGTTCGCTGGCGAGCCTGAACGCCAGCGCCTCGTACTCGTCGAGCGACGTCGTCACCAGCTCGGGCAATCCGATCGCATGGAGTTGGCTCGCGGCAACGCGCGCGGCCAGCGTCGCGCCCATGCAGGTGAGGACCGGAAGCCCCGCCCACAAGGCGTCGCCCGCCGACGAGTGTGCATTGTAGGGGCTCGTATCCAGGAACAGGTCGGCCAGGCGCTGGCGCGCCAGATGGTCTTCATTGGCGGGAACCCGCGGCGCGAAGACGAGCCTTGCGGGGTCCACTCCGCGTCGCCCGGCCTCGCTGCGCAGATTGGCCGACGCCACCGCATTGGCGGCCGGGAGCCATAGGACGCTGCCCTCGATTCTGGAAAGCAAACGCATCCAGACGTCGAACACATCCGGCGTCATCTTGACGTGCTGGTTGAAGCAGCAGAACACGAAGCCGTGCTCCGGAAGTCCCGCTTCGCCACGGGTCGGTGTCTTCTCGGCGACCCTGCGCGGGCCGTTGGGCAGGCAGCAGTCCGGCAGATGGACGACCTTCTCGGAATAGAATGCGCGGCTCTCCTCGGGCACGACGACGCGGTCAGCGATGATGTAGTCGATGAAAGCGGCGCCGGTGGTGCCGGGATAGCCGAGAAACCCGACCTGCAGGGGCGCGGGATGGGGAGCCAGGATGCCGGGGCGGCAGCCCTGGGTGAAGCCCATCAGGTCGACGGCGATGTCGACCTCGAGTGCACGCAGCAGCTTGGCCGATTCGAAATCGCCGCCGGCGTCGACATCGATGAAGCGTTCGAACGCGCCCTTCAGGCGGGTGCGCATAGCGCTGCCGTCGTCGGGACCGAACGCGATGGCAATGGTCTCGAACCGGGCGCGATCGTGGCGTTCGATCAGCCCCGCCAGCAATTGCGACACGGGGTGTTCGCGAAAATCGGCGGAGATGTAGGCGAGCCTGATCCGGTCGTGGTCATAGCGGCCCGGCGCGATCTTCGCGACCGCGGCCGGCGGGAATTCCAGCGCGGCGCGGGCCTTTGCGCACTTGAGCTGGTCGCGTGGCGAGGTCAGCGTGAGCAGGGTGTGGAAAGGCAGCGTCACCGCCTTTTCGCGCGTCACCTGGTCCCGCAATGCGCAGATGGTCTCGGCAAGGCCGTTCCAGTCGCACAGGCTCAGCTTCGCAAAGGCGAGGTAGCCCTGGGCGAAGTCGGAATCGGGCGCCACCGCGAGAAGCCTGCCGACGACTCGCTGCGCCTCCTCGAAGCGCTGGCGCGCGACCAGCAGCTTGATGACGCTGAGCCAGGCCGCCGCATATTCGGGTGCCACGGAAACGCAGGCGTCGAAGCTCGCGAAGGCGTCCTCATCGCGGCCGAGTGCGGCGAGGAGATTGCCGCGGCGATCGAGCAGTTCGGGCCGGCCCGGCGCCAGCCGCACCGCCCGGTCCAAGCTCGCGAGCGCCTCCTCGTTGCGTCTCAGAGACGCGAGCATCCCCGCCAGGTTGGTGAGCGTATCGACGCTGTCGGGCGCAATGGCGAGGCTGGCGTCATAGCTCGCGAGCGCCTCCTCGCGGCGACCGAGCGAGGCCAGCAGGGTGCCGCAGTTGTTGAGCGTATCGGCGGCATTCGGCGCGATGGCGAGACATTTCTCGTAGCTCGCCAGGGCTTCGTCGTGGCGGCCGAGCTTTGCCAGGATCACGCCGCGGTTGTTGAGGGCATCGCCAAAGCGCGGCACCAAAGCGAGGCATTTGTCATAGGCGGCGAGCGCCTCTTCGGCGCGCCCCGCATCCGCCAGGAGCCGCGCCCGATTGTACAACGCCTCCGGAAAATTCGGTTCCAGCGCCAGGGCGCGGGTCAGGAATTTGAGCGCGCTATCGGGCCGGCCGAGCGCGATCTGGTTGTTGCCGCGGTTTGCCCAGATCTCCGCGGCAGCGGGGTCGAGCGCCGTCGCCTTGGCGAACTGGCGCTCGGCCTCCTCGAAATTGCCCAACTGCATCTGCGTGAGTGCGAGGAGAAACCGCGCGGTGACGTTGCGGCCGTCCCGGCGCAATGCGGCGCGACAGGCCTGGGCGGCGGCGGCCGCGTTCCCCGCCTTGAACAGCGCGATGGCCTTTTCGATGTCCGCGCCGCCGACGCCCTGCATTCCCTTTCCCCGCCTGCGGCCCTGGTCGCGCCGCGCCGGGCGCAACAGCCCGAACAGCGGCAGGCTTTCGCGTCCGATCCTGCACAAGCCCGAAGCATTGCAGCCTATCGGGCCGAGGCGAGATCGAAGCCGTGCGCGCAATCCGATCAACCAAGCGGATCGCATTCGGATCAGGCGTTATCGCACGGGAAGAAACGCGAGCCAACCGGTCCCTGCAGACCGACCGCTGCAAACCGGCCCTTGCAGACGCCGCACTCCTGGGCCGCTCAGTTGGCGGCCGCCGCTCCGCGGCGCAGGTCCGCCTCGATCAGGAGGCGCGTGCCGCCGCCGAAGCGAGCGCGATAGACCTGGATGTTTTCCAGGATGCGCTGGACGTAGTTGCGGGTCTCGGAAAACGGGATGCGCTCGACCCAGTCGACCGGATCGACCTTGGGATCGCGCGGATCGCCGTAGCGATCGATCCATTCCCTGACCCGGCCGCGGCCGGCATTGTAGCCGGCAAATGCCAGGATGTAGGAGCCGTTATATCCGGCGATATCGTCGCCGAGCTCGGCCGCGCCGACTTGCACGTTATAGACTTTGTCGTGCAGCAGGCGCTGCTGGTCATAGGTCACGTTGAATTTCTTGGCGATGTAGCGGCCGGCCTCGGGCGTCACCTGCATGAGACCGAGCGCATTGGCGCTGGACACGTCCTTGGGATTGAAGGCGCTCTCCTGGCGGGCGATCGAATAGACCACCGCCGGCTCGACCGGCGGTCCGACCGCAGAATAGTGCGGCAATCCGAAGGTCGGGAAGGCGTAGCGGTCGAACGGATGGCCGCGTCCGAGCGCTCCCTTGCCGATCAGCAGGGCGCACCGCGCATCGTCGTGCTTGGCGGTGATCTCGGCGAGCGCGACCAACGTGGCGACATCGGTGCTGCGCTCGGAGAGGTCCGCCACGATCGGGACGACGAGGTCGCGCTCGTTGATGGCGTACAGCGTTTCGACGGCCCGCACGACCTCGTTGTAGGCGAGCGCGGCGCGCTTGTCCGCCGACGGCACCGGAGGCGCGGCCAGCGCGATTTCGGCGAGGCCCAGCCGGGCGCGAGCCAGTTGCCCGTAATAGGCGGTGCTGTGGCGGGCCGCCTGCTCGTAGTGGGTGCGCGCTTCCTGCGGCTTGTTCATCGCCTCGGCGGCGCGACCGCGCCAATAGCCGGCCCGCGCCAGCGCGATCGGATTGGAGCCGGGGTTGATGCGGGCGAAGTGCTGGGCGGCGGCGGCGGGGTCCTTGAGGAAGCGAAGTGCGATCCAGCCGGCGGTGAATTCGTGCTCGACGCGGTAGTTTTCCTTGGTCGGGGGCGCGGCGTCGCGCGTCACCAGATAGGCGGTCGAGGCGGCGCCGAGGTCGAGCAGCTTGCGCGCGATGAGGCGGCGCTCGACCCACCACTCGTCGGCGTCGTAGATGTGGGCGGCGTCACGCGGCGCCGCCAGCATCAGCTCGGCGGCCTCGGCGATCTTTTCGGCGCGCCGCAGCAGCTGAATCCGGCTGAACAGGACCCCGGCATCCTGGTTCGCGCCCGAAGGCAGCGCATCGATCAGCGCCGTGCCGTTGGCGGCCTTTTCGTTGACCGCGGCGCGTGCCTTGGCGATCGCCGGCTCGAGGCCGCCGAGGCGATTGGCGGCGCGCATGGCGCCGTCGATGTCGTTGGCGTAGAGGCGTCGCTCCATGCGGGCCTTGTCGTCGTCCCGCGTGATGAGCTCGCCGAAGGTGTCGAGCATCTGTTCCTCGGCGTCCCGCGGCAGCGATTCCATGCGCCAGGCGTCCCGGATGACGGCCTTGGCGCCGGCGCGGTCGCCCTGGGCCAGCAGTGCGCGGCCGAGCGCGAACCGCCCCTTGGCCGACACCGGCCTGTCGCCGACGAAGCCGCGAACGGTCGCGAGGTCGGCCTGTTCCTGCCACAGCATGGCTTCGGCGCGGCGACGGAACATCGAGATGTTCGGCCAGCTCGGATTGGCCGCGATGAAGGCCCGGAAACGGGAAAAATCGGCGCCGTTGTCGTCGCTGTGAAGGATCGCCCATTCGACCAGCTTGCGGGCGAGCGGGTCCGCGATCCGTTGCTGCACTTCGGTCGCGTCCTTTGGCCGGCTGCGGCGGGTGAGGGCGATCGCCTCCTGGACCGCGGCAAGGTCGGCGGCGGAGGCGGTAACGGCCGGCGCCGGCATGGGCTCGGTGCGTGCGTCGATCACCTCTCCAGGCGCGAGCGAAGCGAGGACGGGGCCCGCCGCTTTGATCTGATGGCCCGCCACGAGGCGGGGGCGCGGCCGTGGCAGAGGGATGTGCTTGGCAATGGCCGCCGCAGCGCTCGGCCGAGACGCCTTATTGGCCGTCTCCTCGGCGGCCACGGCGCCCGAAGCGAGCGCCACGGCGCCGGCAATTGCATTAATCAACAGTCCGCTTCCACAACGCTGTCGGGTCAATTGCCCCCCCGTCCGGATAGATCCCCCACTACCCTTGGTTTAGATCGATTAAGGAAACCCTAAGCCTCGAATCGTGGCATTGGTTCGACGGTGCCGAAAACGGGCGGGACACAGGGCTTTAATCGCCGGGCCGGAATGGTTATCACTACGCAGTTGGCCGCGCGCAAATTGCCAGCTTCCAGGAGCGTATCATGGGCGCCAAGACGAGCTTTCGGGGATCGTTCACCGCGCTGGTCACCCCGTTCAAGAACGGTGCGCTCGACGAAGCTGCATTCCGCGCGCTGGTAGAATGGCAGATCGGGGAGGGCACCAATGGCCTGGTCCCGGTGGGAACCACGGGCGAAAGCCCGACGCTCTCCCATGACGAGCACAACAAGGTGGTCGAATGGTGCATCGACCAGGCCAGGCGGCGCGTGCCCGTCATCGCG